>CANGXD010000011.1 GCA_947457545.1 Gemmatimonadaceae bacterium
GGTCGCTGGCTCGACGATGACGGGGAGCTCCGGAAGGTGCGCGTCCAGCTGCCAGCGGCGCAGCGTCAGTCTGTGGCCGATCTCGGCGCGCTGCCGTTGCAGGTGCCAGGTCCGGATGCACGTCTGCAGGCCGTGCCCTTCGCGCAGGTGGCGACGGCCACCGCGGTCAGCGCCCCCACCAAGATCGAACATGAAGACGGGGCCGCGACCGTTACCCTCACGGCGAACGTTCTGGGGCGCCCGCTGGGAGATGTGGCGAGCGGCATCGATCGAGTGCTGTCATCCATGTCGCTCCCGCCCGGAGTCACGGTGGCCTACGCCGGCGACGTGAAGGACCAGCAGGAAGTGTTCAGCAATATTCTGCTGGCGCTCGTCGCGGCCGTGGTGGGGATGTATTTCGTGCTCGTGCTGCAGTTCAATTCGTGGATCGAGCCGTTGGCCATTCTCACCTCGTTGCCCCTCTCGGCGGTTGGCGTCGTAGGTGCCTTGTGGATGACCGGCATGACCATCAACATCATGTCACTCATCGGTGTGATTCTGCTGTGCGGTGTGGTGGCGAAGAACGCCATTCTACTGCTGGACTATGCCAAGCAACTACGCGAAGGAGGATGGACGCTGACGGACGCCTTGGTGGAATCAGGAGCGACGCGCCTGCGACCGATCGTGATGACCACCGTCGCGCTGGTCGCCGGTATGGTGCCGGTCGCGATTGGCAGCGGTGAAGGCGCGATGTTCCGGGCGCCGTTGGGTGTGGCGGTGATCGGTGGAACGGTCACCAGCACTGCGCTCACGTTACTGGTTGTTCCGGTCGTGTACGCGCTGCTCGATGGTGTACGGCAGCGGGTCAGCGGCCGGTCTCTCTCCCCTTCCGGACAGGCGTTGCATCACGCGACGTCACACGGACCCATGAACACCGAGGGCCTGGTGTGACCTTACCTCTCGAGTACGGGCCGAACGCTGCACCCGCGCGCCCGCGGACCGTGTTGTCGCGCATCTCACAGGGTGAGCTGCTCACACTGCTGGCGGTGGGGATCTTCGCCGAGTTGCTCACGGTGGGGTGGATTGTCGCGGTCCTCAACCGGGACAACAGCCCGTACTCGTGGCAGCAGGCCTTTGGGCTCGTTGCCGTGGACTTCGTGTCGCTGGCGTGGCTTCCCGTGCCACTCTTCGCGTGGTACGACCGGTTTCCCTTAGGGGGTGCGAAGCATGTGCGTCATGCGGTGCTACGTGCACTGGCTGCCGCGCTGCTGCTGTTCGTGTCGTCGTCGATCTCCACAATGGCGCTGCGTTTTGCCGGCGATGCCTTCGGTGTACGCCCCGAAGTATTGGCCGTCATGGCGCCGGGTTACCCGGAGCAACTGTTCTGGGCGGCCTGCGCCGTGTTCGGGGTATCGATTGCGTATCTGGTGTTGCGGCGCTTGCATGGCGCACGTGACCTGGAGCAGCGCAACGCCGAACTGCAGCGGCTGACGCTCGAAGCTCGGCTTAATGCGCTTGCCGCCGAATTGCAGCCGCACTTTTTGTTCAACGCGCTGAACAATCTCGCGGAACTGGTGCACCACGATCCGGCGCGGGCGGAGGCGATGCTGTTGCATCTGTCGTCGCTGCTGCAGGCGACGCTCACGACGAGTCGGCAACGCACGGTCCCCTTGGCGGAGGAGCTGCAATTGCTCGACGACTACCTGGCGATACAACGCATGCGATTCGATGACCGCTTGCAGGTCACGTCCCATATCGAGCCGTCGGTGATGACGGCGCGTATTCCGCCCATGTTGCTGCAACCGCTGGTAGAGAATGCGGTGGTACACGGCATCGAGGGCCGCGTCGGCGCGTCCCAGCTGCACATCACTATTCGCGCCAACGCGGGCATGGTGGAGGTGGAGGTCGACGATGACGGCCCGGGTCCCGGCGGCTCGGCGCATCGCGGGACCGGCACCGGCCTGCGGAATGTGCGGGGGCGACTGGCGGCGCTCTATGGAGAGGTCGCGACCGCAGACCTCATGACACTTCCCGGAGGCGGTGCGCGCGCCGTGCTGCGTTTTCCGATGGAGAACGCATGAGCGTGATGCACACGTCGCCGGTGCTGCGGGCAATGATCGTCGATGACGAATCACTCGCGCGCCAGCGTCTCAAACGACTGCTATCGCAGGACAGTCGCGTGCAGGTGGTCGGTGAAGCCGCCGATGTCCCCACGGCACGCCTGCAGTTGCCGGCGCTCAAGCCCACGTTGTTGTTTCTCGACGTGTCGATGCCGGGCGAAGACGGTTTCGCGCTCTTGCAGGACCTGCCCCCGGAGCTCCGGCCGTTCGTGGTGTTCGTCACGGCGCACGCCGACGCCGCTGTACGGGCCTTCGATGCCCGGGCCACCGATTTTCTGGTCAAGCCGGTGCGGGTCGAGCGTCTCACGGAATCCGTTGGCCGTGCCTTGGAAGCGATGGAATCGCGAGCGACCGCGCAGCCGCTGTTCGACGAGGAAATCCGGGCGGAACTGGCCCGCCTCGTGCGCGGGGTCGCGGGACACCGCGATACGCCAACGTCGCTGGTGCATTTCGCTGTCACCGTGGGGCGGCGCACCCGCTTCGTGAAGATCGATGAGGTCGACTGGTTCGAAGCGGATGGCAACTATGTGCGCCTGCATGTGGGGCGCGAGACGCACCTGGTGCGCACGACCATGCAGAAGCTCGAGCAGAACCTGGATCCGCTCCGGTTTGCACGCATTCACCGGTCGTACATCGTACCGCTCGACCGGGTGCAGGAGCTGGTGCAGCTCAGCACGGGAGAATACGAACTGCGGCTGCGCACCGATGTGGCGCTCCCGGTCATGCGGAGTTACCGGGACCGACTGCCGCTGGGGTGACGAAAGACAAAACGGGCCGCCAATGATTGGCGGCCCGTTTGCGATACGTGTCGAACCATCCCGCGCGTTACATGCCGCTCCGGCGCGCCACACCCGGCTTGGCGGTCGGCGTGCTGGCGGCGGCGGTGAAGAGATCCTTCTGGGTGTTGCCCTGGCGCATGATTTCCATGGCGCGGCGCAGCTGGTTGTCGTCCTTCAGGCTGCGGCGGCGCACAAGTGTATCTCCGAAGGCGATCTTGGCCACGCGGTCTTCGATGCTCCGGTCGACATCGCTCGAGCCGGCGTCCCACACGGCCTTGTCCAACTTGACCGTGTCGGCAATGAGGCGGCGGTACACTTCGTCACGCCACGCCGGCTGCACTTCGAAGTTGGGCGCGACCTTCCCCTTCTGCTGCTCAGCGACAGCGGCCACGTGTGCGAGATACTTGCCGTACACCGGCAGCAGCGCACGGCGGAGCTGCTGCTCGGCGGTCGAGAGCGTATCCGACTGCACGATCACGTCGGGGGTGATGGCACCGCCGCCGTAGACGGTGCGGCCGCTGGCCGACTTGAACACCGGACGCGCCTTGCGCACCGAGTCGGTCTCGAGGCTGTCGGGCATGACTTCGACGAACTGCCCTTCCGCGTTGATCTTGCGATCCTTCTGAATGGAGCGCCCCGACGGCGTGTACCACTTGCCCGTCGTGATCTTGAGTGCATAGCCACCATCGAGGTTGTACACGCTCTGCACGAGTCCTTTGCCGAAGCTCGTCGTGCCCACGACCAGCGCGCGATCGTAGTCCTGGAGCGCGCCGGCCACGATCTCCGACGCAGACGCCGAACCGCCGTCGACCATCACGACGAGCGGAATGGCGGGCGCGAGCGGATCCTGTTGCGACACGAACTTCTGGAACTCCGCGCGTCCACGCACCGACAACAGCTCCTTGCCCTTGGGGAGGAACAGGTTGGACATGGAGAACGCCTCTTCGAGGATACCGCCCGGGTTACCGCGCAGGTCGATGATGAACCCCTTCGCGCCCTTTTTGCCGAGCGCGATGACGGCATTCGCGATGTCTTCGGTGGTCTGCTCGGAGAAGCGTTCCAGCGGGATGTAGCCGGTCCGTTCGTCGAGCATCATGCTGTAGCGCACCGCCGGGACATGAATTTCCGCGCGCTTGAAGCTGAGTTTGACGGGCTGCGCCACGCCGATGCGCAGGAACTGCACCGTGACCGGCGTGCCGATGGGGCCGAGGAGCTTGTTCTGTACCTGCTGCGTGCTGAAGCCGCGCGCGCTGGTGGTGTCGACGAGGGCAATCTTGTCCCCTTCCAGCACGCCGCCCTGTTCTGCGGGGGAGCCGGGGAAGACTTTGTTCACCGTCACGTAGTCGCCCACCTTCACGATCTCCATGCCGATACCGGCGTAGCGACCGTTGGTGTTGCGCGAAAACTCTTCGAGCTGCTTGGGGGTGAAGAGCTCGGTGTAGGGATCGTTGAGTTCCTTCACGAGCCCGCGCGCGGCCTTTTCGTACAGCATCTGCGCGTCGAGGGTGTCCACGTACCGGAGGGCGACGAAGGTCAGCACCTGGTCGAGGAGTTGCGCTCCGCCCCGTGTCGAGCGCGCCTGCAGGGCGAAGCCCGAGGCGAGCAAGGGAAGGAGCACGAGGCTGGCCAGGACGGCCTTGCGGTTACGGGTCATGCGGGTCTCACGAAAGGGAGGAACTGAAGACTACCACTATGTACGTACGTCGCCAGCCCGCCGCTGTTCCCAATCAGACCTCAGGTCTCATCCCTTGGCCGCGACCCCAGCACATAGTCCACATGCCATTCCTTCTCGTACTGCCGGATGGCGATGTCGCGCACCAGCCCAGCCGACAGCAGCATTTCATGCGCCGGCTGCAGGACGCGGGTCAGGTGGCTCGGGTACCGCTGGCTGAGCGGCATCTGCTCGGCCAGCCGCTCGAGCGTAATGCGCCAGGACAGGCGCCCGTCGGACCGGGCGACTTCGAGAATGCGGTACAGTCGACGGGCGACGGGGCTGGACAGGGCGTGGTACCGGGCGGCCGACAGCGTAATGACGTGACGGGCAGCGAGGTTGGCGCGCAACGTGGCCGACAGCGTCACCCGGGCGTCACCTGGTTCGCCCGCGGCCAAATTGCCGAACAGGTGGAGCTGCTCACGGTCGGCCACGCGCCGACGCTGGACCGACACGGTGCTCAGCACGGTGAAGCTGATATCGGCCGGGCCCGTGGGTGCCGACCAGTACGCCCCTTCGGTGCTCTCGAGGGTCGTGCGCTCGAGGCGGGTAAGGGCGGCGCGGAGCTGCTCGTAGGTGCGCCCGTCGGCCCGTCGTCCCATGGAGCGCAGGAACGAGTGCAGGGTGAACGTCACCGCGCCGTCAGCGGGCGAGCCGGCCTCGTGATAGCGGTGCAGCAGTTCGACGTAGACATCCTGGTCGAACGTGCCCGGGAGCCGATCGCCGGGAGCAGGGATGACGCGCCAGCGCCCGCCGTTCTCGGTCGTGAACGAGACGGGCGCATCATCGGCTGAATCACTGAGCCGGAAAAGCGGGAGCTCCTCGAGCGAACGGTCGAGGACCACTCCGCGCACGGCGGGACGCTTGCGAGCGGCGAGAGTCACGGCGGGGAAGTTGATGAGGCGAGGGAGGATGCGCCAGTGCAACCCCTATTGGCGACTCCACATCGACCGTAACGCCGAGACCGATCGCGGTCGGTTAGCCAAGGAGTCGAACGCCGTCAGTGCAACTTGCCGAAAGAGCAACAGGTTCTGCGGTGCGAGGGTAATCGAGTTTTCTTAGTCCGTCTGTTCGCCTCGCGTAATCGGTGCAGGCCGTCGAGTACACCGGTAATACTCGGGGTCTAATCCATTGATTCCAGTCAAAAAAACGCTCATGTAACGCTGTGTTGCACAACGGCGCTTGAACCGATATCATCGCCTCGCGGAAAATTACGCCGCGAAATAAATCATCATATTTTTGAGGAATATCGTATGCGTCACCGTCTAACTGCGGCCATCGGCATCTGTCTTTTGTCAGCTTGCGCCGATGAAAGCAGTAGTGTCACCCCCCCCCCCGCTTTCCGAACTGACAAGTCGCTCGGAAAGAGAACCGCGCGTTCGTGCTCTCCCCGGCGGAACCGTCGAAAGGCTGGACGCCACGGGGAAGGTCGTTGGTGTACTCCGAAGGGATCCTAAGGACCACCCGTCAGAAGCAAGAAGTGCCCGGCGCCTCATCGCCGATATGCCACGAATCACCAACGAGGTTCGGGCAGCCATAAAGGCGAGCTCGCAGACAAGTGATCACAGGCTCCTCAACACGGTTCTTCTCGTGACCGAGCAACGAACCCCCAGCGAGGTTCTCGACGTCCTAAGCTCATTGCCGATCGCCAAGAATAGTGCATGGGTATTCACCGATGCCGGCATGCAGGAGCTGCGTACCTACAGTTACCTAGGAAAACCAGTCGTGCGAGTCCACGGCACTCCGATTTCCGCACGCGCGCTTGCTTCCGGGAACTTGGACGGGTCGTCCACAAGTCTAGGACCCATCACTTCGACCAAGCAGTCTCTCGGCTACGATCACATTCGACCCGACGCATCCATCTCCACGGAGCTTCCGCCGAATTTTCTCCCCGTTGAGTTTCCTGACGATGCAATGGAGGAGGTGCCTCATGATCATCCCCAAGCTGCTTCGCCCGCACAGATCGAACAAGCAATTGTCGCGATGATCGTTCTCGAAAGCGGCGTTAGTGCAATGCTTGAAGCCGAGTCTCAGGCGCAAGCTTCTTTCGAAGCATGGCTAAGTACTCAGACTTCAGCGGGACGCGGACCGTTACACAGCACGTTCGAGTTCTTCTTTCAGAGTGTCAGCAATACTGCCGACGAAAACTGCATCTACCAAGGCCTTCAGGCCACTTCGGCATTGGTGATGTCAATCGGAGGCGCGGTAGCCTCGCAGACCGCGCTTAATGGCCATCTGGCGGCCGGAACGGCCGCGACGCTGAAAGGTATGGGAGTCGCTCTCCTGACCTACAGTGCCTACATCGGAGCAGCCGTTGC
Source organism: Gemmatimonadaceae bacterium (assembly GCA_947457545.1). Classification (GTDB taxonomy): domain Bacteria; phylum Gemmatimonadota; class Gemmatimonadetes; order Gemmatimonadales; family Gemmatimonadaceae; genus Gemmatimonas. The sequence continues at coordinate 6,908 of CANGXD010000011.1, forward strand.
AGCATACGCTGTGTACAAAGCGACAGAGTGTCGCTTTAACCGGCGCAATGGAGGACCGGCCAGTCAGGTGGCGCTGCCCTATGATTCTGAGCTGACCGGTACTCTTCGCTGTTCAGTCGCCGCGTAGTGGGATAGAGGAGACAGATGATCGACTCGTTCTTTTCAAGTCTCGGCCTTTTCGGAGCTATTCTCGGCGGCTTCGGCTTCATCGTCTACCTGTTGGCGAAAGGAAAAGGCGACGGATTCCCGACCTCTCTCATGGCGGTTGCAGTTTTGGGCAACGCTGCCTTCGCAATCACGCGGTACGCCGGATTCGCCCGCACAGGGTGGCCACTGATCGTCGCGCAGATCACCGCACTAACCTCAGGCGGCATTTTTCTGGTGATTGTATACCGACGCTGGCGAGAGGATAAACTGAACCGCCGAGACTAGGTGGCAGAGCGGGCGCCCTTGCATGACGAGTGCGCCCGCTTCAACTCCCTATATTTTCTCTGCGGCTTGTCTTTGGCTGAGGGGAAGCCGTTTACCAGCGCCGACGCCTCAACAGCACGCGCCGAGGCAGTCGATCAACTCGTCGCGTAACGGAGCGGCCCGCTCCGCGAACGCCTGCTGACGACGCTGGTATTCGTCGCGCCCTTCGGCGGTTTCAATGCGCACGGGCTCGAATCCCATGGCCCGCAGGTCGTACGGGCCGGCTTCCATGTCTAGCACGCGGAGGTCGGACGCCAACGTGAAGCACGCAAAGAGCAGGTCACTCCCTATCCACGGCATCGCGCCGAATGCCCAGCGATAGAGGTCCATATTGGCGTGAATGCACCCGGGCTGTTCGCGGTCGTAGCGCGTGGCATATGCGAGCGGCAAGCGATTGAGCGGCTTGGCCTCGGGGGCAAAAAAGCGGAAGGCGTCGAAGTGGCTGCACGCCACCGGCCGGCTTTCCACCAGCGCGTCGACTTCATGTTGCGGCAGTCGCAGCGGCGCGATGTGCGCGTGACGGATGTCGTGGCCACGGTACACCATGGCCCACTCGTGCATGCCGAAGCAGCCGAAGTTGGGGGCGCGCTCGCGGGTGGCGAGGAGCATCTCGCGCACGCCGGAGAGTTTGGTGCGCACGTCGTGCGACATGGCGCGGAGGTCGCGCTGAATGACGCCGTTGGCAGCCACGTACACGGGCGCGTTGAAGCGTTCGCGCGCCGGTGCGCTGTCTTCGAGCGCCTCGTGCGGCGCCGGGTGCCACGTCTCGAGCTGCCCCGCCGAGTACGGGTAGTACTGGAAGAGGAAGTCGTACACCGGATGCGCTTCGCCGCGCGCCCGACGTTCACGCCGCGGACGCGCCCACGGCTGCACACGATCATAGTGTTCCGCCGCGCGCGCCTGCCATTGTGCGGTGCTCAGAACCGTCAGAGCATCTCCGGTTCCATCGTCTCCTCGACGACTTTGCCGTTCACCAGCTTCACGTGATAGCACTTCGCGCCCGCGCGTGTGGCAACGACCCGCTTGATGGTGTTGTCTTCGAAGTAGAGCCCCGCGTCGTTGTCGCACGCGTATCCCGGCTGCATCTCGCCGCTGCCGATGAGCTTCTGGTACAGCGGACGACGTCCGGCTTCGGCGTCGTAATGCGGCGAGTGGCTGCCCTTGAGGAAGCCCATGCACTTCACGATGGAGAGCGCCTTGGGGCGCGAGTCGGTGGTGCCTTCGTCGAACCAGCAGAGTGAGCCGGCGCTGGCGCCGCCAAGGACGATGCCGCGATCCCACGCCTGGCGGAGAATGACGTCGATCCCCTGCGCCTTCCAGATGGCCTGCTGATTGAGGGTGTTGCCGCCGCTCACGACGATCGCGTCCATGCTGAGCAGGACTTCATCCCACCCCTGCGTTTGCGACAGGCTTTCGATGAAGCTGTTCTGCACGAACGGCTCGACATTCAGCGGCGCACACGACTGATAGAACGCCAGCGAGCCGGCGGGGCTGTCCGCGCTGGCCGTGGGCAGATAGCAGATGCGCGGCCGAGTCTTGCCGGTGAGCTGCGCCATGTAGCCAATGAACTTCGTGCGAAAGCCGCCGCCGGCGATGAGAATCTTGCGCGTGGCGCGGGCGTCGGGGGCAGCCAGGTTGGAGTCGGTCATGTGCGGGGCGGGCTCGGCTGGAAGCGATTGGGCGAAGGTGGGCAATGCGGCGGCGGCGGCGAAGGTGCCACCAGTGGCGACGAAATCTCTGCGGTTCATCAGCGCACCTCGTTTTGTGGTTCGTCGGGGAGTTCATCCATCGGGTCAGCGTCGTCGGCGTAGAGCGTATCGGCCAGCGTATGCCATCGCCGTGCGGTGCGGGCCTGCCACGCAGCGTCGGTGAGCACGGCGTCGGGCACCGGATCGCTACCCGCTTCTGCCAGTAGTTCCGACACGAACTGCATGCCGTCCTGCCGAATGAGCGTGTCTTCGTGCATCCCTGCGAACACGTGGATGCCATCACTTTCCAGCACGTAGGCACACACGAACTCAGAGGGCGACAGCATGTGTGTCAGATCTGGTTCGTGTACGAACACTGTGCGGCCCGTGAGCTTGTCCGTGACCGTGGTGCCTACCCCTTCCTCGACGGTTTCGGCTTCCCAGATTCCCATGCGGAGGCCAAGTCCGGCCGTGACGAACGCCTGGTCGTCGGCGGTGGCGCGCTTGCCCGCGTCGTCCAGCCATGCGGCGGCGACGGGTTTGCCAAGCTTGCCCGGGACGTACGAGAACAGCACCCAGCCGATGTAGATGTCCCCTTCGAGGTCGCTCAGGTCGTCTTCGCGCGCGATCCCCCACGCGTCGAGCGCCCCGTCTATCCAGTCACCGCCCATCTTTTTCGTGGCCCAATCCAGGATCTCCTGGCCCACCCGCTTTTGCCGCTGCAGCAGCACTTCGGCGCGCTGCCATTCGGCGCGTACGTCCGGCGGAAGCGCCGCCACTTCAGGGGGCACGGCGGCGCCGTGGCACTTCTTGAACTTCTTGCCGGAGCCGCAGGGGCAGGGGGCGTTGCGATCCATGATGATGGCGTGGGTGAGCGCAGGGGGGGCAGCGGAAAGCTAGAACGGCGTTCCGATAAGCGCACCGAAGGTAGTCGCGTCGATGTTGCCACCGCACACGACGAGCCCCACGGTTTTGCCGGCCAGCTGGTCGCGCAACGGATACAGCAATGCCGCCAGCGCCGCCGAGCCGGCGGGCTCGGTCACGAGCTTGGCGGCGCGGAAGGTGAGGCGCATGGCGTCGCGGATTTGGTCGTCGGTCACGAGCACGACGTCATCGACGAACTGCCGGTTGAGCGCGTACGAGTAGGGCTCGCAGCGTGGGGCGCCGAGTGAGTCGGCGATGGTGCGCACTTTGTCGATGCTCTGCGGCGATCCGGCGGCGAAGCTGCGGTACATGGTGTCGGCGCCTTCGGGCTCGACCACATAGACGGCAGTGTGTGGCGAGAGCTGCTTGACCGCGCACGCCACCCCGCCCGTGAGTCCACCGCCACCGGCGGCCACGATGACGGCGTCGAGCTGGGCGCCTTCGTGTTGTAGCTGCTCGACGAACTCGAGCCCCACGGTGGCCGTGCCGAGTGCGGTGCGCGGCCCTTCGTAAGGGTGCACGAAGGTGCGCCCTTGGGTGGCGACGATCTCGTGGACGCGGGTGAAGGCATCGTGCACCGTGTCCACCAGCTCCACCGTCGCGCCCAGTTCTTTGCAGAGCGCAATGCGATAGGGATTGGCCGTGCGCGGCATGACGACGGTCGCGGTGGTGCCGAGTTCGCGCGCGCAGTAGCCGAGCGAGATGGCGTGGTTGCCGGCCGACACACCGGTGACGCCGCGCGCGAGTTCGTCCGCGGTGAGGTCGAGCATCACGGTGAGTGCGCCGCGTGGCTTGAAGCTGCCCGTGCGCTGAAAGAGCTCTTCCTTGAGCCACACGCGCGTGTGCGGCGCGAGCCGGGCGGCGACGGCGTCGTCGACCAGTTCGCGCACGGGGGTGGTGACCACGCGCGTACCCAGCCGGGTGCGCGCGGCGCGGATGTCGTGGAGCGAAGGGACGGACATGGGGGTGGTCACGGTTAGTTCTCGTCAATGAGCAGCGCGATGTAGGGCGCGTATCGAAAGCGACGATTTCTTGAAAAGCCGGTCATTTCTTCGAGGATGCCGGTCTTTGTCAATTTGGCGACCAGATTGTTGGCCGACACAAACTGCGCCCCCGTTATCTCCATCACGTTGGCAATGGTGACGATCGGCTTGGTGAACAGCGCTTCGAGAAGGCGGTGCCCGTTCGCAGCGGCGCGACCGGTCTGTTCCGTGATAAGCGCGCGATGCGCTTCCCGGAGTTGCACGATACGCCGCGCGACATCGGCGGCATCGGTGGCCACTTCGATAACACCGCGCAGGAAGAAGGCCAACCACCCTTCCCAGTCACCGTGATCACGCACCGCCTGAAGTCGATCGTAATACTCTGCGCGGTGTGCCTTGAGGTAATGCGAAAGATAGAGCACCGGCTTCTGCAGGATCTGCATCTCAACAAGCAGGAACGAAATGAGCAGTCGGCCAATGCGACCATTCCCATCAAGAAAGGGATGAATGGTCTCAAACTGCACATGCGCCAGCGCGATGCGCACGAGTGGAGGAATCGCGTCTGTGGCGTGCAAAAACTGCTCGAGATGTCCCAACGCCGGTGGTACCTCGTGCGGCGGTGGCGGCACGAAGGTCGCTCGTGAAAGTGGCGCGCCACCGGGGCCAATCCAGTTCTGGCTCGTCCGGAGTTCGCCGGGCTGCAAGCGACCACCGCGCACTCCCTCGAGCAGGATGGTGTGAATCTCCTTGATGAGACGCGTTGAAACGGGAAGCTCGCGGAGGCGCTGCAGCCCGACATTCATCGCGCGGACATAGTTGATGACCTCATCTACGTCGCGCGGCAGCAATTCGTCCAACAGCTCGGCTTCAGCGCGTAGCAGGTCCTGCAGAGAGCTTTGCGTGCCTTCGATCTGGCTCGAAAGTACGGCCTCGCGCCGAACGTACCCGAAGACGAGCAGATCAGGGTTTGGGAGAGTCAGGATAGACCCGTCGAGTCTGCCCAGCGCACGATCAGCGGCCGAAAGAAGCACGGGCAGATCCCCGTCCAGCCTGATTGGCGGGACCGGAGGGAGCGGGGCTGGAACGAACGCACGGTACCCAGTGGGCTGGCTCACGTAACGGCCAGCTCTTCCTTCCTGAAGCTGCTGCATTGCTACCTCCGCATAATACCGCTCAAAATTGACTTTGTGTGATAAGCAGAATGTAATATAAATGACTAAATCGTCTTGTGTTATGCGCAGAGTTTAATACAAGCAGATAAACTGCGGCTCCACCGCACGGCGGTAGGTATGCCCGCTACTCACGCCAACGTGATCACCTGCCCGCTCACGTTCCGGGCGAGCGGACTAGCCAGGAACGCCACCACGTCGGCGACAGACTCGCGCTCTACGTACTCGGTCTTGTCGCCCATGTCGGCCACGTTGCTGGCGGTGCGGATGGCGGTGGGGGCGACGGCATTGGCACGGACGCCGTGTGCCTTTTCGTCGAGTGAGAGGGTGCGCATGAGGGTGAGCACCCCGCTTTTGGCGGCGGCGTAGGCGGCCATTCCCGACGGGTTACCGCCGGCGGTTGCGGCCACCGAGCCGAAGAAGACGAAGCTCCCCTTCGCGTCGCGCACGGCGGGGAGAAAGGCACGGGTGGTGGCGAAGGCGGTGGAGAGGTTGATGGTGAACTGCTTGGCCCACGCCTCGGGGTCGGCCTCGTCGAGCGGGCCCGTCATGCCGAAACCGCCAGCCACGCAGACCACGGCCCGCACCCCTTTCACGCCTTCGGCGCGGTGCGCCCAGATGACCTCGGCCGCCGCGCTGACGGCGCTGGCGGGATCGGCGAGGTTGGCGGCGTGTGCCGAGACGTTGGCGAATCCTGCCGAGGTGAGTGCCTCGGCGCGCGCCGTGACCTGATCGAGCGACAGATCGAGCAGCGCCAGGGAGGCGCCGCGCTGGGCGAAGCCGAGGGCAATGGCTTCACCCACTTGGCCGGCTCGGCCGACGCCGGTGATGACAACGAGTTGGCCGGCAAAGTCGAGACCGTTCATGGGTGTCGGGGAATGCAGGTGGATAGCGCGACCTTCGAGGCGAGGAGCACGGTTCGTGCAACGTCGTCACCGTGCCAACATGATCGCCCAATTACGCCCTAAATCAGGCTTCTGACCATGCCCCGTTCCACCCGCCTTTTTGCTACGGTTGCGCTCGCCGCGGCCACCGTGACCAGCAGTGGCTGCTTTCTCGTTGCCGCCGGCGCCGGCGCCGGTGCCGCCGTGGCGTACACCAATCGCGGGGCGACCGCGAACATCGAGGGGACGGTCCCCGTGGTGTTCGACCAGGCGGTGCGCGCGTTCGGCACGTTGCAGATAACGGAGACCGGCCGCGCGACAGAGAACAGCGGCGACCTGCGTCGGTTGGTGGGCACGCTCGGCGAACAGGAAATCACCGTCGAGGTGAAGCGTTCGAGCGAGAGTGTCGCCGCGGTGGAAGTGACCGCGAAGAAGAACGTGGTGGATTACGACAAGGATCTGGCGAAGCGCGTGCTGGATGCGATGACGAAGTAGCGGCAGCACTCGCTGCCGTAGTTACCCCACAAACCGCTCCACCGCTTCATCGATCAATGTGAACAGCCGGCCGTCATCGTCGCCGTTCACGCGCCCCAGCAGTCCGTCGCGCCAATCGGTGGGAATCCACGACGTGCCGTGCGCGGCGCCCATCGCGGCGCCAACGATGGCGGCGATGGTATCGTTGTCGCGCGTGTCGTTCACTGCCACCAGCATCGCTTCACGCGGGTCGTGGCCGTGCTGTGCCACGATGTGCAGCACCGTGGGCATCGTCTCCAGCAAAAAGGCGCCGCTGTTCCAAATGGGGCCGGTGCTGCGCACAGTCGCGCGGCGCGCGATGGCGCTCTTCACCTGCGCATCGAGCAGCTGCGACAGACTGCCGCGCCACTCGTGCAACGGGCCCAGCGTCACGCGAGTGTCGTACTCCTGATCGCTGTCGAGTACGCGGAGCACTTCCGTGTACGTCTCCAGCCACTCAGCGGGCGTCTCGGGGAGGTCGCCGTTGAGCAAGCGCCACAACAACGCCACCCACGCCACGCTGCTGGCAATCGCGAGCGAGTCGTTGTGCGTGACCGCGGCACTGATGGCGGCGTCGATCCAGAGCTGCGTACCACCCTTGTGCAGATGCGGCAGCACGGTGGGCGCAATACGCATGATGGCGCCGTTGCCGGCACTCTGCTGCGTGGCTTCCCACCAGGGCACACCGGTGCGCAGCGCATCGCAAAAGTCACGCGTCGCGCGGCCAATGCCGAAGATGCGGTCGTTGGCAATGCGGAACGCGAGTTCATCGGGATCGAGCGTCCCGTCGGCAAGCAGCTGTTCGATGGCGCGACAGGTAAGCTGCGTGTCGTCGCTCGGCGTGCCGGCGCGCGCGCCGCCCGCGTAGCGCGTGGGCAGGTAGGTGGTAATGCGCCCGTGTTCGAGATCGCGCTCGGTGGGGAGCATGTTCTCCGTGCGATTCCCCAGCGAGTCGCCAATAGCCACGCACAGCAGCATGCCGCGGACCCGGTCGGCCAGGTCCGGCGCGTCGATGGGCGGGGCAGGGGGCAACACGGCCAATCGGGCCGGGTCGAGGCGGGGGATCCAGCGGGAGTCGTCGAGCATCATCTCTCTGCGTGCGGTCTCTAGGGTTGACCGTAGAATAGCAGGTTCCCGCACCTATCGGTCTTTACCCCAACAACTCCTCGATCCCTTCCGCCGTCGCCTCGAGGACCGCTTCCAACCCTTCCATCGTGTGGTCACCCATGTGGCCAATGCGGAATGTGCTGTTCTTGAGTTTCCCGTACCCACCGCCAATGACGAAGCCGCGTTTCGCGACGGCCTTCACGATCGCGTCGCCGGTGAGCACGGGCGGCACCGTCACCGCGGTCACGGTATGGCTGCGATGGTCATCGGGCGCGTAAATGCCGAACGGCTCGCCCACCCGCTGCCGCAGCTCGTGCACCCAGCTGTGCGTATGCTCCGCCATTTGCGTGTGACGCTCCCACCGGCGCTCGATCGTTTCGCGCGCGATGTAACCACCCTGCACCGCCGTGGCGTACAAGAGCGACAGCGCCGGCGTGTTGGGCGTCTGGTTCTTGTGGATGTACTGCTCGAACTCCACGAGGTCGTAGTACAACCCGCGCGCGCCGGCCTGCCCGGCGGTGGCGATGAACTGTTCACTGGCCACGCCAAAGGCCAATCCCGGCGGCAACGCGAGCGCCTTCTGCGAACCCGTGAGGACGAAGTCGAGCTCCCACGCGTCGGTCTCGACTTGCACGCCGGCCAGGCCGGTTACGCTGTCGACGAGCACCGCGCAGTCGTAGCGATGCGCGAGCTGCGCGAGCTCGGGCAAACTGGTGAGCGTGCCGGTGCTCGTTTCGCTGTGCACGACCGTGAGCGCCGCATACGGGCGCGCCTTGAGTGCGGTCTCCACCTCATCGAGCGACACGGGGCGCGTCCAATCGCCACCAATGACGGTGGACTCACGGCCGCAGCTGTGCGCGATGTTGGCAAAGCGCTCGCTGAAGGCGCCGTTCACCAGGCACAGAATGGCGCCCGGGCGCGCGCAGCGAATGGCGGCTTCCATGAGCCCCGTGGCGCTCGAACTGCTCACATAGACGGGGCGCTGCGTGCGGAAGATGGGCTTGAGCCCCGCCTGCACGCGCGCAAAGAGCGCTTCGAACACGGCGCCCCGGTGCGGCAGCATGGGCTGCACCATGGATTCGAGCACCTCTCGGCGGACTTCGGTGGGGCCGGGAAGAAAAAAGGTGCCGAATGCCATGGGAGTCTACATAAAGGGGGAGTCGACGGTCGCTACACGCGCGACGGATGTGACTCGAATAATAAGTCGTACAGCGCGTCGAAGCTGTCGGCCTCGGCGTCGGCCACGGCCACGACGTTTTCACGACGCGCCACGCCGGTGTAGGCATAGAAGTTGTCCACCACACCGCGCACTGCGGCGTCGGTGCTGCCGTCGCCCACCATGGCAATGGGGGTGCGGAGCTGGAGCTGCTGCACCACCCGCGGCTTCCCCTGCTGCGTGGCCAGCGGCTGGTCGCCATCGAGCAGGCTGTAGGTGCCGTCGGTGTCCTGCGCAACAGAAACGGCATGCACGCGATCGGCACGCACCCCAAGCTGCAGTGCAAACGGAATGATGGACGGACGCAGACCACCGCTGAGCAGATGCACCTGCACCCCGGCACCATGCAACGCACCAACCAAACTCTTGGCGCCGGTCTGCATGGCCTGCTGATACGCATCGGCCAACATCATGAGCTCACCCGCCGTGGGACGGATGCGCGAGAGACGCCGCGTGTAGACCGCTTCGATGGGCATCTCACCGGCCATCGCGCGGGCCGTCAGCTCTTCGCTTTCGGCCGCGATCTCGGGGCCGCGCCGTGCGGCCAACCAGTCGATGCCTTCGATATCGGCCAGTGTAGAGTCGACATCGAAAATGACGGTTTTGAAGAGCGGCTTGCCAGCGCGGTCGTCGTCATCTCGGCGAGACATGGGCATACGGTGCTTCCGGTTTCCGGTGAGTTCCACGGCGTGACGCCGAGTGTCCAGCTTGCTTGTTCATGCAATCTGGTAGGCGGTACACGAACGCGCTGTAGGAACGGTCCGTCCGGACTGCTTAGCCCAATACGTTTCCTGGGGCAAGCAAGCCGTACGGGTCGAACTCCCGCTTGAGTGCCCGCATGACCCGCTGCTGGGCGTCGCTCGCCTGGAGCGGGAGCCACCGACTCTTGAGCTTCCCGATGCCATGCTCAGCCGCCACGGTACCCCCCATGGCGATCACTTCACGCAGGGTGGCATAGACCACCTGCTCGATCTGCCGGAGCTGGTCGGCGTCCTGGGCAATGAAATTCTGATGCGGATGTCCGTTGCCGGCGTGCCCGTAGGCGATGCCGCGCGGAATGCCGGCGTCGTCCGCAAAGCGGCGCGCCACCTGCAGCGCTTCGGCCAGTCGCGGGTACGGGACCGCCCAGTCGGTGCTCACCTTACGCCCGCCGAAGGGACGCCGGGCGGCGCCGCGCTCGTTCATGGTGGCGGGAACGGCGTGACGCATGCGACGGGCCTCGTGCTGCGAGGCGGGTGAATCGTACACGCGGATGTCTTCGGCCATGGCGTTGTGCGCCTCGGCCAGGGCCAGCCACTCGTCGAGCGGGAGCTCGGCGTCGTGCGCTTCGACGGCGCCGGTTTCCTCGACGTACACCATGGCCGTGGCACCGGTGGCCCAGCTGCTGCTCCCCTCGGCGTCGCGCGCGATGTCCATGGCGCCCTGGTCGAAGAACTCGAGGCAGCGCGGATGCACGACGGTGCTGCGCCGGGCCGCGACGACAAAGGCCAAGGCATCGGCTTCGTGTGCGAAGGGCACGATGAGCCCCAGCAGCTGCGACGGCAGCTGGTAGAGCGCAAACTCCGCTTCGACCACCACGCCCAGTGTGCCTTCGCTGCCTACGAACCATTCGACCGGATCGTGCGCAACCGGATATCCCACGGTGTTCTTTTCGAGCGCGGGGCGCCGCAGTTCGAGCGTGTCGCCGTTGGCAAGCAACACGGTGAGCGCGCGTACGTGCGGGCCGGTGGCACCATACCGAAGCGACCGCGCACCGCTGGCGTTGCAGGCAATCGCGCCGCCAACGGTGCTCTCTTCTTCGCTCGTGGGGTCCGGCGTAAAGAGCAGTCCCGCTGCCTCGGCCGCACGACGCACGTCGGCCACGATAGCGCCCGCGCCCACGCGAATGGTGCGCGTGTCGGTGTTGACCTCGTGGATACGCGACAAATTGCGCAGCGACAGCAGCAAACCGTGGTCCACAATGGACGCACCGGTGGTGCTGCTTTGTGCGCCGGCTGGCGTGACGTGCGTACGGTTGGCGGTGGCTTCGCGCAACAGCTCGGCCACTTCGTCAATCGTCGTGGGCCGCGCGATGGCGTCGGCGGTCATCTCCAACCCCGAGGCGTCGCGCGCGAAGGCGAGACGCACATCGGCGTCGGTGGAGATGGTGGGCAACTGAAATGGCACGCCGCTCATGACCGCACCGCGCCGTTATTCGTCGCGGAAGTGTACGACACTCGCCGTGATGACGTCGGGGAGTTCGAGCAGCGCCTTACGTGTCACTTCGCTTACTTCGCCGTCGACCGACACGGCGGCGAGTGCATCGCCACCCTGCGCGAGTCGCGCCTGATGATATTCGGCGATGTTCACCGACTGCTCGCCGAGTAGCGTACCCACGCGTCCGATGACACCGGGGACGTCGTGGTTGGTGAGAATGAGCAGCGTCTGTCGCGGGTTCACGTCGATGTGGAACGACCCAATCTGCGTGAGGCGCGGCGTGCTCCCTTCAGGGGCCACACCGCTCACTGCCAACTGCTGCATGCCGCCGGCGAGCGCAACTTCCACCGTACGCGCGCCGAGTTCGGCCGACTCGCCGACGCTGAGCTCGAGGCCACGGGCTTCGGCGAGTGAACGCGCGTTGATGAGATTGAGACGATCGGTTTCGATGACCCCTTCGAGCACACCCGCGGCGACGGCCGCGAGCAATGCCCCGGTGCCATGGGCGAGGTCGGGGCTGACGCGCAGCGCCACACGACGCACCGCGCGCATGCCCTGGTCGGCAAGGACGGCGCGCGCCACCGCGGCCGCACGGCGCGCGACGAGCATGGCGGGCTGCAGATCACTCCACTCACCGGCGCCACCGGCGACGTTGATGCTCTTGCTGAGATCGTTGCGCAGCAGCGCGTCGCGTACCGCGAGGCACACGTCGCGCGATACGTTGCGCTGCGCTTCGACGGTGTTGGCGCCAAGGTGCGGGAGCAGCAACAGATTTGGAGCCTTGCGCAGGGGGGAGTCTTTCGCGAGGGGCTCGGCGCTGAATACGTCGAGCACGGCGCCGCGCAGCTGATCGCCTTCGAGCGCGGCGAGCAGCGCCGCTTCGTCGACGATGCCACCGCGCGCCATGTTCACGACCACCGAGCGATTGGGGAGGCGCGCGAGTTCGCGCTTGCCGATCATCCCCTTCGTTTCGTCGGTGAGCGGGACGTGCATGGACAGGATGTTCGCTTCGGCGAGCAGCGCATCGAGCGACGGCGCGCGGCGTACGCGCAGGGCGGTGAAGCGTTCATCGGCGATGTACGGATCGAATGCCACGACCGTCATGCCGAAGGCATGCGCGCGCAACGCGACTTCACTGCCAATGCGTCCGAGTCCGACGATGCCGAGCGTTTTGCCCTTGAGTTCGCGTCCGAGGAAGCTGTTGCGATCCCAGCCGCCATTGCTCATCACCTCGGCCGCGCGCGGCAACTGACGCAGCAGACCGATGGTGGCACCGAAGAAGAGTTCGGCGACGGCGACGGTGTTGCCCGCCGGCGCGTTGATGACGGCGATGCCCAACGACGTCGCGACATCGAGTGCGATGTTGTCGATCCCGACGCCAGCACGGCCGACGACTTTGAGTTTGGTACCGGCCTTGAGGAGTTCCGCGCTGATGCGGGTGGCGCTGCGTCCCACGATGGCATCGTACTCGCCGATGCGCGCGAGCAGTTCGTCCTTGGGGAGCGTGGGGACTTCATCTACCTGCAGCAGTGGCTCAGCGGCGAGGAGCGCGAGCCCTTCCTGATCGACTTCGTCTGTAACAAGAACGCGGAACATTGAGTTTGCCAGGAGTTACACGCCGAGCTGACGGCGCATGGTGTCGCGCAGGGTGACGAGTGTGTCGTCCTGCGCGGCGGGTGAATCGTCACGAACGTGCAGTTCGATACCATCGGCAATGCTGATGCGGCGCCAGGCCGCGACCGGATTGCCATTCTTCTGCACGGGGTCCTGCGAGATGGCGAGTGCGGGAGCGAGCGACGCCGCCACGCGACGTTCGAGCGCGTCGCCGGTGGTCTCCTTCATCTCGATCTTGATGGCGTCGAGCGTTTGTCCTTCTCGCTGACGGATCTTGATCGCGAGCAGCTGCAGGAGATGGCGATAGCCATACGTGGCTGCGGTGCCCGCGCCTTCGGGGCGATCGAGCAACCCGTTGGCGACGTAAAAACGCACCGCGCGCGCGCTCGGCATCGCACGGGCCGACGCGTTGGTCGGCTTGACGCCGGCGGAATCGACGAGCGCCGCGGCATGCGCGGCTAGCCCGCGGGCATTCCACGGGGCGTGGCGCGCATGAGCGCGCAGAAGCGGAACAGGAGACTCGGCCATGGACGGGCAAATATACGTCTTTAGGCCGAGCCTTGCGGGGGCGGAAGTTTCGTCACGCTGTCACGATGCGCTACACCGGCCATGGGCGCGCGCCGAGTCAGACCGTGGCCGCCAGACGGTCGGCGAAGGCCGTGATGGCGATGTTGAAGTCGAGCGGCGCTTCTTCGTGCGGCAGGTCGCCCGCATTGAAGGGCATGAACTCGGCGCTGGGCGCGGCGGCGAGCACCGTTTTGGCTTCGCGGTACGGCGTCTGCGACGCTTCGGTGCCCCAGGCGATGACGAGGGGGCACTGGAGACGGCCAACGGCTGCGCGGATGTCGTGGTTGAGACGCATCCCCACGAAGGCCGACGGCGCATACCGGGAGTTGGGCTGGTTGGCGCTCAGCCAGTAGAGCTCTTCGGCGGTGCGGTCGAGACCGAAGGCGTAAATGTCCTTGAGGAAAAAGCGGATGCTGGCGCGTGAGACGAGCGCGCCAAAGAGCGCCTTGCCGACGACGGGCGTGCGAAAGAGCCCCTGAACGACCGTGCCGGCGCCGCCGCCATAGTTCACGAGTCGCGAGACACCGGCGGGACCCACCGCAACGACGGCGCGTACGAGCTCAGGGTGGGTGTCGGCGATCGCCACGGCGTACGTGGCACCGAGCGACGACCCCACGAGTAGCGACGGCTCTCCGACCACATCACGCAGAAAATCGTGGATGAGGTCGAGGTAGAGCGTCGCCGTGTAGTGGATGGGCGGACGGTCGGACGCGCCGAAACCCAGCAGGTCGATGGCGTAGCAGGTGTGCTGCTCCGCCAGTGCCGGGACGTTCTGGCGCCACTCGGCGCTCCATGCCGCAGCATGGATGGAGTGAATGAAGACGAGGGGGTCGCCGTGACCGCGAACGACGTAGGCCACCTGCCAGCCCCGCCACGCATAGAAGCGGCGTTCCCCTCCAAGCGGATTCGGGAGGGTACTCATGTTGGGCCGGCCGGAAGGCGTCGAAATGTTTGGCATGCTGCGCGAAAGGCTGTGCATGCCGCGTCCTGAATGCACAAATCGCGCTCATCGATGTCGACTCGCTTGGCCGCCCGTGTGACACTCCCCAGTATCACCCACCACCCACCGGAACGACCAAGCGATTTTTGTCGACGCGATTGCGCGATTGTGCCCGCCCCGAGGGGACGGTGTTCAGGACTGCTGATTACTGCGTCACGCTGATTTCGAAAGCGGTTTTGACGCCGACCGCCGCCGCATGATTGGCGATGGTGGCGAGATCCACCGGCTTTTCGAGGAAATGCAGGGCACCAAGTCTGAAGGACGCCTGCCGATTGGAATCGTCGGGATACGCCGTCAGCACCAAGACCATTGCATCGGGAGAGAGCATGCCGGCGAGCGCCATCACCTGCAGCCCACCGTCGCGCTTTCCACCAAGGCGGAGATCGGTCACGATGAGGTCGAAGCGCTGAGTCCGCAGCTTTTCCAATGCCTCAGGAAGAAGCTCGGCGGAGGTCACAACGTTCCCATCAACTTCGAACAGCTCGACAAGGATGTCGCGGATGCTCTGCTCGTCCTCTACGACGAGCACCGACTTTACAGCAGCTTCGGTCTTCATGCCCATCCTTGGTGCGAGAAGCGGGCCGGTTTGGCATAGCTTGCTGTAAAGTGTTTCTTGGCAATATCTTAAATCATTTGTGAATCACAAAGATGCTCGTTTGGATCTGTACGGTTTTCGGCATATCTGATCAAATCGACCGAAAACCGGCCAGTTGATTCCGTACAGGCGGTTCTCCTCGCCTCCGTTTCTCCTTGCCTCCCGGGCGGTGGTTAACAGCCTGGCTGGGAGGAACGGAGGTATAGAGGTCACGGAGGAAAACACTAAAGAACTCCGGGTAGAGTTCTTTAATGCCTCTCAAAGCCCGAACTTTTTCAGTTTTTCGAGCAGGGTGGAGCGCGCGATGCCGAGGGCGCGGGCGGCGGCGGAGCGGTTGCCGTCGTGGGCGGCGAGGGCCAGGCGAATGGTGTCGCGTTCGGCTTCTTCGAGGGTGCGGAGCTGATTCGCCGGCTCGCTGCTGGCGGCGGCGACGGGACCGCCGAGGAGGCCAAGGTGGACGACGTCGATGGGGGCGTGCTCGGCGAGGATGGCGGCGCGCCAGAGGGTGTTCTTGAGCTCGCGGATATTGCCGGGCCAGCGGTACGCAACGAGGGCGTCTTCGGCGGCGCGAGTGAGGGTGGCGCCCTTCATGAGGAAGGCGCGCGCCATGGGGAGGATTTCGTCGGGGCGGGCGCGGAGCGGCGGCAGGGTGAGAGTGAGGACCTGTAGCCGGTAATAGAGGTCGGCACGGAACCGGCGGTCGGCGACGGCGTCGGCGAGCGGCTGGTGGGTGGCGCCGATGACGCGCGCGTTGGAGCGGAGGGTGGTCGTGCCGCCGAGTCGCCGGAAGGTCCGTTCTTCCAGCACCTTGAGGAACCGCGGCTGGACGTCGGTGCTCATCTCGGCGATTTCGTCGAGAAAGATGGTGCCCTCGCCGGCGACTTCGAGGAGGCCACGCTTGGCTTGGCGGGCGTCGGTAAAGGCCCCACGTTCGTGCCCGAACAGTTCGCTCTCAAAGAAGGTTGTTGAGAGCGAGGCGCAGTTGATCTCGACGAAGGGCGATTGGTCTCGTGCCGAACGATCGTGAATCTGGCGTGCGACGTAGCCCTTGCCGGTCCCGGTTTCGCCCTGGAGCAGGACGGGGGCGTCGGCGTTGCGGGCGGCGAGGTTGATGAGGTCGTCGAGCGTGGGGGCGAGGGCCGGGGCGGACGACTCGTCGGCGCGGGCATGCGCGCGGAGGACGGCGACTTCCTGTTGCAGGCGGCCGCGCTTGGCGGCGCGTTCGACGGCGCCGGCAAGCGCCTCGAGGTCCATGGGTTTTTCGAGCAGATCGACGGCGCCGTGCTGCATGGCGTTGACGGCGGTTTGCACGTCGGCGTGGCCGGTGAGCACGATGACGGCGAGCTCGGGGTCATCGGCGCGCAGGGCGTCGAGGGCGACGATGCCGTTGGCGTCGGGGAGGCGCAGGTCGAGGAGGACGACGTCGGGGGCGTGCTCGTTGGCGAGCCGACGTCCCTCGGTGGCGGTGGCGGCGCCGCGGGCGGTGTGGCCGAACGTCTCGAAGAATTCGACGAGGGTTCCGCGAACGGTTTCGTCGTCGTCGATGACCAGAATAGAGAGCACTTATGCGCCAGTTTTAGGACAGGAAAGCTACAGCGCGCGACATCGTGCTCAAGTCGCCGCCGTCGCCGGCAGCGTGAGGGTGAGCGTCGTCCCCTGCTCGTGCTGGCTGTCGATGCTGATCGTGCCCCCGTGTTCGTCCATGATGCGCTGGCACAGCGCGAGGCCGATACCCGTTCCACCCGTCTTGGTGGAATAGAAGAACTCGAAGACGTGGGGGAGGACTTCCGCGGGAATGGCGGGGCCGCCGTTGGTGAGGCGGCAGCGCCAGCCGCCAACGGACGACACCTGGCTCGCGAGCACCAGTTCGGAGCCTTCGGGGGCGGCGTCGCAGGCGTTCACGAGAATATTGCGGAACACCTGCCCGAGCTGCTCGACGTCGAGCATGCTGCGGACGGGGGAGGCGGGACGCAGGCGGCGGATGGTGAGCTTGTGTGTATCGAGGCGTGCGCGCTCACCCTCGAGAATGTCATCCCAGACGACTTCGGGGTCGGCGGGCTGGAGGTGTACGGCGTTGGGCCGGCCGAACTCCAGGAGCGACGTCACCATCCTGTTGAGCCGTTCGACCTCGCGCAGGATGCGCCCCACGTTCTTTTCGACGACCGGGTCTTCGCGGGAGCGGAAGAGGAGCAGCTGCGCGGCGGACGAGATGCCGAAGAGCGGGTTGCGCAGTTCGTGCGCGACGCCGGCGGCGACCTCACCGATGGCTTCGAGGCGACGCTTGGACTCCACCCGGCGTACGAGCCAGGCGCGTTCGATGGCCACCGCCGTCTGGGCCGCGATGACGGCGAGCACGCGCTCGGTCTCCTCGATCGCACTTTCCGATTCCAGTGGTTCGGCGTACAGCGTGAGCGCGCCCAGTACCCCTTCGGCGCTCACGAGGGGGGCGGTGATTTCGAGCCCGTTGGGGGTGGCTTCGCGCACCACGTTGCTGGTGGCGAGCGCGTCGAGCCAGGCGCGCGAGAGGCGCAGCTCGATTTCGTCGGGGGTGTAGGCGGCGTATCCCTGCCGGTGCGCGATCTCGAAGCGTCCCGTTTCGTCGTCGGCGATGGCGATAACGAAGCCGGTGGAGGGGATGGCGCGCTTGAGCTGCAGCGCGACCTCCTCGTAGACCCGGTCGAGCGAGATCGCTTCGGCGAGCGCGATGCCGGTGTTGATGAGCGCTTCCCGCGAGCGGTGATTCGGCGTGATATCCACCGTCGCGAAGACGAAGCCGGTGACTTCCTCGTCTTCGCGGATGGCGGTGACCTGCATGAGGAAGACGCGTTCCTCTTCGGGCGAGCTGCAGGGAAACTCCCAGCGGACGGTGTTGACCTGGCCGTCCTTGAGCATCTCCATGGCGCGCTCGATCTGGTGGCGCGACGGGTCGTCGGCGACGCTATCAAAAACAGAGCACCCGATCACGGCCGATTCCGGCGCGATAGCGGGTGCTCCGTTCTCCACCGCAAACCGCGACCAGGCGTGATTGGTCGCGGTAATGCGCCCTTCGAGATCGACCGACCAGATCGTGAAGGGGAGGGCGTCGAGCAGCCGTCGTGCAATCGACGGCTGCTCGGTGGTGTTGCTCACCGGGACATCACCGGCGCTTGGCGCCCTTCTTTACGGCCTTCTTTGGGGCGGCCTTTTTGGGCGCTGGCTTGGCCGCCTTCTTGGGCGCGGCCTTTTTGGGTGCTGGCTTGGCGGCCTTCTTGGGGGCCGCCTTCTTGGGCGCCGGCTTGGCCGCCTTCTTGGGGGCGGCCTTGCTTGGCGCGGCCTTCTTTGGAGCGGGCTTCGCGGCCGCCTTCTTGGGCGCGGCCTTCTTGGCTGCCTTGGCTGGAGCCTTGGCGGGGGCCTTGGCCGGAGCCTTCGCCGGCGCCGCCTTCTTGTCCGCCTTGGCCGGGGCCTTGGCGGTCTTGGCCGGCGCCTTCGCCGGAGCCTTGACGGGCGCCGCCTTTACCGGGGCCGCTTTGGCGACGACCGGTTCGGCCTTGGGGGCTTCGGCGACCGCTTCGACCTTTTCCGCCTTCGGGGCCTTGGGTGCCTTCGGGGCCTTCGGCGCCTTGGGCTCCTTTGGCGCCTTCACCGCCTTGGGCGGCGCGGCGGGCATGTCGTCGTCGCCGATGTCGAGGTCATCGATCGCGTCGATGGAATCGAGCGAATCGACGGACTCGTCGTCGTCGAGGATGAGATCATCGCCGTCATCTTCGAGCGAGGGCTCGGGGATGTCGATCTTGGGCTCAGCCTTCGGGGCCTTCGACTTGGGCGCCGGCTTGGGCGCGCCCGGGTTCTTGGGCGGACGGCCGGGACCACGACGCACGATGGGGCGACCGAACAGATCGTCCTCGTCGTCCTCGTCGTCGACCATGCCGTCTTCTTCGTACCCGTCGTCGTCCTCGTCGTCGTCGTCGTCCTCGTCGTCGTCCTCGGCGCTATCCCACAGGGAGTCGCCATCGTCCGACGGAAGGCCGTAGCCGTCGTCATCCTCGTCTTCGTCGTACGACGAGCGTCCGTAGCCCCTCAGATCTTGCATCTCGTCACCGATCAGATGGAGCTTCTCCAACTCGTCGCCACGCGGCATGACGCCTCCTCTTCAGGCCTTAAGGAACTCGATAGACGCGCACGCGAAAGAGTGCACGTATTTCACTTGCTCCTAGTACACAGAAGCGGAACCATAGTCAAGCCCTTACTGCGGTTTGGGTTCCTACGGTAGGGGAACTACGCGAGGGGAACTACGCGAGGAGACCAACGGGAGGGGAACGACGGGAGGGCGACCACGACCCCGCGACCACGACCCCGCGACCACGACCCCGCGACCACGACCCCGCGACCACGACCCCGCGACCACGACCCCGCGACCACGACCCCGCGACCACGACCCCGCGCCCCCGACCCCGCGACCACGACACCGTGACAACGGCCACGACCCAAACCACGCCTCCGAACCTGCCTCGTTGAGGTCTCGGCAGGAGTCTTCGTCACGGGGTCGTGGGTGTGGCCCGTAGTCGCCCTCCCGTCGTTCCCCTCCCGTCGTTCCCCTCCCGTTGGTCTCCTCGCGTAGTTCCCCTACCGTAGGAACCCAAACCGCAGTCAAAGGCGGGGAAGTCCTTCTACTCCGCGCGCAATCACGACGGTGAGCGCCTGGTAGACGCGGGGCTCGAGCAGGCGCTCCACCTGGGTGCCGAGGTATTCCAGCGTGGTGCCGGCGCTCATGGGATCGCGGTAGGCGCGCTTGGAGGTGAGGGCGTCGAAGGCGTCGGCGGCGGTCAGGATGCGGCCGCCGAGGGAGATGTCGGTGCCGGCACGGCCAAAGGGGTAGCCGCCGCCGTCCCAGTGTTCGTGGTGGTCGCGGATGAAGTGCAGCGCTTCACCCAGGTGATGCAGCGGCTGCAGAATCTCGAGGCCGATTTGCACGTGGTCCTTCACGTGCGCGAACTCCTCGGCGGTGAGCGGGCCGTTCTTGTTCAGCACCGATTCGCGGATGCCGATCTTGCCCACGTCGTGCAAGCGGCCGGCGGTGTGCACCAGCTCCACCATGTAATCCGGCTCGCCCAACTCGGCGGCGATCGCGGCGCCCAGTTCGGCGACGCGCTGCGAGTGGCCTCGCAGGTAGAGGTCCTTCGCTTCCATGGCGTTGATGAGCGTCTCGGCGACGCTCACGGTCATTTCGCGCAACGCGCCCTTCTCGCGCTCGAGCTGCAACGTCCGCAGCGCAACCTCTTCGCGGATCATGCGGTCGACGGCCCGGCGCTCCATGGTGCGCATGCGGCGCAGCATGGCGCGTTCGACCGCCGCCTGCAGATCGGGGAGCTCCACCGGCTTGGTCAGATAGTCGAACGCGCCATTGGAGAGCGCCTCGGTGGCGCTGGTGGCGTCGTTGACCGCGGTGAGCATGATGATGCCCAGATCCTGGTCGGCGAGCAGCGCCTTCGGGACGACTTCGAGGCCGCTCAGGCCCGGCATGCGCAGGTCGCACAGCATGAGCGAGAAGCGCTGGCGTTGCAGCGCCTCGAGCGCGGCGGTGCCGCTCTCGGCGACTTCGACCTCGAAACCGCGCGTGCGCAGGAAGCGGCTGAGCGCGAGGCGGATAGTGGTTTCGTCGTCGACCACCAGAATGCGCCGTAACGAATGGTCGACCGATGCCGCGACGGCCGCTTCGATGGCTTGTACTGGTCCGCTCTGGTGAAGCGATGACAACGAATGGTCCATGGAGATAATCATGCGCTGGTCGCCGGAAGCACGATAGTCACGGTCGTCCCGACGTCGGGTTCCGAATCTACGGCAATGGTACCGCCGTAGGCGTTGATGATGCCGTACGCCACACTCATGCCGAGTCCGGTGCCTACGCCGGCGGCCTTCGTGCTGTAGAACGGTTCGAACATGCGCCGCCGGATTTCGGCGGTCATGCCGGTCCCGGTATCGATGGCCATAATCTGTACCACATCGCCATTGCGTGCCGTTCGCAGGGTGAGCGTACGCTCCACGGTCGTGTGCATGGCATGCTCGGCGTTGCTCACGATATTCAGCAGCACCTGCTGCAGCTTCTGCGGGTCGCCGCTCACCAGCGGACGTGAGTCGTCGAGTTCGAGCGAAACGGTGACCTTGGCGTTGCGCAACGGATACGAACGCAAGCGCACCGTTTGTTCGATGACCGTGTTGATGTCGACCGGGCCGGTCCCGCGTTCGGTT
This sequence comes from Gemmatimonadaceae bacterium, assembly GCA_947457545.1. Taxonomy (GTDB): domain Bacteria; phylum Gemmatimonadota; class Gemmatimonadetes; order Gemmatimonadales; family Gemmatimonadaceae; genus Gemmatimonas. The sequence goes on from CANGXD010000011.1 coordinate 28,060, forward strand.
TTGCGCGCAAAGAGCAGCAAGTCGTTGATCACGCCTTTGGCGCGATCGCTTTCCTGCTTGATGAGCGCGACCGATTCACGCTGCTCGCTGCCGAGTTCTTCTTCGAGGAGAATCTGCGCGAATGCCGAGATGCCGGTGAGGGGATTGTTGATTTCATGGGCGACACCGGCCACGAGTTCCCCGAGCGCGACCATCTTTTCCGTGTTGCGCAGCTGCTCTTCGAGGCGGCGGTCCTGACTGACGTTGCGCACGCTTACGACCTGGCCGAGAATGTCGCCATCGTGACCGGTGAGCGGGCTGACGGTGACGGCGGCCGGAAACTCGGTGCCGTCTTTGCGGCGGTGTACGTCGTTGGAGAGTTGAATGCCCGACTCGACGACCCCGCTGTCCACCTCCTGCCCCTGCCGTGTGTCTTTCCCCACGACAAGCTGTTCGAAGCGCATGTCCATGAGCTCCGCTTGCGACCATTCGTATTCGCGCGCTGCGGCCGGGTTGGCGTAGCGCACCCCGAGCCGGTCGAGAATGAAAATGGGGTGATTGATGGTCGTGAGCGCGGTCGCGAGCAGATGTTCACGTTCACGGGCAAGACGCTCTTCTTCGTCGAGCAGCAGGGCATCGAGCGCCAGCGCGAGCGACGAGGATAGCCGTTCGAGCGTAATGCGATCGCGGCGCAACAGCGGCGCCTGCTTGGGTGCGGAGACGACCAGGACACCCAGCATGCGGTCGCGGGCGAGCAAGGGCAGCACGAACGCCCATTCATCAGGGAGCCGTTCGAGCAGCTCGTCGGGGGTGTCGCGGTGTGCCTGCTCACGCATGGACGTGAGCTCCACCGGCTTGCCGTCGCGTGAGAGTGTGGCGAGTCGGTGCGCGCCACCGGGGTGCCGTCCGCGCAGAATATCGAGTGTGCCGCTGCACGCGATGTACTCCATCACGCCGTCGCGTGCCCGGGCGACACCGATCGCTTTCCCAATGGAGGGGACGTTGCGATCGAGTACCGCCAACAGCTCGACCGCACCGTCTTCGACGCTGCTGGCTTCGAGCGTGGCGCGTGCGAGATCGGCAGCGCCCTCGGCGCGTTGCCGCTGCAGGTCTTGCAGCGCGAACAGGCGTGCGGTCTCGACGGCGGTGCCGGCGTGTCGCGCGATGATCGTGATCAGGTCGAGATCCTGCTTATCGTACGGGCGGGCGGCGGTCGCCAACAACCGAATGACACCGGCGCTGCGATGGCCGAAGCGTACCGCGGCGCAAATTTCGGTGGATCCCAGCGGCGCATCGACGCCAGCCTCGAGGTGACAGGCCAACCGCGAGATGCCGGTATCCGCCGTCATCCGCGCCAGTGTGAGATCGGGGAGCGGCGCGAGCTCGCTGCTCACCATGCTGCCGTTTTCGAGACGCACGACGCGCCGGAGTTCGCCGTCGGCGATGGTGAAGATGTCGCAACTGCGACTGGGCAACACCTGCTCGACCGCTTCGGCAATGCCATGTGGCAAGTTGTCTTCGCTGGCGAGCTGTGTGAGCTGCTGCTGGGCGCGCGCGAGGACGGTGAGGCGATCGGCACGCCGCTCGAGTTCGTCGACGTACATGGTGTTGCGGAACGCCAGCGCAAACTGCGCAGCGATATCACCAAGCAGGCGTTTCTCGTCGTCGTCGAAGACATGTGCCCCGGCGAAGCGCACCGACAGCAATCCCTGCGGCCACTCCTCGATCATGAGCGGCAACAGCGCGACCGAGAGGACGCCCTGTTCGCTGAGTGACGCGTAGAGGGCCGCGCTGTCGGGATGGTTCGAGAACTCACTGATGAACACCGGCTCGCCGGCCTGCACCACGTCGCCAAGGGCGGTGCGCCAGAAGTTCGTGGCGATCGCCTCGACGTTGACGTTGCGCACGCCCCACTGTGTTTCGAAGCGCGCGGTTCTCAGGCGCGGATCCGCCTCGTACACGGCAAAGCCAACGGCGTGGAGTTCCGTGACCAGGACCGACGCGAGACTCGTGTACAGCGCTTCCCGTGTGGGCGCGTTGGCAAAGGCGCGGGCTGATGCCGCCAGGATGGCATTGGCGCGTGCGGTGCGCGCGGCGTCCTCGGCGTTGCGCTGCGCTTCCGCGGTGGCGAGGCTGGCTTGCTGCAGGAGTTGCTGCGTGCGCATGACCACGGCGCCCTGCGCGGCGAGGAACTCCAGCGCCGACAGCTGCTGCTCATCGAAGTGCGCGTTGGCAGGATTGACGGCGACGAGCAGTCCGATGACCACATTGTCGAGCAACACGGGGGCGACGGCCAGTTGCCGTACGCCCAGCGGCTCGGCGACGAACTTGAAGATGCGCGGGTCGTTCGGCGCGTCATTCGTATATTCGGCGCGCCGCTGTTCGATGGCATCGCGGAAGAACGACGGTCCCTGCTTGAGCGGGAGCCGCTGCCCGTTGAAGACCTTGGTGGTCCCGCTCGGCGCGAGCACTTCGTAGTGTTCGGTGTCGACGAGCCGCAGGACGGCGGTCCCTTCGGCAGCGAAGATGGCGCGAGCCGTGTCGGCAAGATGCGCGAAGAGCTGCGCGTCGGTGAGCTGCTGCTCGGCCAGATCACGCGCAAAGCGTGTCAGGAGCGAGAGCACCGAGGGCGACGTGTCAGATGGGGCGCTGCTGCTGGTGACCGGTGTATCGATCACAGTCACGGTCTGCCTGCCCTTGGGACACAGCGCCCGCATCATCGCTGGGCGAAAAAGGGGCAGACACCGAGGGAACGGCGCCCACCCCTTCACTTAGCGTACCACCAATCGGTGCGAGTGGCAATCAGGGGATCGCTGATGGCCGGGCGTTCATGTGGCGACCGGCGATCCCGGGGTACCGTTACTTCTTCTGCGCGTCGGCGACGGCGCGGTCGATTTCCGCCCGGTGGACCTGATAGTCCTCCAGTTGGCTCGCGAGCTGCGGGGCGAGCGCCTTGAGGAGTCGGGCGTCGAACTTGCGCGCGGAGCTCTCGTCGTTGGTGAGACGGGCCGCCCGGGCGGCGAGGAGGAGGCCGAGGAGGTTGTCCGGCTGGCTCTGCAGAATGGTGTCGGCCTGCGCCTTGGCCACGACTGGCGTGTTGGTCACTTCGGCAATGCGGCCGTAGTGATAGCGCTCGTCGGCCGTGGGGCTTTCGAGCATTTCATGCGAGGCCAGCGCCATGGGGGCGAAGAAGGCGACCGAGTCGACCTTGCCGAACTCCGCGTATTCCATAATGCGGGTGTACAGGCGGTTCGCGCGCTCGCTGGGGGTGAGATTGGCGATGTTGGGCGCGGCCCCGCCACCCGCTCCGCCGGCGAACGGCGCGCCCTGCGGCGCGGCAGCCGGGCCGTCGATGGCCTGAGTGGGGAGGGAGTTGGCCGACCCGTCGATGGCCGAGCCCTTCGCGGAGCCAAAGTTCTTGCCGGCGACCATGGCAATGAGCGCCAGGAGCGCGACGAACGCCACCCCCCACGGGAGTACGGCGGCGACGCCACCTGGCTGGGCGGTCTTCGCGGTGACGGGCAGGCCTTGGCCGAGTGGGGTGCCACAGCGATGGCAGAAGCGGGCGCCGGCTGACAGCGCGGCGCCACAGGCGGCGCAGAACCCAGCGCCGGCGGAAGTATTCGGAGGAGTCATGTGCGTTGAAAGTTAGTACCTTATGGCATGGCCACGCCAAGCCGTTCCCTCGTCCCCACCAACCTGTCCGGTGCGACCGCCGCGGACATCCTCGAACTGGCCGAAGCGCAGCAGGTGCGCTTTCTGCGGCTCCAGTTCACCGATATCCTCGGCGTCATCAAGAACGTGGAAATCCCCAGTTCGCAATTCCGAAAGGCGTTGCAGGGGGACATCATGTTCGACGGCTCGAGCATCGCCGGCTTCGTGCGGGTGGAAGAGTCGGATATGCTGCTCGCCCCCGATCTGAGCACGTTTCAGATATTTCCGTGGGGCGACCCGTCGGCTCGTGTGGGCCGTCTGATCTGCGACATCAACATGCCCGACGGCACGCCGTTCCATGGCGACCCACGCGGGGTGCTCAAGCGGCAGCTGGCGCGGGCCGCCGAGCAGGGCTTCGTGATGAACGCCGGTATGGAAGCCGAGTTTTTCCTTTTCAAGCCCACCGAAGACGGGCGTCCGGCCACGCATACGCATGACGTGGGGGGCTACTTCGATCTGGCGCCCATGGACCTTGGCGAAGATGCCCGCCGGGCGATCGTCGATGCGCTGGAGCAGATGGGCTTCGAAGTGGAAGCGTCGCACCACGAAGTGGCGCACGGCCAGCACGAAATCGACTTCCGCTATGCGGATGCGCTGAAGACGGCCGACAACATCGCGACGTTCCGGTTTGTCGTGAAGCAGGTGGCGCGCCAGTTCGGACTGATCGCGTCGTTCATGCCCAAGCCGGTCTTCGGACAGAATGGCAGCGGCATGCACACACACCAGAGTCTGTTCCGCAATCATCAGAATGCGTTCTGGGATCCGTCGGGCGACTGGGGGCTGAGCAAGACGGCGCTGCACTACATTGGCGGCTTGCTCAAGCATGCGCGCGGGATGACCGCGGTCACGAACCCGCTCGTGAACAGCTATAAGCGGTTGGTGCCGGGGTTCGAGGCGCCGGTGAATGTCGCGTGGAGTATGCGCAACCGTTCGCCGATGATCCGGGTGCCGGAGCGGCGCGGCTCGGGAACACGGCTGGAACTGCGTACTCCCGATCCGGCGGCCAATCCGTATCTGGCGTTGACGGTGATGCTCGCGGCCGGCCTCGATGGATTGTCCACCGAAGCGGATTGGCGCGAACCGATCAATACGAACATCTGGGAGATGTCGTATCGCGAGCGCCGCCGTTTGCGCGTGGACGATCTGCCGCAGTCGCTGCACGACGCCTGTGACGAGCTGGAGAAGGACGAAGTGATCTGCGACGCATTGGGTGAGCACATCACGCAGCAGTTTCTCGCCGCCAAGCGGGCGGAGTGGAACGAGTACAACCAGCGGGTCACGCAGTGGGAGTTGGATCAGTACCTGGCGCGGTACTGAGCGAACGTTTGGTCTGGTTTCGTAGTATTCAGCAGGTGCAGCTGCCGGCAGTCGGTAGCCGTTTTCGTCAGACTGGAGTCAGCGTGGATCGTCGAGGATTTCTGCAGAGCGGAGCCGGCGCCGTTGCCGGCGTCGCGTTGTCGGGGCTGGTGCCGCTGTCGGCGGCGAGTGCCATGAGCACCGGGATGAAGGGTGACACCACGTCGCCATTCGCGCTCGATGCGGTGCTGAGCCAGAAGTATCCGTTCACGCTGCCCGCGTTGCCGTATGCCCCCGCCGCGGTCGAACCGGCGGTGGACGCGCAGACCATGACCATTCATCACGACCGACATCATGCGGCGTACGTGACGAATCTCAACAAGGCGCTCGAAGCGCAGCCAACGCTGCACGCCGTCACGTTGGGCGAACTGCTCATGGGGCTGCGCCGGTGGCCGGCGGCGGTCCAGACTGCGATCCGCAACAACGGCGGTGGGCACGCCAATCATGCGCTCTTCTGGAATCTGCTGGCGCCGGGAGCCAAGAGCGCGGCGGCGCCCACCGGGCAGTTGGCCGACATGATCACGCGCGACTTCGGCACGTTGGCGGCGGTGAATACTGCGCTCAAGACGGCCGCGGTCGGGCAGTTCGGCAGCGGGTGGTCGTGGCTGGTGAAGACGGCCACGAACCGATTGGCAGTGCGCGGACTCCCCAACCAGGACTCGCCATTACTCGAAGGCGAGTTGCCGATCGTGGGGATCGATGTGTGGGAGCACGCGTACTACCTCAAGTATCAGAACCGCCGCGCCGATTACGTCGACGCGATTCTTGCGCGCATCAACTGGAACGTCGCTTCGGCGCAACTGGGGTGAGTGCACGCGCGGTGCGTGAGCAGCGTGACGCTCTCACTCACCCCGTGCGATGGGTTATTGTGCGCCTATGGCACGAGTAGTCATTACGACGTGGGGATCATTCGGCGACGTCAATCCGTATCTCGGATTGGCGACGGCGCTGCGGGCGCGGGGGCATGTGCCGGTCATGGCCATGCCCTCGTTTTATGGCGCCACCGTTCGCGACGCCGGCTTCGAGTTCGCGGCGGTGGAGCCTGATGCCGACCCGGCGCTCGATCCGGCGCTGGTGCGCAAGGTGATGGATCCCCGGCGCGGCACCGAAGCCATCTTCCGCGAGATTCTGCTGCCGCATTTGCCGGCGGCGCACGCCACGCTCATGGCTGCAGTGCAGGGCGCCGATTTCATGGTCACGCATCCGGCGGCGCTGGCCGCGCCCATCGTGGCTGAGCAGACAGGGATCCCATGGCTGTCGACGGTGCTCTCTCCGCTCAACTTCATGTCGGCCTACGATCCCATTCTGCCGCCGCCGGCAACCTGGGTGCGTCATCTGCCGTGGTGGGTGCTGCTCAAGACGGCGCCCTGGGTCGCTGATGCGGGGCGTCAAGTGACGTCGCGTTGGATGGAGCCGTTGCAGCAGTTCCGCGCCTCGCTGGGATTGCCGCGCGCCATCAATCCGATCTTCGATGGGCAGCACTCGCCGTACGGCACGCTGGCCATGTATTCGAAGGTGTTCGGTGGACCGTTTGCGGACTGGCCGAAGCAGGTCACGATTACGGGACAGCTCCGCTACGACGCATCGCATGGCGCCACCCTTTCTCCGGATGTCGAACGGTTTCTCGATGCCGGCGATGCCCCAGTAGTCTTTACGCTCGGCAGCTCGGTGGTGCTCATTGCCGAGCAGTTCTGGGATGAGTGTCTCGACGCCACGCGCCGCATGGGGTGCCGGGCGATTCTGCTGGCGGGGCCGGTACAATCGGCGCGGTTGCAGTCACGCGTATCGTCGCACGTGCTCGTCGTGGATGCGGCGCCGCACTCGCTGTTGTTTCCGCGTGCGGCGGCCATCGTGCAACCGTGCGGCATTGGCACGACAGGCACGGCGTTGGCATCGGGACGTCCGCAACTGGCCGTACCGTACACCAACGATCAACCCGACAACGCGTGGCGGCTATGTCGATTGGGTGTTGCACGCATGATGTCGCCGCGGGCGTACCGCGGCCGTGCGGTGGCGCGCGAGCTCACGACATTGCTGTCGGCGCCGGGATACCGACAGCAGGCGGAGGCACTTGCCGCAGTCGTTGCCGGTGAGCGCGGCGCTGAGCTGGCGTGCGACCGAATCGAGGCGTTGCTGTGAGCGTGTGAACTGCCCGCACGGAGGAGTGGTTGCCTTCGTGTGAGCAGTTCCAACGAGGCGTTGTCGATGGCGCCGGGGCTACTGTTGCAGCTGCAGGTTGAGATTCCAGACGTCGTAGGTGCCGCCAATGCGGAAGGCGAGTTGCGGGCCGGACGGAGAACTCTCCAGTCGATGTGTGAGCCCACCGACCTTTTCGGACAAGAGTGCGGCACTCCCGTCGAGCCAGTTGTATTGCAGCTGTCCCTGATCGCGCAGGAAGTTGCGCCGGATGAACCGGTCGGTCGTGCGCCCGTTGCTGATGGTCCGCTCGTATACACCGATCTGCAGCTCGATCCGATACGCATCATTCAGTGCGACGTTCCCGCTCTCGAACTTTTCAATGAGCTGTACCGTGCTGCCATCTTCACGCGTGACTGTTTCGTCGAAGACCACGACGGGGAGCGCCGTCCCGTTGTAGCTGGTAATGCGATAGCCAGTGGCCGTTCTGATCACGTCAACTGCGGCGCGCGCGGTGAGCGTGCCGTAGTTGACGGTGACGATTGCGGACCCAACAGCGACCGCCGTAAGGACCCCTTGCGCCGACACTCTCACGACGGCGGCGTTGCTCGATGTGTACGTCAAAGGCCGGTTGTACAGCAGGCGGCCATCGGCAGTACGCAGCTGGGTGCCCAGTGGCTGACTGAAGCCCACGGAGAGGTCTACCTGTGGAGTCGTCACCGAGAGCGACGCAGCGGTCGTCTCCGGTTCGACCACGCGAGTGGGTTCACTGCAGGCCGCGCTCGAGAGCAGCAGCACCGACATCATGACTGTTCGCGCGAACATGGACATATTCCTCATCGTGTTGTTCGTCGTGGCTTCGTAACGGCACTCCACTCGCTGTACCTCCAGGGTGCGCGCGGCGTCACGGTGTTCCGTACGCCTGCACCCGCTCTCGGGATTCCATACATGCGCTTTCCATCGTGGCTTGGTACCAGTGCTCTCTCGTGTGCGACTGGTCTCGCGCTGGTGCTTTCTGTCCCAACACCAGTGAATGCCTGGGGTGATGCGGGTCACCGCATTATCGGGCTGGTCGCCGCGACGACGTTGCCATCCGACATGCCGTCGTTCTTCCGCGATGCCGCTCCGCGCCTGGCCTACCTCAATCCGGAACCGGACCGGTGGAAGGATCGCGCGGAGCGTCAGCTCGATCCCGCGCTCGAAGGGGGCACGTCACCTGATCATTTCATCGACAGCGACATGGTGACGCCTGCACAGCTTGCGGGCGCCCTCGCGGCGCGCGATCGCTGGGGGTATGCCGACTCCGTGCGGGCAGCCGGCGTATCGCCGCAGGTCATGGGATTTCTCCCGTTCGCCATTCTCGAATACACCTCGAAATTGCGCGGAGATTTCCGCTTGTGGCGCATTGCGCCCGATTCGACGGTGCGGGCCTGGATAGAGCAGCGCATCATCGAGGATGCCGGCATTCTCGGACACTTCGTGGCCGATGGATCCAATCCGCACCACACGACGAAGCACTACAACGGATGGACGGGGGACAACCCCAACGGCTACACCACCGACAATCGCTTTCACGGACGATTCGAATCGCAGTATGTGCAGGCGCACATCCGCGAAGGTGACGTGCGGGCGGCGCTGACGGCACCAGCGCAGGCATTTCCCGGCATACGACCGGCGGTATTGTCGTATCTGGCACGCACGAATCAGTTCGTCGACACGCTCTATGCGCTCGAAAAGGTCGCCACCTTCCGGCCGGAAACGACCACGCCGGAGCAGAAGGCTTTCGCGGTGTCGCGCATGGCCGCCGGGGCCGCGATGTTGCGCGACCTCTGGTATACCGCGTGGGTTACGAGCGCGCGGGGGGAGTAAGTACTTTCGCGAGTTGCCATTGCGCAATACTCCAAGCGAAACGTAAGGTTCAGGAATGTTTTCCTGGCTGAAGCAGACGTTTGGAATACGCGCCCCACTCGTGGTATGCGGAATCCCCGTGGTGCTGCGTAATTCGCGAGACGACATCGCGGACCAGGAGGTGCTCGATCGGTTGCGCGACGCGCTCGAGCTCATTCGGGAATACGCGCCACGTCGGTTGCAACACTTGCAGCGCGACGTGCGCGCCATTCGCGTCGAGCGCTTTCCCACGCGCGGCGCCTTTCTGCCGCAAGAGCAGGTGGTACTCACCGAGCTCACGTTCCTCGCACGGCGCGATATCTCGGCGGCACCGGTAGCGTCGAGCATTCTGCACGAGGGCGTCCACGCGCGGGTGCACGCCTTTCGCGCGCGCGTGATGCGGGGATTTCCTTCGGCGCCGGATATGGCTCGGGAGGAACGGCTCTGTCGGCGCGCTGAGCTGGCGTTTGGCCGGTCGTTACCACCTGCACTCGGCGCGCCGGTCGTAGAGCGCGCCATGCAGTCGTTGGCATTGGCTGATCGCGATGTAGCACCGGTGGTCGACTGGCAGTTGGCGCGTGAACGTCAAGACGCCGCCGATCGCGACACGCCGCGCTGAACGCGCGCCTTTCCGTCGTATCATTACCGCATGGATTCTTTACGAACCTCGCGACGCGGGTTCCTGCTGTCGGCCTCCGGATGTGTCGCGCACGTGCTGTTCAGTGCAGCGTGCGCGCCTCGCAGCACGCGGGCGCGGTGGACGGCGCCGATCAACCCCACAGTGCGCACCGCGCCGTTTGCCCGTCTCGATGCCATCGGTGCCGGTGCGTGGGCCCTCGTGTCGACGCCTCTCGGCGGTGATCGCACGACCTTCGCCAACGGGGGCATCATTGCCGGCCGCACCGGGGTCGTGGTGGTCGAGGGGTTCTACCGAGACGCCGGCGCGGCGTGGTTGGCGCAGCAGGCACGTGAACTGACGGGACGATGGCCGACGCACGTCGTGCTCACGCACTATCATGTGGATCATGCGAGCGGCGTGAGTGCGTATGCCGACAACGCCGTACGCCCGCAGTTGCACGTCACAGCGCCGACGCGCGCGGCGGCGCTGGGCGGGACTCCGGTGGCGCCGGCGCGCAGTGAGGCGCTGACGCGAGCCTTTGCTGATGTCGTTCTCACGCGAACCGACCGAGAGACGCGCATCGATCTGGGCGATCGCGTCGTCAGGCTCGAACCCGTGCACGGGCACACGAGCAGCGATCTCATCGTGCACGACCAGGACGCGGCGATCACCTTTAGCGGTGATCTCGTGTGGAACGGCATGTTTCCCAACTATGTCGACGCGCAGCCCGTGGCCCTGCACGCGCAGGTCGACCGGTTGGTGTCGATGGTGTCCAAGCGTCAGCTACTGGTGCCGGGTCACGGCGCCGTGGCCGATGCAGAGGCGATGCGGCGCTATCGGGGATTGCTGGAGAGTCTCGAGCAGGCCGCACGCGCGGGATTTTCCGCGGGCCGTTCTCCACAGGAAGCGGCCGCGTCGTACGTCGTACCGACGGCACTCGGCGAGTGGATGGCCGGCAAACCCGCTGTTGAACGCGCCATGCAGGCGTGGTGGAGAGCGCTCCGTGTTTGAACCATTGGTCCACGAACGGCTGGCACCCGACGAGTCAGCGGCCCGCGCCGCGGACTTCGATGCGCACATGCAGCGTCGGCGAACCACACGGCATTTTTCGCCCGATGCTGTACCACGGGAATGGATTGCGCATGCGATTCGCGCGGCGGGGAGTGCGCCGAGCGGCGCGCATCAGCAGCCGTGGACGTTCGTGGCGGTGAGTGACCCGCTGCTCAAGCAGCGCATGCGCGACGCGGCCGAAGCAGAAGAGCGGCGATTCTACGCCGAGCTGATTACCGATGAGTGGCGCGAGGCGCTGGCGCCGCTAGGCACGGACACGGTCAAGACACATCTGACGGACGCGCCGTGGGTGGTGGTGCTCTTCCGTCAGTCGTACGGGTTTCACGCCGACGGTCGGAAGCGCACGCACTACTACACGCAGGAGTCGTGTGGGATTGCGGCGGGGATGTTCATTACGGCCGTGCACACGATGGGGCTGGTGACGCTCACCCACACCCCGAGTCCCATGGGCTTTCTCGGGGAGCTTCTCGAACGGCCCGCGAACGAAAAGGCCTTTCTCGTCATGCCGGTGGGGTATCCTGCACCGGGCGCTTGTGTACCGTCGCTGACGCGGAAGGACGACGCCGCGACGGTGGTGTGGCGATAGCCCGTCAGTTCGCGAGCGCGACCAGTCGCTGCAGCGTGGCCAAGTCTTCGGTTTTGGTGGACAGCGACATCCACTCGCGAAGCCGTCCATCGGCGCCGTAGACGGCGGCGATGAGGGGCGTGCGGTCACCACGCATAGGGCGGCCGATGATGCCATCCCAGTCGAGCGCGACGGCGGCGCTGCTGTCTTTGGGGAACATGCCGCGAATGAGGCCGCGCAGTATGCGGGGCGCGCCGGCGAGGTCAGCCACGGGCGTTACTGTGGGACCGCTGGTCGTGAGCGCGGCGCGGAGGCGCTGCGTCCACCGTTCGGCGGCGGCGGCGCCATTGCGGCCGGCCACGATGATGATGGAGGCGCGCCGACTGATGCTCGAGTCGGTGACGAGCCGGTTGAACTGATCGAGAAGCCGATAGGCGGGCAGCTGCTCTGGCACTTTCGCGCCGCGGCTGGCTGCGCGCGTGGCCGCTTCCCGCGAGTCCTGCGCGGAAAGGGACAGCGGAGCCGCAAGCAACGTCGCCGCAACGACGTGCCGGAGAAAAGGAAGCATCGGATCCTCGAGGGAAATAACGGGCGATCAGTCTGTACAGGACGACCAAGACGCCACGTCGTCATATTCCCGGTACACTGTGTCAGGGCAATTCGTTCGCCCCCGCTGCGTGATGAACTTCCCGACGCCAATTTTGGTTCTTGGCAATTTCGCCGTTTTCCAGTGTCTGGATACTGCCAGGTGGTGGCGTGCTCAGGGGGACGGTGGTCGCAGCAATCGTTCTCATTTCCGGCGCGAGCGCGTCGTGTACAGGAGTCATCGGCGCGTGATGACACGGAGTCGTTTGGGCGTGCTGGCCGCGCTGTTGGTCGCGACTGGGGCGCTTGGGAACGCCCAGCAACCCGCAGCCGCAGCGCCGACGTCGCCATGGTCGCACGATGTATGGACGGCGGCGGACGGACTGCCCGGCGGACGCATCGTGTCGATGGCCCAGAGTGCACAAGGGTATCTCTGGGCGATCACGAGCTCCGCCATCGTGCGCTTCGACGGCGCACGCTTCACCGTGTTTCGGGCGGACAACAGCAGCGGGTTTCCCGCGAGCCCGCTGACGGCGCTGGTGGCCACCCGCAATGGTAATGTGTGGGTGAGCAGCGAAGCCGGTGATGTGGTGCGTGTGCGGGACGGCCGATTGACCCCTTTCGACTTCACGCGCGGACTAACGGCACCATTCCGGTATGCCATTACCGACGACGGCAGCGGTCAGGTGTGGCTCTCGAACGGCGTGGGGTTGTATCGCGTGGACGGCGATCGGGCGGTACGCGAGAACTCCCCCATGTCGTGGAAACGCCTCGGGCCTTTGCTGGGTCGCCGCGACAGCACGTTGTACGCGGTGGTCGGTCCGACCGACGCACGCGGTGCCGGGGCGCTGCAGCGGCGCAGTGCGACTGGTGCGTGGTCGCCGCTGGTGTTGCCTGACGTGTCGGCACCCACGACCATCACGCAAATGTACGAAGATGCGCGCGGGGTCCTGTGGGTGCTGAGCAACAACGGTGTGTGGAGCGGCCGTGATGCATTGCGTCGCGTCGCCATTGTGCCGCAGTCACTGCCTTCGGCGATGCGCTTCATCGACGGTGACGGCGCGTCGGACGTATATGCCGCCAGCGTTGCCGGCACGTACCGCATGACGGCCGACAGCATCGCGCCTCTGGCGCTGGGCGCAGCCATGAGCAGCGCCGACAGTGCGTCGCCACCGCTTTGGGTCTCTGCATCGAGTGTCTGGTTCGCTCGCGACAGTCGCGTCTGGCGAGACGGTCGTGCGGAGCTGACGCTCTCGCCGCCACACAGTGCTGTGCCCGCCGAGGCGTATCGCATTGTCTCAGCGCTGCCAGATCGCGAGGGTGGGTTCTGGTTGGCGACCGAGGCCGGAGGATTGCACAGATTCCAATCCACGGCGAATGCCGCCGCGCCACGCCCATTACGACCAGTCGTGGAGCAGCTCGTCGCGAGTGATTCGCGCGTATTGCCCGACGGCGATGACGCGGTCCTCAATGTGGTGCAACGCAGCGTGCAGATTGACTACACGGCACCCTCCTTCACGAATCCGTCGGCGGTGCAGTTCCGCTATCGGCTCGACGAGTACGATCGCGATTGGGTTCGCGCCGGCGCACGCCGCACGGCCTTCTATACCAAGTTGCCGCCGGGTCGCTACACCTTCTCCGTTCAGACGGCGCGTGCTGATGGCGCGTGGACTGGTGAGGTCGCGACGTTGGCGTTCCGTGTCTCACCACATTGGTGGGAGACGACGCTCTTTCGTGTGATGATGTTGGTGCTGGCCGTCGCCGGTGGCGCTCTCGTGATGTTTCGGCGGGTAAGAGTCTTGCGGACCCAGACGCAGGAACTCGAGAGCGTCGTCGCCGACCGGAGCGGCACGTTGCGGCAGCGCGAGCAGGAACTGGCGCGACAGAACACGCTGCTCGAAGCGCAAGCCAGTCAGCTCCAGGCGCTCGATACGGCGAAGACCCGTTTCTTCGCCAATGTCTCGCACGAGTTGCGCACTCCTCTCACGCTCACGATCGGACCGCTTGAAGATTTGCAAGCGCGTGGGGGGCGTGATGCGCAGGAGGAGCGCTGGATCGAGATTGCGCTGCGCAATTCGCGGCGGCTGTTGCGGTTGGTGAATCAGATTCTGGACGTGGCGAAGCTCGAAGCAGGGCAAATGGAACTGCGCCCGCGCCCGCTCGACTTGTCGCTCTTCGTCCGCGGTATCATCGGGGCTTTCGCGTCGGTGGCCGAGCGCAAGCAGATCACGCTGACGCTCGAAGCGCCGCAAGTTCTCAAGGGAATGTTCGACGCCGACGCCATCGAGAAGGTGTTGACCAACCTGCTCTCGAATGCCGTCAAGTTCACGCCCAACGGAGGCGCTGTTCGTCTCAAGGTCGAGCGCTCCATCGTGGATGAGCAGGCGGCTGTCACCATTCGTGTCATCGACACCGGTCCCGGCATTCCGGCCGCCCAACTGGCGCTGGTGTTCGAACGGTTCTATCAGGTGGACGAAACCGATGCGCGTTTGCAGGCCGGCACCGGGATCGGTCTGGCACTGGTGAAAGAGCTGGTGGAGTTGCATGGCGGACGCATCACGGCGGACAGTGATCCGCGCGGCACGATGTTCACGCTGGAGATTCCGTACGGCGTCGTGGAGGACGCCCCGGCGCGCGAGCCCCGCGCCGATCAGGTGACCGGCCCCAATCGCATTCCGCTGCGTCCTACGCTCGAGCAGCCGATTGGGTTCGACAGCGACGAAGGCGTGGATGACAGCGAAGACGTACCGACGATGCTCGTCGTCGACGACAGCGATGACTTGCGCGCGTACATCCGCGATCACTTTCACAAACAGTATCGCGTGTTCGAGGCCACCGATGGCGCTGAGGGCATTGCCGTTGCGCAGCGCGAGCTGCCCGACATCGTGGTCTCCGATGTCATGATGCCCGGCACCGATGGGTTTTCGCTCGTGCGGGCGCTGCGGGACAGTCCGGAGACGGACTTTCTGGCCATCGTCCTGTTGACCGCGCAGGCGGAAGACGAGAAGCGGTTGACGGGCCTCAAGATCGGCGCCGACGACTATCTCGTGAAGCCGTTCGACATGCGTGAGCTCGACGTGCGCGTGGCCAATCTCATTGCGGCGCGGCGACGGTGGCAGGAGCGCGTGCCACGCCGCGACGGCGAACAGACGGCGATGACGGTCGAGTCGACGATCGTCCCCCTCCGGCACGACACACCCGAGGCGGCGCCGATTCCGCCGCTCAGTGCCATCGATGAACAGTTCCGCGAGCGGGTGCTATCGGTGATCGATGCGCGACTGGCCGATCAGGATTTCGGCGTGGCGGAGCTTGCCGACGCGGTGGCGCAGGATCGTTCGCACTTGTTCCGCCGCGTGAAGCAGGCGTTCGGCACGTCGCCGTCCAACCTGCTGCGCGAACGGCGACTGGAGCTGGGCGCGCGCTTGTTGCTGTCGGAACGCGGCACGGTGGCGGATGTGGCGTACGCGATCGGCTTCAACAGCGTGTCGTACTTCTGTCAGTGTTTCCAGCGGCAGTATGACGTAACGCCAGCGACCTATCGCGTGTCGGCAGGGCGTCCGAGGTAGGCTGGTCTCGCTGAACTGCTCTCACGGAGGCGCGGAGGAAAGGTGGCCGCAGAGCCGTTACCGCAGTGCGAGGCAGCGTTGCAGCATGGCTTGGAGTTCTCCACTGGTGAACGGCTTGGAGAGAATGCCGGTAATCATGGAGTTCTGCGCCGTTTGATCGTCTTCGAGCTCGAGGTTGCCGGTCATGAGGACGATGGGGAGCTGCGGTGCGCGCAGGTGGACAGCCGAGGCCAGCTCCCAGCCCGACATGGAGGGCATGGACAGGTCGGTGAACAGGGCGGCGGGCGGCGGGGAGAGCGCGTCGAACTGGCGGAGTAGCTCGGTGGGCGACGAGAAACGCGTGACCTGATAGCCCAGGCGTTCCAGCAGGCGCGCTGTGGTGAGCAGCACGGCGGGCTCGTCGTCGACCACGATGACGTGTGTTGCGGGAGCCGCGAGCGTGGCGGTGGCAATCGCTGGTGCCGGGCTCATGCCAGTAGCTGGGCCCGATACCGTCGGCAGTAGAGCCGTGAGCCGTGTCCCTTCTCCCGGCCTGCTCTCGGCGCGCACGACGCCACCGATCGCGGTGATCGTCGCGTGGACAGTGGCGAGGCCGAGGCCGGTGCCTTGTCCGGGGCGCTTGGTTGTGAAGAACGGTTCGAAGATATGTGCGAGTGTCTCGCGGCTCATACCGACACCGGTATCGGTGACGGTCAGTACGGCCACGCGATCAGCGCCGGACAGCGCGGCATCGTCGCCAACGTCGCGCCGCGCTTGCTCCGAGACAGTCACCGTGATCAGCCCGCCGTCCGGCATGGCCTGCGACGCGTTGGTCACCACGTTGAGCAGTACCTGCTGCAGTTCACCAGGTTCGGCGAGGATATGTACCGCGTCCTGCACGGTGGTGCGCAACTCGACGGATGGTGGCAACACGGCTCGGATAAGGCGCTCGCTTTCGAGCGCGAGCGCGCCCAGATCCACGATCTCCCGATTTCCCTGTGCCGGTCGCGCAAAGCTGAGGATACGACGCACGAGCGTGCGCGCCCGACTGGTACTCAGCAGAATGTTGTCGAGGCGGGCACGGGCAGCGTGATCGTCGGGCAACATGCGGCGCGCATCTTCCGCGTCGCTGAGGATGGGCTGCAGGAGATTGTTGAAGTCGTGGGCAATCCCCCCGGTGAGTGTCCCCAAGGCGGCCAACCGTTCGCGACGATCGGCCTCCAGCTCGGCGGCCTGACGGGCATTGGCTTCGCGTCCGAGTCCATCGAAGAGGTAACCGGCCGCGATCGCCACGAGCGCGCCCAGCAGGACGACCGTGGATGAACTCACCCACCACATGAGGAACGCGTTGGGGGTCGACGCCGTCCACGGCATGAGGTTGGACGGGATACTCACGCCGAGTGCCACCAGCAGTACGGAGAGTACACCCACCGACCAGATTCCTGCGCGTACGCCGAGCAGGACGCTCGCAAAAATCGGGAAGCTCAGCAGCCACGGAAATCCGGCGGCCGTGAAGCCGAAGTTGAACAGAAAGAATGTGCCGAGCAGCAACGGACACACGACGAGGCTGCTGGCGCGGAGCGTGTACGGAAGCCGGTTGCCGAGAGTGAGCAGGATGATCGCGCCATACACGACGCTGTCCACGACGATGACGCTGGCAACGCCGTTGATGATGGCGGCGCTGACGCCTACCGCGTACGCAAATGCGCCCAGCACACATACGCCGAGTAGCATGGCCGCGAGGATTCGTCGTCTCCACGCTTCGATCGGTGTTCCCACCGGCGGAGCGATCCAATCGAGTGTCCGGCGGAGTCGCTCGGTAGCGGCGTACACGTTAGCGGGCGGTGTTGAGATTGTAGCGCATGATGCCGGCGTGTGGCCCCGAGAGGTCGCGTTCGAGCGTGTATACGTCGCCACGTGGTCCCGGTGCGGCGTCGAGATGCGCACCAAGCGCCGCGCGATCATGCGGCGTGAGCGTCAGCGACAGTGCCGCGCACGTCGCGGGCAGATGGCCGGTATGGCGCGCGCCAACGATGACGCCCGCGACACCGGGCACATCGAGCGTGGCACGAATGGCGACGGCACCGATGGTGGTGGCGTGCGCGTTCGCGATGGTGTGCATGGTGTGCAGCAGCGCCTGAAACGCGTCCCACCCGCCGAACTCGTCGATGATGAGCTTGTACTTGACCAGCGAGCGGTTCTCGAGTGGTGACAGGGGTTCGGCAGCGCCCAGCCAGCGCTCGTGAAAAAATCCGCCGGCGAGCGCGCCATAGCAGAGGAACCCGATGTCATGTGCGGCGCAGAGCGACGCCATGGCGCCCAGCGGTCGGCGGTCGAGCAACGAGAGTTGCACCTGATGCGACGCAATCGGGATGCCCGCCTCGAGCATGGCGCGCACACGAGGCACATCGAAGTTGGTGAGGCCGACCTGTCGGATTTTGCCGGCGGCGCGCAGGTCATTGAGGTAGCCGGCCGTTTCGAGCCATCCCGACACGGCGTAGTCCCACCAGTGCAACTGCACCAGATCGAGCGTGTCCACGCCCAGTCGTTGCAGCGATCGATCGACGAGGGCGTGTATCTGCGCGCGCGTCAACGTGGGGAGCGCGTCGCGATCGGGGACGCACTTGGTGTGCACCCGGATGGTGGGGGCATCAGGGCTGCGCGTGGTGCGCCACGCGCGGAGAAAGTCGCCGATGAGTTCTTCGACACCGGTATAAATGTCGGCGCAGTCGAAGGTGGTGATCCCCGCGTCGGCAAAGGCCATCATGTCGCCGACGGCGGCGTCGCGCGCCACCTGCCCGTGTCCGCCGGCGAGCTGCCACCCGCCTTTGATGAGGCGGGAGATCTCGTAGCCGGGCGCCAGTGTGTATGTCGGGACGGTCACCGGGGAGGAGGGCCGCTCACCCATGGTGATCCGGATCGGCCGGGAGCGGAACGAGCGTGACGTCGCCATGCCGGAACGTCGTCGTGCCGATGCGCGTGATGCGGAAGCGGCCTCCGCAGTACGGGTCGGGGCAGGCGACCTCGGCGTCGGTGGTCATCCAGTCGTTCGGATGGGTGGGTCGCTGTTTGGCGGGGAGCAGCGGGAGCAGCGCTGCCAGCGGATAGAGCGGAAACGTCTGCCCCGGGGGGAACTCGAGGTTCTCGCCGCGCAGCGTAAAGGAGTCCCCCTCGCGGTGGTTGCACACCATGGGGCGGTCGGTAGCGACCACCTCGACGCGGAGGTCGAAGAGCGTGAAGGCGTCATTCCGTAGACTGGACATGCGGAAAGGTTACCACCCCACGCGAAGAGGCGATACAGTACATCATGACCCGTCTTGTGACCGTGTGCTTCGTGGCGATTGCCGGCGTGACCGGCTGGTGGCTTTTTCGCGGCGTGCCCGAACCGGTCACACGGGCCATGGATGACGCGCTGTACGAGCCGTGCCCGTCCCGGTATGCCACGGCCCGCACGGGCCAGGACTCGGCGCTGGTGGACGGCTACATTCTCAAGCCGCGCAGCCGGTTTTCGAGGGCCATTACCTGCGGCAGTGAACGGGCCCGGCACCAGCCGCCGGCCGCCCGGTAGCGCCCGGAGGCGCTACTCGTCCCCGAATTCGTGCGCCAGAGCTAGCGTTCGGGGGTACTGCTGCGTTGAATCACCGGACGTGCTGTTTTCCGTACGGCCGGTGTCCACTTCCATAAAGGGGCGCCATGCCCCGGACCCTGACGCTTCCGTATGCCTCATTCGACTTCCCAATTCCGCTCCCGTGTCGCCATCAGCGGCGCGCGATTCGCGGCGTCGCTGTTCACGGTTTCTCTGCTGGCCGGCTGTGCCAGCGCCACTGGCCGTGTTTCTGCCGACCCGCGCTTTCAGACCGGTGACGCCGGTGCGATCGCCCGCGCGCGCGCCGACAGTGTGCGCTACCCGTATGTGAAGGCGGACATCGACTTCATGACGGGGATGATCCATCACCACGCGCAGGCCATCTATATCTCGCGCTGGGCGGTCTCGCATGGGGCCGACGCCGCGGTGCAGCGGCTCACGGCGCGCATCATCAACGCGCAGACCGACGAAATCGCCATCATGCAGTCGTGGCTCAAGGATCGGCTGCAGCCGGTGCCCGTCGTGGATACGGCGGGGACGGTGACCATGCCGGCTGCTGCCGGTGGGCACGATATGCACGCCATGATGGGGCACGACATGTCGGCGATGGGCGGCATGATGATGCCCGGGATGCTCAGCGATGCCCAGCTCAAGGAGCTCGATGCGGCGCGCGGCGCCGATTTCGACCGGCTGTTTCTGACGTTCATGATCCTGCACCATCGCGGTGCGGTGACCATGGTGAAGGATCTGTTTACCCACGACGGGGCCGGTCAGGACGAGACCGTCTTCAAGTTTGCCAACGATGTCGAAGTGGACCAGAGCACCGAGATCAAGCGCATGTTCACCATGATGCTCGAGCGCGGCTGGATTCCCCCGCAGTGATGTTTTCCCTCTCCACCATCCTCCCGGACCACATGCACTACCCATCTTCACGCGTTGCGACGGCCGCTCTGGCCGGCGTGATGGCGACGCTCGCCGCCTGCAGCCCGGCCAAGAAGCCGGAGACGGCTCCGAACCCGGCCGTCGATCCGCGAAACAACCTCAAGGCGGGTCTCTTCGACGCCGGCGAGTTCACGTCGAACATCAAGGTGGTCGGCAAGGCGGTTTCGCCGAACGGCTTCCTCGGCATCACCAACTCCGACCTCGCCTTCACGGGCAACTACGTCATTCAGGGCAACTACAACGGCCCGGTGGTGTGGGACATCAGCAACCCGTCGAGCCCCAAGCTCGTCGTGGCCTACGAGTGCCCGGCGTCGCAGAACGACGTGTCGGTGTACAAGAACCTGATGTTCATGTCGGCCGAAGCGCAGAACGGCCGCATCGACTGCAAACCCGGTGGCGTACGCGAAGCGGTGAGCAAGGAGCGCATGCGCGGCGTGCGCGTGTTCGACATCAGCAACATCAAGGAGCCCAAGCTCGTCGCGAACGTGCAGACGTGCCGCGGTTCGCACACGCATACGGTGCTCGAAGACCCGAAGGACCGGACCAACGTGTACATCTACGTGTCCGGTTCATCAGGTATCCGCCCGGGTACGGAGCTCGCCGGTTGCGAAGGTGATCTCGCCGCCGCCGATCCGAACTCGTCGCGCCTGCGCATCGAAATCATCAAGGTGCCGCTGGCCGATCCGAGCAAGGCGGCGGTCGTAGGCCGTGCCAACATCTTCACCGGCCTCGAAGCCCCGCCGAGCCATGGCTTGTCCGATGCCGACAAGGCCGCGGCGTCGGCGCAGCTCGCGGCGCAGCGTGCCGCGGGTGCGTTCATCGCCAAGAACCCGCAGTCGGGTGCCGACGCGGTCGCGCCGCCGCAGCTCGTGCGTCGTATGCTCGACGACGCGGCCAAGGCGCGTGGCGCCACGGCGGTGACGACGGCCGACAGTGCGACGGTGCGCAGCGGTCTGCAGGCCGCGTGGAACCAGATGTACGCCAACGCCGCCGGCGCGCCGGCTGGTGGTGGTCGTCGCGGACCGGAAGGCTCGCAGTGCCATGACATCACGGTGTACCCGTCGCTTGGCCTGGCCGGCGGCGCCTGCGAAGGCCATGGTCTGCTGCTCGACATCAGCAACCCAGTGAACCCGGTGCGTCTCGATGCCGCGGCCGACTCGAACTTCGCCTACTGGCACTCGGCCACGTTCAACAACGATGGCACGTCGATGCTGTTCAGCGATGAGTGGGGCGGTGGCAGCTCGCCCAAGTGCCGCGCCGGCGACAAGGCCGAGTGGGGCGCGAACGCGATCTTCGATATCGTGAACGAGGGCGGCAAGAAGAAGCTCAAGTTCCGCAGCTACTACAAGATTCCCACGTACCAGACGTCGAACGAAAACTGCGTGGCGCACAACGGCTCGCTGATCCCGATTCCGGGACGTGACGTCATGGTGCAGTCGTGGTACCAGGGTGGTATCTCGGTGTTCGATTGGACGGACACGCAGAACCCGAAGGAAATTGCCAGCTTCGACCGCGGCCCGGTGGACGGCTCGCGCATGGCGATGGGTGGTTCGTGGTCGGTGTACTGGTACAACGGCAACATCGTGAGCTCCGAAATCGCGCGCGGCATGGACGTGGCGCAGCTGACGCCGAGCCAGTACATCTCGCAGAACGAGATCGACGCGGCGAACACGGTGAAGTGGGACCAGCTCAACGCGCAGGGCCAGCCGAAGATCGTGTGGCCGCCCAGCTTCCCGTTGGCCAAGGCGTTCACCGACCAGCTGGAGCGGAAGGGATGCGCGGCGTCGTCGGTGACGGCGCTCCGGACGCAGATTGCGGCGGCCGAGAAGGCGAGTGGCATGGCGCGTAACACGGCGCTCGACGCCGCGGTGACGGCGGCCGAAGGCGCTCGCGGCTGCGACAGCAAGAAGACGGACCTGCTCAAGAAGGCGCTGCAGGACCTCCGCGCCCCCGCGATGTAAGTCACGGTCGTTCAAAAAACAGAGCCGGCGTGCCTCTCGGGGTGCGCCGGCTTTGTTTTTTGGTGACCCGACTGAGCATTACTGCCACACATTCATGCGAAATCATTGCTTTCATTAGTAGCGGGAAGGATTTGCCAGTTATGTCTCTTTAGTGCCCTTTGTCTGTCGTGATGAGGACTTCTTGTTGAACTGTCCAATACGTCGCGCCAGCTCGGCTCGTGAGGAAACGCCGAGCTTCATGAACACCCGTTCGGTGTGCCGACGGACGGTGTGCACCGAAATGCCAAGGCTCTGGGCAATGAGCGGCGAGGCCTTTCCCGTGGCGACGAGCCCGGCGATCTGGCGTTCACGCCCGGTAAGTCGGCGGTCGTCGTACCACTGTTCTGCATGCGGGACGGCATTGGCATTGGCGTCGGTATCGTCGACGGTCGAGGGCTCGGCGAGGACCACGATGAATTGGAGATCGCCTGTACTGCTCCGAAGCGGGAGGGCGGTCATATCGACCGGCATGCCATCCGTGAGGTGGAGCGCGAACTCACTCGGGGTCCCAAGCATGGGGGCGGTCCGGGAATGATCTCGGGCCAGCTTGGACAGGGCATCGACGATGTGGCTGTCGTCGTCGTGGAGGACGCGTCGCGCTTCGGGGGAGCGGGTGAGTACCTGCCCGTCGCGATTGAAATGGAGAAAAGGGACGCGACAGGTGAGGAGCGAATCGATGAGGGTGCGCATGGCAGGAGCTGGAGGAGGCAGGCGGGTGAGCGCCGAGCGTCATTGACAGCCCCATCATCGGTTTTGCCGATCAATTTCCAGTCGTTGGTCAATCAACTCGGGCGGAATTGACCAGACTCCTGCATATTTCAGTGGTGATCTAAAGGATCAGTACGCCTTACAACGATGGATTCGGTCAGGTTGTCCGATTTTTCGGCTGCAGCAGGTCTCGCGCTTCAATTGATTGGTGGGGTGCAACTGGTGGCCGACGGGGCACCGGTCACCGGGCGCGCCTCCCAGCGTCGACGGATGGCGCTGCTGGCGTATCTGGCCCGGAGCCCGGAACGTCGGGCGCACCGCGACCGGCTCATGGGATTGCTCTGGAC
>CANGXD010000012.1 GCA_947457545.1 Gemmatimonadaceae bacterium
CAGGATGTTCTCCGGCTTGATGTCGCGGTGCACAATACCGAGGCGATGCGCGTGATCGAGCGCCGCCGCCACTTCGCTGGCAATGCGCACAGCCTCGGCAATTGGCAGCTGACGCTGCGTGTCGAGCCGATCGCGCAGCGACTGCCCCTGCACCACGGGCATCACGTAGAACAGCGTGCCGTCGGCGTCGCCCGAATCGTAGAGCGGCAGGATGTGCGGATGACTCAATCGCGCGGCCAGCTGGATTTCGCGCAGGAAGCGGTCGCGGCCCACCGACTGCGTCACGTCATCGCGCAGCACCTTGATGGCGACGTCGCGCGCGTGCTTGACATCGTGCGCGAGATACACCGTGGCCATGCCGCCTTGGCCGAGCTCGCGCGAAACGCGGTAGCGGTCGGCGAGAGTCGCCGTCAGTGTCGCGAGTGTCACGGGCGACCGCTGCCGATGCTCACGACGCCCGCTTCTCGAGGCGTTCGGCGATCCACACCTTGATGATCGACTGGCGCGTGACGCCGAGTCTCGCGGCTTCCTGGTCGAGCGAGTCAATCATCCAGACGGGAAAGTCGACGTTCACGCGACGCGGTGCTTGCGTCGGGCGACGCGCAGTGGACAAATCGAGATCGTCCGTGATGTCGACCTCGCGATCGAACTTGCGGTCAAAGTCCTTCGCCTTCATACAACGCCACCTCCTCAGCGCGCGCGCGGCGCACGGATATCAGACGAACACGGTGATCACGATAGGTGACCACCGCCGACCAGGCGACACCCGCGATGCGCCCCACGACCAGCCAGCGTGGTTCATCGGTGGTCCTCGCCTGCACTTCGAGCAGTCGGTCGTCACGCCACAGCGCCTGCGCGGCGTCAAAGTCGATGCCGTGTTTGGCGAAGTTGCTGGCGCTCTTGAGTGGGTCGAACTCAAACTCCACAAAACCCCCTTCTTTGGTATAAAAACTATACCTTTTGCATATCTCGTCAAGCGACCCCCCAGTGACAACCCCCTTCCATGCGGCTGCACTAGGAGCGACGATTCCATCCCGCCCCCACCCCCCACAGCCACGTGCCTCTGATGTCGGAGTCCACCCTCGCGCCGATCACCGGTCGCGCGACGCTCGCCCTGCTCGCCCCCGTCTCGGGCGTCATCGTCCCCCTCGAGGATGTGCCCGACCCGGTCTTTGCCCAACGGCTCGCCGGTGACGGTCTCTCCATCGACCCGCTCGGGAGCGAAGTCGTGGCCCCCTGCGATGCCGTGGTGCGGCAGGTCCATCGCGCCTCACACGCGGTGACCCTCGAGGCGTCCGGCCTGGAAATCGTCATCCACGTGGGACTGGATACCGTGCTGCTGCAGGGGGCCGGGTTTCACCCCGCCGTAAAGGCCGGCCAGCAGGTGCGCGCCGGCGATGTGCTCCTCCGCTTCGATATCGACGCCGTCGCGCGACGCGCGCGATCGCTGCTCACGGAAGTCGTCATCTCCAACATGGACCGCGTCGCCGCGCTGCGGCCGCGCTCCGGCATGGTAGTGGCGGGCCACGACGTGTTGTTCGAGGTCGAGCTCAAGGCCGACGCGAGTGCTCCCGCCGCGTCGGCCTCCGCAGATTCGGCCATCGCCTCCGCCCCGGTCGTCGTGGGCGCGCGCACGGGACTGCACGCGCGTCCCGCCGCCGTGGTCGCCGCGGCCGCCCGGCGTTTTGCCGCCGATCTCCGGCTGCACAAAGACGGGCAGGAAGCCAACGCGCGCAGTGTCGTCTCCATCATGGCCCTCGAAGTGGGCGGCGGAGACACCCTCACGGTGGTGGGACGCGGCAGCGACGCCGCCGAAGCCATTCAGGCGCTGCTCGCATTGCTCGCGACCGATCTCGATGCGGGTGCCGGCGAGGCGCATGGGAAACCCGCGGATGGCGCACCCGCGCCCGCAGCCCCCGTGGCTATCGTCCCCTCCACCGCCGAGCCCGTCGCCGAAGGCGTCCTGCGCGGTGTCGCCGCGTCGCCCGGGCTTGCCATCGGGCACGTCTTCCACCTGCGCCACGACGACGCGGTCGTCGAGCAGCGAGGCGCTGACCCGACACAAGAACAGCGCGCGCTCGAGTCGGCGCTGAGCGCCGCGCATGTGCAGCTGGAAGGGTTACGCCAACGCCTCACCGAAGAGGCCGACGCCGACCACGCGGCCATCTTCGCGGCGCATCAGGAACTGCTCGAAGACCCGGAGGTGCTCGACCGCGCGGCCGCACAGGTGCGCGCTGGTGACTCCGCCGCCTGGGCCTGGCGACAGGCCTACACCTCACAAGCCGACCGCCTCTCCGCGCTCTCCAATGCCGTCATGCGCGGACGTGCCACCGACCTTCGCGATGTCGGGCGCCGCGTGCTGCAGCTCCTCGTTGGCGGCTCGGCGCCCGTGGACGTGCCCGCCGACTCCATTGTGGTGGCCGAAGACCTCACCCCATCGGACACGGCCGCACTCGACCGCACCAAGGTGCGCGCGCTGTGCACCACCATGGGGAGCGCCACGTCGCACGTGGCCATCCTCGCCCGCGGGCTGGGGCTACCGGCGGTGGCCGGCGTAGACCCCCGCATTCTCGCGGTGCCAGCCGGTACACGCGTAGTAGTCGATGGCGACCGCGGTACCGTGAACACCACACCCAGCGCTGACGACGAAAGCCGCATCGTCGCGCGGCAGTCGTTGGACAGCGAACGCCGCGAGCGCGACCTCGCCGTGGCCATGGAGCCCGCGACCACTACCGACGGGCATCGCGTGGAGGTGGTGGCCAATATCGGCGCGGTGAGCGAAGGCGCGCGTGTCGCCGACGTCGGCGGCGAAGGAGTGGGACTGCTGCGCAGCGAGTTCCTCTTCATGGATCGGCGCACCGCCCCCGACGAAGACGAACAGACGAACAGCTATGCCACGGTGGCCCGTGCGCTGGGCCGCGAGCGCATTTTGGTCATCCGCACGCTCGATGTGGGCGGCGACAAGCCGCTGCCGTACCTCGATGTCGCCGCCGAACTGAATCCGTTTCTCGGTGAGCGAGGAGTACGCCTCACACTGGCGCGTCCCGAGCTCTTCCGCACGCAGGTGCGCGCCATTCTGCGGGCGTCCGCGTCCGGCAAGGTGGCAATGATGTTCCCCATGATCGCCACGCTGGCGGAATGGCGCGCCGCGAAGGCACTCGTGGAGCGGGAGCGTGAGGCGCTGGGAGTAGCGCCCATTCCCGTGGGCATCATGGTGGAAGTCCCCGCCGCCGCGCTCATCGCCGAGCAGTTCGCACGCGAGGCTGATTTCTTCTCGATTGGCACCAACGACCTCACGCAGTACACGATGGCCATGGATCGCACCAACCCGCGGCTCGCGCCGCAGGTGGATGCGCTGCACCCGTCGGTGCTGCGGCTCATCGAGCGCACGGTGGTTGGCGCCCGCGCTCACGCGCGTTGGGTGGGAGTGTGTGGCGCGCTTGCAGGTGACCTGCACGCCGTGCCCATCCTCATCGGACTCGGCGTAGATGAACTCAGCGCCGACATCCCGCTGGTGCCGGCCGTCAAGGCGCGTGTGCGTTCGCTTTCGCTGGCCGAGTGCCGTGAGACAGCGCGCCTGGCCCTCGAGGCAGGTGATGGTGCAGAAGTTCGGGCGATCGTTACGCAGCGTCATTCATGACGCCGCTCTCCAACCGGAGTACATCCAGATGAGTCAGGGCCGCGCCGCCTTCGGGTGGCTGCAGAAAATCGGCAAGTCGCTGATGCTCCCCGTGTCGGTGCTCCCGGCCGCGGGCATTTTGTTGGGCGTGGGCAGCGCCAAGTTCAGCATTCTGCCAGCCGCCATGTCGAGCGTGATGGCGCAAGCAGGTGGCGCCATCTTCGGCAACCTGCCGCTGATCTTCTCCATCGGGGTCGCGCTGGGGCTCACCGGCAACGATGGCGTCGCGTCGCTCGCCGCCGTGGTCGGGTTCGCGGTCATGATTGCGACCATGGGCGTCATGGCCCCGCTGGTGGGCTATGAGCCCAAGCAAATCATGGGCATGCCGTCCATCGAGACGGGCGTGTTCGGCGGCATCCTGATCGGCACCATCGCGGCGCTGCTGTTCAACCGGTTCTATCGCGTCACACTGCCGTCGTATCTCGGCTTTTTTGCCGGCAAGCGATCGGTGCCCATTCTCACTGCGCTCGCCGCGGTCGTGACCGGCATCGTGCTCAGCGTGGTGTGGCCGCCCATCGGTCATCAGATCGACGTGTTCTCGCACTGGGCCGCCAGCAGCAATCCCGCGTTGGCGTTCTCCGTGTACGGCGTCGTGGAGCGGTCACTCATTCCCTTCGGCCTGCATCACATCTGGAACGTGCCGTTCTTCTTCCAGGTGGGACAATTCACCGATCCGGCCACGGGGCAGGTGCTCACCGGAGAGATCCCACGCTTTGCAGCGGGCGATCCCACCGCCGGCTACCTCGCGGGCGGCTACCTCTTCAAGATGTGGGGACTTCCCGCCGCCGCCCTCGCCATGTGGCGCACGGCGCGCCCGGAAAATCGCGCGAAGGTCGGTGGCATCATGATCTCGGCGGCGCTCACGTCGTTCCTCACCGGGATCACGGAGCCCATCGAATTCGCGTTCATGTTCGTCGCGCCGCTGCTGTATGCCATGCATGCGGCCCTGGCCGCCCTGGCGTACTTCGTGGCGGTGGAGCTGGGCATTCGGCACGGCACCACCTTCTCGCACGGGCTGATCGACTACATCGTCCTCTTCCCCAACTCCACGCGCGGACTCTGGTTCCTCTGGCTCGGTCCCCTGTGGGCCGCCATGTACTTCGCGCTGTTCCGCACCATGATCCTCAAGCGCGACCTCAAGACCCCGGGGCGCGAAGTCGAAGACAGTGCCGCGGTGTCTGACGACGCGTCGAACGCGGATGGGGCTGCGGGCACGAGCACAAGCGTGGGCAGTAGTCTCGCCGCCCAACTGGTGGCCGCCTTTGGCGGCCCACACAACATCCGCAACCTCGACGCCTGCATCACCAGGTTGCGAGTGGACTTGCATGACGTCTCGCGCGCCAGTGCCGCGACTCTCAAGGCGTTGGGTGCATCCGGCGTGATGCAGGTGGGCAATGGCATGCAGGCGATCTTCGGAACCCGGTCGGAGAACCTCAAGACCGACATGGAGGAGTACATGCGCGCCATGCCGGTGGCTGCTGCACGCGCACCCATTGTCGCATCGGCGGCCATCGCTGACGCACCAGCAGTCGTCATTACCGACGGCCACCGCGCCCGCGCAGCCGCCATCACGGCCGCACTCGGCGGCACCGACAACATCGCCGAGTCCGACGCCGTGGCACTCACTCGTGTGCGCGTGGTGTTGCACGACACGTCACGACTCAACGAGTCCGCACTCACGGCCGCCGGCGTGCGTGGCGTGATGCGCGTGGACGGTGGCGTCGTGCACCTCATCGTAGGCGAAGACGCCGCCGGCATCGCGGCGGCCATGGCACCCTCTGTTTCGTCAGCGCGGTGAGCAGCGCACAACAGCAGCGCGCCGGGGGCATTGGCGCCGATTCGCGCCGCCCGGTGCGCATGGTGTGTCTCGACGTAGACGGCACCATGCTCGGGGCATCCGGTACAGTGCGTGATGAAGTCTGGAACGCGCTGGAGATGGCGCGCCGTGCCGGCATTCAGCTCACCATGTGCTCGGGACGTCCGGGCTTTGGAGTCACGCGCGAGCTGGCGCAACGCGTGAACGCCACCGGATGGCACTGTTTTCAGAACGGGGCCAGCATCGTGCGGTTGCACGACGGGCATTCGCAGTCGGCGGTGCTCGACGACGACATCATCCGTATGCTCATCGCGCGCGCCCGCGAGAAGAATCGCCTGCTCGAACTCTATACCGACTCGCAGTACATCACGGAAAGCGAGACGCGTGTGGCACGCGTGCATGCCGAAGTACTTGGCTTGCCCTATGCGCCGCAGCCGTACGAATCACTGTCGCCGCCCATCGTGCGCGCACAATGGATTGTGGCGCACCACGAGCTCGACGCGCTCGTCGCCGAGCCGCACGACGGCTTGGAAATTTCTCCGGCCATGGGTCCGGCACTCCCGGATCAGGTGTTCGTGAATCTCACGCGGCGCGGCGTCGACAAGGGATATGCGCTGCGCGTGATCGCCGCCGAGTATGGCGTGGCGCTCGACGAAGTGATGTACGTCGGCGATGGCCTCAACGACACACCGGCGCTTGGCATTGTGGGGTGGCCGGTGGCGATGGGTAACGCCGAGCCTGTGGCCAAGGCGCTGGCGGCGCACATCGTGGCCGACGTGGAGTCGGACGGCGTGGCCGAGGCGTTGGAAATGGCGATCGCCAGTCGTAGCTGACGTTCGCTACACGCTGGCTAATCGTTCGCGGCTGTCAGCTCCACCACGCGCCGCTCGCGCGCCGAGCGCTGCGCCGCTTCGATGACATCGAGCATGGCGATCGCCTCGTTTACTTGCACGGGCGGCGGCGCGTCACCGCGAATGGCGGCGGCGACACTCGCATAGAACGCCGGATAGTCACCGGGGAGTGATGGCACCGGCGCGCTCGCCGTCTCGGTGCCGAGCATGCCCCATCTCTCCGGCGGCTCCTGTCCCCAGGCCGCGCTGCCCGGCTTTATGCCCGCCTTGAGCGCGGCCTCCTGCACGTCGAGGCCCCACTTCACCAGCGACGCTGCGGATCCGCTCACGCGGAAGCGTGGCGTGGCTTGCGCCGCGAGCGCGCTGGCATACAAGTGCGACCGCACGCCGCTCGTGTGCGTAATCGACACGAACACATCATCCTCTGCGGTCACGCCCGGCCGTCGTATATCCAACTCGGCGTACACCGAAGCCACCGAGCCAAAGAGCAGCAGCGCCTGATCGATGAGATGACTCCCGAGATCGTAGAGCAACCCACCGGCCGCGCCCGGTTCGCCGGACTCACGCCAACTTCCCGTTGCCTGCGGACGCCACCGGTCGAATCGGCTCTCGAAACGATGCACCGTGCCGAACGCACCCTGCGCGAGCAACGCGCGCACCGTGAGGAAGTCCGCATCCCAACGCCGATTCTGATAGGGAATCAGCAGCCGATTGGCAGCACGCGCGGCGTCGGCCGCAGCGCGACCCTCAGCGGCGCTCACCGCGAACGGTTTATCGACGACTGCGTGGATCCCGTGGTCGAACGCCGCCAGTGCGAGCGGAGCATGAGTGCGGTTCGGCGTGGCAATCACCACGAGGTCGATCTCGCTCGACCGGTCCCACAGCTCCGCCGCAGAGGCAACCACGTGTACACCTGGATAGTCGCGCAGCGCCTGCGCGCGACGGTCCGCGTCGCTCGTCACGACAACACTGAGCGTCATTCCCGGCGTCTTCGTAATGAGCGGCGCGTGAAAGTACGCCCCGCCGGGACCGAAGCCGATGAGCGCGACGCGGACTATCGGACCACCCCGCTCTTGATCACCTGCTGGAACCACCGGTAACTGAGCTTCGGCGTACGCTTCTGGGTGGCGTAGTCCACGTGCACCAGGCCAAACCGCTTCGTGTAGCCTTCGGCCCACTCGAAGTTGTCCATCAGGCTCCACGGGAAGTAGCCGACCACAGGATACCCGTCGTCCACGGCGCGCTGCACCTGCCGCAAGTACTGACGCAGATACATCACGCGGTCAATGTCCTGCATCTCGCGCGTCGAGCTCACCGGTCCGCTATCGGCGCAGCCGTTCTCGCTGATAAAGATCGGCAACGCTTTTTGTCCGAGTGCATCGGTAATCATGCGAATGCCCCAGTAGATCGACTCGGGCACCAGAGTGAGCCACGGGAGCGCCATGCGCGGGTAGCCCTCGAACGTATCGAGCGTCTCGAAACCCGCGGGCGTGTTTGCGGCGCGCACGTACGTGCCGGTGTAGCAGTTGAAGCCGAGGGCGTCGAGCTTCTGGTGAATGAGCTCCATGTCACCGGCTTTCACGTCGGGCGCTTCGGCCCCCTGCTGGGCGAGCCAGTACGGGTCGTACTTGCCGGTGAGCAACGGCGTGATGATGGCCCCGTTGAAGTCGGTGCGTGTGAACGCCAGACGAGCGGCCTCGATGTGCTCCGGCGTTTCCACCACGGGCACGTACGGCGAGAAGTTTTCCGCAATGGCCACCGAACACGTGCCCTTCGCCGCCGCCCGAATGGCCTGACAGGCGCTGCCATGCGCCAAGAGCGCGTGATGAATGATCTGCAGCTGGTCCTTCTTGCGTGCCAGCGCGAGCCCCGGCGCGTGCGGGGCCGTATTGCCGACACCATAGCCCACGACCGAGAAGGTCAGGATCTCGTTGAGGGTCATCCAGTGCGTGACACGATCGCCGAGTCCGGTCACCATCGCGGTCGCGTAGTCGGCGAAGTCGTTCACGATCTCGCGACTCTGCCATCCTTTGTACTTGTCCTGCAGCGCCTGCGGCAGATCCCAGTGATAGAGCGTGGCGTGCGGCGTGATGCCGTGTGCGCGCAATTCGTCGCAGAGGCGCTTGTAGAAATCGAGGCCTTTCTGATTCACGGCGCCTCGGCCGTCAGGAATCACGCGCGGCCACGAGATGCTGAAGCGGTAGTGCTTGACGCCGAGTTCGGCCATCAGCTTCACATCGTCTTTGTAGCGATGGTAGTGATCGCAGGCGACATCGCCGGTATCGCCGTTGACGACTTTCCCCTTCGTGTGGCTGAACGTGTCCCAGATACTGGGCTTGCGTCCATCCTCGGCCGCAGCGCCTTCAAGTTGATAGGCCGCCGTCGCTGCTCCCCACCAGAAGTTGGTCGGGAACGTCCGCGATGCGCGCTGCAGCACGGCCTGCGGATCACCTGCCGCGAGATCAGCGCCGGGCTGCCCGTCGAGCAAGCCAGGCAGGAGTTGGTTAGCGGTCGCGCCGAGAGCGGTGGCGGTGAGAAAGTGCCTGCGGTCCATGGCGGTATAGCCGTCGCTAAGTGTGGTTTGCAATTGCGCGCGGAGTGTATCGCTCACGGCAGCCGCTCACGCAGATACGCGGCAACCTCGGCATCGCCCGCCTGATTGGTGGCCACCTTCATCGTGATGGCGTACAACTCCGCACCGTTAACGTGCAACGCCGCCCCATTGAGCGCGAGAAACACCAACGCGCAGGCCAGCCCAGTGCGCTTGTTGCCATCGTTGAATCCTTGCGACCGCGCAAAGTCCACGAGGTATGCCGCAGCGAAATCAGCGAGGTCGGCCGAGTCATCGTCGCTCCAACGCTGTTGGGGACGCGCCAAGGCGGAGAGTACGACGTTCTGATTGAGCACGCCGTGGGCCCCACCAAACCGCTCCACCTGCTGCGCATGGATGGCGAGCAGCGTGGTTTCGGTAAGCCACCGCGGTTCGATCTTCACCCGACAGGGTTCTACTTGGCGAGCGCGCGAAACACCGCGTCGTACTCCGCCATGATCTGCTCGTGCACCGCGAGCGCCTCGGCGGTTTCCGGGGTGTGCGGCACCACGCGGAATCCGCCCATGCCGTCTTCAATCCACTCGAGTTCCTGGCCGGCCGAAATCGAAAGTCGTCGAGCGACCTCGGCGGGCAGCGTCGTGACCACAGACGCACCCTGCGCGCGCGTTTTGCTGACGAGTATGGCCATCGGAGCCTCGGGTTGGCGTTGGATTCAGTGACGCCTCAAAGGTGTGTCACTAAAGTGCCACCGTCAAGCAATTGGTGATGTGGTAAAACGTCGCGGTGATTTTACCGCATGCAAGCGGACGGCAATTGTACGGCTGCCGAACTCACGCCAAGGTGCAGTCCGTCTGCGGGAAATCATCGCCGACACAGAGCAGCGGCTCACCGGCCACCACGGAGATCGCGTACGACAGACAGTCGCCAAAGTTGAGCGCCGCCGGGTGGCGTCCCTTGCCGTAGCGCAGCCACGCATCCATGGCGACACCGAAGTGCGCCTCCGTGACATCCACCACCACGATGCCGCTTTCCTGCAGCAGACGCGCCAGCAGTCCGCGAGCGTCGTCGTGCAGTCGCGCCGATAGCACGATCCCGGTTTCGAGCAGCGTCGCGGCACCGATGGCCAGCGACGAGGCATCTCGCATGCGGCGGAGCAAGTGCTCGGCCTCGGGCTCCTGCAACACGATGGCCACCAGGGCTGAGCTGTCGATGATCACAGGCCGTTCACACGCCGTCCGGGCCATAGCCGAGGATCTGCTCCTCTTCGGCTTTACTGAGGCGCGTGCCACGCACGGACGCCGGGATGGCGGGCCACACTTCGCGTTCGAGGAGTCGACGCAGCCGATCGGCGGGATTTACCTCGACCGCGCGGCGAGCGAGGCGATCCCGCCGCTCCTCAAGCGCGCGGCGGATCGCCTCGGTCTTGGTCTCACCGGTCAGGGCAGCGACCTCGTCGAGCAGCCGTTCGACCCGCTCGTTCTTGATGTTGACCGCCATGGTACCCCCAACATGTCAAGAAATAAAGAAAAAGGGTAGTTTTGAAGAATACTTCGATGCGAGTGCCTTGTCTATCGCGGCCGCCCGCCGTTGGGCGACGTGAACAGCGCCACGTCGAGACCGAGCTCGCGAACGATGGCCGAGAAGCGGGGGCTGCGGCGGACAGGATCGTACATCCGCAAGCCTAGGTGTGAAAGCACGAAATAGTCCGGAATCGTGACGGCACGCTCCATCAAGGTCAGCGCGCGGGCGGTGTCGCCCACGGCCAACCACGCCGTGCCAAGGCTATTCGCTCCCTCGACGCTACCCGCGAACCGCTCGGTCAACTGCCGTGCCATGGTCAACGCGCGCGCTCGTTCACCAGCCGTACCGAGCACATACGTAGCGCGTGCGAGCACCTGCGGACGTGTCGCTGTCCGCAACACGATCTCCGCGCGTCGCTTCGCCTCGGCCCGCCGCCCGCCGTCCAAGAGGGCAAAGAGGGACGTGGTGATCGGTGTGCCGAGCGTAGAGTCGATCTCCCATGCGCGGTCGCTCAACGCCATCGCCTCCGCGTGCTGACCGGCCAGCGATAGCGCCATCGAGGCGCTGCCTAGGGTGCCGACGCTCATCGGATTCAACGCAGCGGCCCGGCGCGCTGCTTCGGCCGCCGCTTCTGCGCTACCAATCGCGCTCAGGAGGCCTTGACGATAGAGCCATGCGTTCGCGTTACGTGGATCGAGTCGCACGGCGCGTGCGGTCTCGAGGTCGGCCGATTGCCACTGGTGCTGATGCGTGTGGGCCAACCCCAAGGCGACCCAACTCTCGGCCGACATCGAGTCGAGCGCCACCGCCCGCTGACTCGCGTCCAGCGCTCGCGGCAGGGCATCGCGCATCAACACATCGGTGTAAATGGGGAGGCCGAGCCACGTCAATGCCAGCCCGGCATACGCGCGGGCGAAGTTCGGATCTTGCCGAATAGCCTGCTCGAAGTACTCGCGTGCTCTGAACAGCCCTGGCCCGCGGCGCTCGTAGAAGTACATGCCGCGCTGGTAGAGATCGTACGCCTCGAGATTACTGGTACCGCGCGCGGCAGGGACAATGCTGGTGTTGCCACCGGTCAGCGTGACGCGCAGCGCGCTGACAATCGCGTTGGCAATGTCATCCTGCACGGCAAAGACGTCCGTCGCATCGCGCTCGTAGCTCTCACTCCACATCACCGTAGCCGTGCTGGCGTTGGTGAGTTGCGTGGACACGCGCAGCTTCCTCCCGGCACGACGCACCGTGCCTTCGAGCACTGCGCCCACGTTCAACGCCTTGCCGATCGCTTGCACCGAGGCGTTCTTGCCACGGAATGCCGCGGCAGAACTGCGGGCCGTGAGCTGGAGCCCCGGCACTTTCGTGAGGGCGTTGGACAGTTCATCCGCCATCCCCTCGGCGAAGTAGGCATTGGCGGTGTCGCCGCCCACGCTTTCGAAGGGGAGCACGACGAGCGAACGAACGGGCGACGCGCTGTCGGCCGCGACGGCCGCCGTTTGCGACGCGCTCGGCGCCGCAGCGCGCGGATGGAGCAGCGCCCAGCCCGCAACGGCCAGCACGGCCACCGACACGCTGCCCAGCAACCACGGCGTGCGTCTCGGACCAGGTGTGGCGGCCCGCTCGACGCTTCCCGACGTCGCACTCGCCAGGCGAGCAAGCAGCGCATCCGCACTCGGCGGGCGCTGCGTGGGGTCTTTTTCAAGACACTGCATGACCAGCGCGCCGACGTCCCGCGGTACCCCCAGGCTAGTCGCGTCGAACGGCGGTGGCGCTTCGCTGATGTGTGCCGCCACCATCGCCTGCGGCGTGCTGCGCGCGGCAAACGGATGCGCGCCTGCGAGCAGCTCGTACGCCACCACGCCCCACGCATACAGATCGGCGCGGGCGTCGGTGTTGGCGTCGCCGAGCGCTTGCTCGGGTGCCATGTACGCCGGCGTGCCAATGGAGGTGCCCACCGACGTGAGCGTGTTCCCTTCCGCCTTGGTGCTGGACGCCGACAGTGCCTTCGCAATACCAAAGTCGGTCACCACCGCCGTACCGCGCGACAACAGCACGTTCTCCGGCTTGATGTCGCGATGAACGATGCCGCGCTCGTGCGCATACGCCAGCGCCTGCGCGATGTTGCGCAGAATGCCAAGCGCCTCGGACACCGGCACGGCGCCGGCCACCAGACGCGCCCGCAGCGAGTCGCCGCGCACGAAGGGCATCGTGTAGTACGGCAGCCCCTCGTTCGTGGTACCCGCAACGAGCACCGGCACGATATGCGGGTCCTGCAGCGCGGCGGCCAACTTGATTTCGCGCGCAAAGCGCTCAGCGCTCAACGACGCGGCGCGCTCAGGAGAGAGCACCTTCACCACGACCTCGCGCCCCAGCGCATTCTCGCGCGCCACGAACACGCGCGACATGCCGCCACCGCCGAGCTCGCGCTCAAGGGTGTAGCCGTCACCGAGGGTGTTTTGGAGCTGCGTGCGAAGATCGCTCACTGCTCGATACTCTTCATGATCGCATCAGCGCGCGGATCTTTTCGCAGCGCATCATAGCGCTCGGCGCGGTTGTACATCTGCAGCCAATTGTCCGGCTGTTTCACGGCCCGCGCGATGAGCTCCACGGCACCGGCATGATCACCAAGTACCTCGAGCGTCGCCGCCAGGACGGCCATGGCCGGCAGCTCGCCGCCGTTCACGCGACGCAGATGATTCATCGCGGCGCGCGACTCGGCGGGCTTCCCGGCTCGCGCCAACACGTACGCGAGAATGCCCTCGGTCTGGTTGGGTTGATCGGCAGGGAGCTGCGCAAGGTTGCGCGTGAGCATCGCGATCGCTTCGTCGTGCCGGCCGAGGTAGCTCAGCACCTCACCGCGCGCATCGAGTGCCAACGCGTACGTAGAGTCCATCGCCAGAATCGCGCGCGTGGCCGAGTCGGCTTCACGATAGCGACGCTCGGTCATGAGCAGCTGCGCGGCCCACGTGTGCGCGATGAGCGACGCAGGTTCGGCCGCGACCGCGCGCGCGGTGCGTTCGCGGGCCTCTTCAAAGCGACCCATGTGAATGAGGTTCAGCGCGTGCCAGCCCCACAGCGTCGCGATGCTGGAGTCGAGCATCTGCGCGCGCCGGTAGTTGGCGTCGGCCGCATGATTGTCCCAGAGGCTCGACTTCGCAGACGCAATCGCCCCCCACGCTTCCGCCACGGTGGAATCGAGGGCAATCGCGCGCTGCGCGGCAGCGATGGCTAAAGGCGCTGTGGTACGCGCCGTACCCTGCTCATAGAAGGGGATTGCCGAGATGGCCAACGCCAGAGCACCCTGGGCGCGCGCAAACTGCGGATCGCGCGCGACCGCGCGCTCGAAGAGCGCGATGGATTGCCGTACCGTTTGTGCGGTACGACGGCCAAACAGCACCTGTCCCTGCAGATACCACGCATACGCCTCAGGATCGGTGGTCTCAACTCGCGTGCTCTGCGCCGCGCGCGCGCCGCCGAGCGTCCCGAGCAGCTTGGTCGCCACCGCGCGCGCGATTTCGTCCTGCAACGCAAACACGTTGGTGAGCGGCCGATCGTACTTCTCCGTCCACGTGACCGAACCGTCGCCGGCTGACACGAGCGAGACGTTTACCCGCACCTGCCCTGCGGCGCGCTGCACGCTACCGGTAAGCAACGAGCCCACGCCCAGTTCGCGCGCGATGGCACTCTCGTCCATGCCGCGAGCCTGCAACGCACCAGCGCTCGATCGACCGATCACGCGAACGCCCGTCTTCGAAAGCGCGCGCGTCATCTCTTCGGCAAGACCGATCCCGAAAAAGTCATCGGCCTTGTCACCGCTCAGGTTGGCGAGCGGCAACACCGCGATGGAGCGGTTCGGTGCAGCCGACGCCGCGCTGGCGACGGCGCCCGGGGACGACGCGGCAGTGTCCTCGCGCTTCATCACCATCAGTGCCACTGCGACCGCCGCTGCGAGCACGCCGCCCGCGATCAGCATGGTCGTGCGTCGACCACGTGCCGGAGTGACCGTGCCGCCCGTACGGGAGCCCGTCGTTCCCGTTGGCGTCACCACGCCATCGAGGCTCTGCAAGACTTCGTCCGCATTCGCCGGACGGTGCGCGGCATCCTTCTCGAGACAGCGTAACACCAGGTCACTCAGTGCGGTCGGCAACGCGGTGTTGCGCTGCGTGAGCGGCACGGGCACTTCCGAGAGATGCGCCGCGATCATCTGCGCCGAATTCGCCTTGCCCGAAAAGGGATGGGCGCCCGTGAGCAGTTCGTACGCCAGCACACCCCACGCGTAAATGTCGGCGCGCTGATCGACGTCGGCGCCCACCGCCTGCTCGGGCGCCATATAGGCAGGCGTGCCAATCGACCCGCCGGCCTGCGTGAGCGACGCACTCGTAGGCGCGGCAGTGCCGCCATCGCCAATTGTGCGCGACGCACTGAGCGCCTTGGCAATCCCAAAGTCCGTGACCACCGCCGTGCCACCCGAGAGCAGGATGTTCTCCGGCTTGATGTCCCGATGCACCACACCCTGTCCATGCGCGTACGACAGGGCACGTGCGACGTCGCGCAGAACGCTGAGCGATTGAGATATCGTGAGCGGTACGCCGTTGGCCAGTCGCGCCCGCAGCGACTCGCCGGTGACGAACGGCATGGTGTAATACGGCAGCGAGCCCGAACTGCCCGTGCTGAGCACCGGCACGATGTTGGCCTGCTGCAGCCGCGCCGCCAGCTTCACTTCGCGCGCAAAACGTTCGGCGCTCACTCCTTCGGCCAGCTCGGGGGCGATCACCTTCACCACAACCGTACGCCCCAGCGCATTTTCGTGCGCCACGAACACGCGCGACATGCCGCCACCACCGAGCTCGCGCTCGAGGGTGTAGCCCTCACCAAGGGTGTTTTGGAGCTGCGCGCGGAGGTCGGTCACTCAGAAGGGGTCAAGCGCGGACGTCATTGAGCGGCATCGCCGATCGCTCATAGTTAATGGGGTCAGAGTCATTTCAACGACTCTGCCCCCGTGAAGCAAACCCCACCGTCACGAATGCGCCCTGCACCACGAACACGCTCTCGCGGCGATTGCACTGCACCACCTCCACGACGGCGTCGAACGCCGCCGCGGTGACCCGCACCCGCGCGCCGGCCACCAGCGGCGCACCGGTGTAGAAGCTCACGCCTCCCACCGACAGGTTGCGCAGCCTTATGTCCAGCGGTTCGCCCGTCCAGTGGAGCCGGACCGTGCCCCAGTCGGCGCGCGAGACACGCGGCAGCGTGCGGCGCTCGCCGGTGGTCGACGATGCACGGCGCGCTACCGGCCGCGTGGGAGGGGTGAGCGGTGCCGTGCAGCGCCCGCACACGACGGCGCCAACGGTATTCGTGTCGCCGCAAAACGCACAGAGCTCGGCCGACGCTTGTGGCGGCGGCGGAGGCGGCGGCGCCTGCTCGGCGCGCGTCTCGCGCCGCGCCTCGGCTCCCGCCCGGGGACGTTGCCCGGCGCGCTCGCGGCGCGCGTCGTACTCGGCGCGGCGTGTAGCATTGCCCAGCACGGCCCAGGCCTCGTTCAGCAGCACGGCCTGATCGTGGTCACCCCCCTGGTCGGGATGATGCCGCGCCATGAGTGCGCGGTACGCGGCGCGCACCACCTCCGGCGGAGCATCGGGTTGCACGTGCAGCACGCGATAGTAGTTGCGGCGGTTCATGGCAGCGTGACTCTCACGAGCAGTGGCCGCTCATGCCTGGGCAGCGTACGCCGTGCGCGTCATCGACGCGCAGCCCCGCTGAACCACACCGCGTTCGGCGCCTCCGAGCGCGCCGCCGCAATATCCGGCCAGCCGTCGCCGTCCAGATCCCCAACGGCCACGCCGTACACCGAACCCTTGCCGTCGCCCCACGGCGTGTCGGTAAAGCGCGGCACGCGCGCCCCGCCGGTGTTGAAGAGCACCGACCCCACCGCCTCTTGCCGCCCCACCACGAGGTCGAGCTTCGCGTCGCGATTCATGTCGGCGATGGCCACCGAATAGGGCGCCCCGCCGGCCGAGGGCAGCGCCACCGGCGCGTCGAACGTGCGCTGCCCCGCGCCCATGTACACAAACAGCCCGTCGCGTTCATCACCCACCACCACATCGGTCACGCGGTCACCGTTGATGTCGGCCGCCGCGGCCGCACGGATCTGCGACTTGGGCGGTCCCAATGGCGTTGGCGGCTCACGAAACGCGCCCGTACCGTCATTCCAGAAAATCAGGTTCTGTCCACCGTCGCGGTGCGGCACCACGAGGTCGGTCTTGCCGTCACCGTCGAGATCAGTGGCCACGACGATGGTGGCCGACTGCGTCGCGAGCGGCGTACACGCGGGAAACGCACCCGCGCCGTCGTTGAGGCACACGTAACTCGGCCGCGGCGCTGCCGGGTTGGAACTCCGGTTGGCCACGATCAAGTCCGGGCGCTGGTCGCCATTCACGTCGGCCACGGTCACGTAGCGCGTATTCCACTCGGGCGCGCCAAACGTACTGCCAACGCGAAAGTGCCCCGACCCGTCGTTGAGATAAATCAGCTTCCGGTCTGGCTTGTCATTGCTCGCCACGATATCGAGATCGCCATCGCCATCGAGATCGGCGAGCGCCGCCGAGTAGGTGCGATCGGGAGCCTCCGAGAGGGGCTGCGCGGTAAACTGCCCCTTGCCGTCGTTGCGCAGAATCTGGTCGACTAGCGGCCAATGGCGCCCCTTGGCGAGAATCACGTCGAGCGTCCGGTTGCCGTCGATATCGCCGAGGCTCACGCTGGCGGAGGTTTCGCTGGTCGTCTCCAGCAACAGCACGCGCTCGAAGACGCGGGGGGCGCTAGTCTGCGAGGCCACAGCGGCGCTTCCGGCAACGCACAGCGCGAGCGCCGTGGAGCCCAGAAACCCGCGGCGGCCAAATCGGGACATGTTCATCGGCAGAAGGTACGGCGCCGGCGCGCCAACAGCCACCGCCTCCGCGCGCTACGTTATGCGCGCCAGACATCACCAACCGGTCGCTCCCCCATGCCGACGGGGCAGCACCCAACATCATGAGGGCGCGCACATGACGACCTGTCTTCGACTCGCCGCAACGGCCGGCGTTCTCTGTTTTGCCACCGCGTGCGCGCACAGCGGCGCCCGCACCGGCCGCGAGGTACTCAACCCGCCCGGTCTCGCGCCACTCGTGCCGGCGTACTCCGTCGCCATTCGCTCCGGCGATCAGATCTTCGTGTCGGGGATGACGGGGATGAAGCCAGGCACACAGGATATCGTCGCCGGCGGCGTGGCCGTGCAAACGCGGCAGACGCTCGAGAACATCCGCACCGCGCTGCAGGCGGGAGGCGCCACCATGGCCGATGTCGACGAGTGTACCGTCTTTCTCAAGGACATCGCCGACTACGCCGCCATGAATACGGTGTACTCGGAGTTCTTTCCCGTGGCGCCACCGGCACGGGCAACGCTCTCGGTGACGGCACTCCCACGGCCGGCGGCACTCGTGGAGATCAAGTGCAGCGCCCGCTTACGGCGGTAAACGCAACGACGCGTCAGTACTCGTTGAAGATCCGCTGAATCTCTCGCGGATCGTTCGTCTTGGTGAGCGCGACCATGAGCAAGATGCGCGCTTTGGTGGCCGTGAGATGCAGCGCCACCACGCCGGGCGGCACGGGCGCAACGACCGGACGCGCGACGGAATCACGGCGAGCCGTGGTATCAACGCGCGCCGGCGGCGGCCCATCACCGCCACCGCCACCGCCGCCACCGTTCACGTTCTCTCCCGACGTGAACGACGTGACGACCACCACCCCCGTCTGACGCAGCGCACGATACGTCGCGTTCTCGGCGGCGGTCATGCCCGTAGTGGCCACCACAACTCCCTTGGGGTTCGTGGTGAACGTCTGCCCCGTGCCACCGGGATACGACATCGTCAGTTCGACTTTGGGGAGCGTATCCACGCGATCGAGGTCGAACTCACTGCGTTCACCAAAGCGGCGTACGGGCGCGAAGAAAAACTCGGGCCCCTGCGACGCCACTACACCCAGCATCCCCATGTCGCCCGTATCGAAGCCGCCGGTGCGCTGATACAACTTGCGCGACTCGCGCGCCGACAGAATGCGGTCGTCCATCACCACCATCACGCCCTTCTGCACGGCCTTGGGCGAGGCGGCGGTGCGCACGGCACTCAGCAAGTTGATGGGCCCATCGGGGCTGATCCCCGTCGCGGGCC
This sequence comes from Gemmatimonadaceae bacterium, assembly GCA_947457545.1. Taxonomy (GTDB): domain Bacteria; phylum Gemmatimonadota; class Gemmatimonadetes; order Gemmatimonadales; family Gemmatimonadaceae; genus Gemmatimonas. The sequence goes on from CANGXD010000012.1 coordinate 18,614, forward strand.
GCTGTGCACCCACGACCACCACCGGCTTGTTGGAGCGCACGGTGAGGTAGAGAAAAAACGCCGTCTCTTCCAACCGGTCGGTGCCATGCGTGACCACCACGCCGGCCAAGTCACCGCGCTGCAGCGCCACATTGATGCGCTTGGCCAGCTTCACCCACATCTCCGGCGTGACGAGTGTACTCGCCACGTTGGAGAACTGTTCGGTTTCGATGCGTGCGTAGCGTGCGAGTTCCGGCACCGACGCCGTGATCTGCTCGGCGGTGAGTGTGCCGGCACGATACCCCCCCAACGTACCCGGCGCGTCCTGCACACCGGCAATGGTGCCGCCGGTGGCAATGACGAGCACCTTGGGCGCGTTCGGATTAGGGACGACCGCTGCAGCACGCGCGGTGACGCCCGCAGCGGGCGCGCTGGCGACAGGCGTGGGCGCCGCAGGACTCGGCGACACCACAGGCGTGGCGCTCGGCCGTACACACGCCCCGACCACGAGAGCGACCAGTGCGACAGTCGGGCGGACAACACGTTTCATGCGCATCACCACGAACTCCTCAATTTCGCTTGGCCTGCAAGCGCGCAATGCGCTCCTTGGCCGACTTCACTGCCGGCTGCAACGACGCGTCGGCGTTCTTCCAGAGCGCCACGAAATCGCTGTAGCGCTGCAGTGCTTCTTTCGTATGGCCGGCGTCTTCGTGCAACTCACCCAACCGGCGATAGGCTTGCGCCAACAACCGCGCGTGTGCCGCGTTGGAGAGCAGCACGGAACTCGACGACAGATACTTCTCGTACCAGAAGATCGCCGAGTCGCGCTTGCCCATGGCATCGTAGGCGCGGGCGTAGTTTGGCCAAGCGCAGGGTACACAGGTGGTCGAGTCGCCGGCGCGAAAGGCGGCCAGCGCGCCGGCGCCGTTCTTTTCGGCCAGCAACACTTCACCGCGGGCCGTGGCAATGCTCCACCCCTGCACGCGCGACAGTTCGGGAGGAATGCTCGTGGCCCATTCGCCGAGTACGCGCTTGGCGTCGGCCACGCGCCCAGTGGCCGCCAGCGTGGTGACGAGCGCACTGTACGGACGGTCGAGAGGAAGCAGCGCGCTCAGGCGCCCGTCGCGTAGTACGGGCTCGAGCCGCGCGGCACCGTTCGCATCGCCGCCGAACTCCGTGCGAATGAGCGTTTCGTTCACTTCAGACAGCAGCAGTGATGCGGTATCGGTGTTTTTGCGCAGAATGCCGCGACGAAGTTCTTCGATGGCGCGCGCTGAGTCGAGCTGTCCGGCGGCGACGAGCGCGTTTCGCAGCGAGAGCGATGCCTGCAGGCGCGCGGCCGAGGACTGGGCGGCGGCCAACCGTGCCGAAGCCACGGCACGGGTACTGTCCACATCGCGCGTGGCGAAGGTCAGCTCATGGCGCATGCGACGCACGATCGCGTTTGATGCCCCGGCCAGCGAATCGTAGCGCGCAAGGTCGCGGCGGGCATCCTCCACGCGACCCAATTCCAGCAGCGACAGCAAATAGTTTCTGTCGCTAACGTTCGGCGCACGATAGGTCGTATCGCGGGCACCGTTGTAGTACCGCGTGGAGAGATCCTGACGTCGCATGCCGGAGTAGGCCAGCGCAATCTCGTTCTCGGTGGTTCCGCGGAATTGTCCGGGATCCTGCAGCGCCCCCGCCTCCAACACGCGCACCGCCTCGCTGTTCTGACCAATCGCGCGCAGGTAGGGGGAAGTCACCAGCGACTTGACCCACTTGGAGCGCAGCCGGTCGCGATGGACATACGCTTGCCGCCTGGCCACGAACTGCTCGTGCAGATGAACCCCAGCGTTCTGCAGAGAGGTGCCAAGCTGGTTCCAGCCCGGAGCGAACGCCGTATCCAGGGCAACCGTGGCGCGAGCTTTCTCGGCCGCCGCCAAGTAGTCGCCACGATCCATCAGTTCGATCCCCTCGGTCCACAGCCGCGCCGCCTCGGGCGTGGTGCCGATCAGCTTGCCCGAGGCCTTGGGGCGCGCCAGTCGCGAAAACGCCGACACCAGCCCCACGCGATTCTTCTCAGCCAGTGCCTTGATCGCCTCGGGAACCCCCGCCACGTTTTCCGCCGTCACCTCGGCGCGAAAGAGGGCGCTGTCGTTGGCAGTGGCCCGCGCTTCGCTACTCAGCAGAAAGCCGCTTCCCAACCGCGCCACACTGGCCGACACCGTGCTGTGCAGCCCCAGATCACGGGCCATGGCAATAAGCGTGTCCTTGCTGACGGTGCCCGGCTCAAGCCCAAGTTCAACCGCCATCGACACCGCGCGCTCTTCGCCCAGCGGCAAGATGCGCTTGTCACTCTGGGCCGCGTTGAGCAACGCGCTGGCCAGGCTGCGCGCCAACACACTATCGGCCGGATCGTGCACCGTGGGCATGAACAGCGCAGACAGCCGCGAGGAGTCGGCCAGGTTGAGCCCAAGTCGCGCCGTCGCTTCGCCGCGCTCTAGGCGATACTGATTGCCGAAGTAGCCGGCGGCGCCCACCAGCAGGACAGCACCAAGCAGCACCGCCGTACGCTTCGCCCGCGCCGCGGAGGGCGGCTTGACCGCACTGCCAGCGCCAGTGCCCGGCCTCGGCGTCCCCGACGGCGTCCGCGCCCCCGAGATGTCACCACTCAGCGCATCGAGCGCCTGCAACACATCGCCCGCCGACCGCGGCCGCGCCGCCGGACTCTTTTCGAGACACTGCATCACCAGCTGCTCGAGCGAGGCCGGCAACCCCCCGCGCAACGTGGCCAACGGCGCCGGCGCCTTGGCAATGTGCGCTGCCATGATCTCGCTGGCTGTCGTGGCCTCGAACGGCCCGCGCCCCGTGAGCATCTCGTACATCACCAGCCCGGCCGCATACAAGTCGAGCCGCCCGTCGCTGTTCGATTCCCCCGCAATCTGCTCCGGCGCCATATAGGCTGGCGTCCCGATCGCCATCCCCAGCCCCGTCATCCCCGCCGCCACGGTCCCCGTGGACGCTGACACGGCCTTCGCCACACCAAAGTCGAGCACCACCGCGTGGCGCCCGCTCAGCATGATGTTCTCCGGCTTGATGTCGCGGTGCACCACGTTGTGCTCGTGCGCGTACTCCAGCGCTTCGAGCAAGTCACGCCACGCGCGCACCGCCTCCTCGAGAGGCAATTGCGGCGTACGCGCCAGCTTGGTGCGGAGCGACGCCCCCTCCACGAACGGCATGACGTACCAGAGCAGACCGTCGCTGGCCCCGGCGGTGAGCAGCGGCACGATGGCCGGATGCTGCAACTGCGCCGCCAGCTGGATTTCGCGGCGGAAACGGTCCGCGTTCACCCCTGCGGCCGTATCGGGTGGCAGCACCTTGATGACCACGCGCCGGCCAAGCGCCGTTTCCTCAGCAAGGAAGACGCGACTCATCCCACCCCCGCCGAGCTCGCGCTCGAGACGATAGGCGGTACCAAGAACGGCGGCGAGCGCGGTGGAAAGATCAGTCACAATGGCAAGTTGAAGGAGGCTGAGCGAAAAGGTACGCCACGACCCGCTCTCGTGCATCCACCACGTCCTTCATGGTCGCGAGTTGCGTACACCGAGCCGCACCCCGACCTTTGCTGCCATGACACTCGGCGACCGGCCAGCCCTCCCCACGCGGTTCCGCTTCGCCTCCGGCGACGGCGACCGCACCAGCGGCCGCGACGAGCTGGCCGTCACGCTACAGGCGCGGCTGCACGTGGTGACCATCGTGTTGCTCGCGATCGGACTGTTGTTGTCCATCATTGCCTTCTGGCGAATACCCGAGGTAACGGGGTCGACCCGCACGGTCCTCAAGGCGGTCCAGGTCGTCATGGGCGGCATCTTTCCTCCGGTCGCCCTGCTCGCGTGGTGGTTGCGCCCGAGGACACCACGATCCATCGCGGCGCTGCGCCTAGTGGAAAGCGGCGTGTTTGTCTCGTTCAACCTGCTGTTTGCTTCGCTGATGATCGCCGATTTTCCGTCCATCGTGCCGATCATCGAGACCGCGCCGTTCGATCTGGGATTCGGTGCCGCAATCATCCCATGCTTCTTCATTGTCTCGTACGGGCTCCTCATCCCGAACCGTTGGCAGCGCGCAGCCGTGATGATTGGGCTCATCCTCGCTCTCGTGGTCGTCACGAATCTGTGGAACTTCTCCCACTATGCCGTGGCCACCAACGTCATGGCCACGTTCCTCGGCTCGCAGTGGACGTTCCTGCTCGCCTTCACCACCATGGCCCTGTTCGGCGCGAACCGCATTGACCGCGCCGCCGCCGTCGCCCGCGATGCGCTGCGCTTGGGCCAGTACGTGCTGGTAGAACGGCTCGGTGCCGGCGGCATGGGCGAAGTGCACCGCGCCGAGCATCGACTGCTGCGTCGGCCGTGCGCCATCAAGCTCATTCGGCCCGAACACGCCGGCAACGCGGACGTGCTACGGCGTTTCGAACGCGAAGTGCAAACCACCGCCACGCTCACGCACCCCAACACCATCGCCATTTTCGACTACGGCATTACCGATGACGGCACGTTCTACTACGTCATGGAGTACCTGCCCGGCGATACCCTCGAGCAGCTCGTGTCGCGCGATGGGCCCATGGACGCTCAGCGGGCCACGCACGTGCTCATCCAGATTGCCGGTGCGCTGCACGAAGCACACAACGCCGGCCTCACCCATCGCGACATCAAACCCGGCAACGTGATGCTCGGCGAGCGCGGCGGCGTGGCCGACGTGGCCAAGCTGCTGGACTTTGGGCTGGTCACCGCTCAGAACGCCACTGGTGAAGATGGTGGCGACGTCACGGGCAGCATCACACAAGTCGGGATGGTGTTGGGCACGCCCGCGTACATGTCTCCAGAGCAGTGCGCGGGCGACGAGCAGCCTGGCGCCGCCAGTGATCTGTACAGCCTCGGGGCGCTTGGCTACTTCCTGGTCACCGGCCAGTCGCCGTTCGAGGGGCGCGCACCGTTGCAAATGATGTTGGCGCACATGAACGACGCGCCGCCGTCGGCGCGCGCACTGCGGCCGGAGCTGCCGGCTGATTTCGACGCTATCCTGCAGCAGTGTCTCGCCAAACGGCCCGAGGATCGCTTTGCCTCGGCACGAGCATTGGAGCAGGCCCTCCGCAGCGTATGACCATTCGTCGCCTGGGGGCTATCGCGTACGCGGCACTGGCTATGGCCTGCACCACCCCCGAGCCCGCGGCACCGCCCTTCGTGCCACCCACGCTCACGCTGGTGCCTACGCCGGAGCTGCGAATCACGAGCCCGGTGGGAAGTGATTGCAACCGTCCGTCGTTCTGGGTGGGCGACACGTTCTACCAAATCGTGTCCAACCAGCACGCGTGGCGAAGCAACGGCGCCCGCGATGCCGCCAGCGCGCTGGACTTTACGCTGGCACGCTTCGCCGACGACCATCCCACCTTTGCCTGGGACTCGACGCGCCAGTGGTATGTCCACGACATCAACACCAGCGAAGGGCCCACCAACACCCCCATGCGCTGGATCGAGTCGGTGTATCGCCGCCCGTCCACCGGCGCGTTGTACGGGCTGTATCACACCGAGGAGGGGCCGTACGTACGCTGCGGCGCTCCGTTTGAACGGCCGTATCTGTCGGTGCCGCACATTGGCCTCGCCAAGTCCACCGATGACGGTCGCAGCTGGCAAAATCTCGGGCTCATCCTGAGCGATGGCAGTTTCCCCATTCATTGCGATCTGCCAATTCGCTTCTTTGCCGGCGGGGTCGGTGACCCGAGTATGGCCGTGGGCCCCGATAGCGTCTACGCCTACATCGCCTTTACCGACTACTCCGGCGCCAATCCCGCCACACAAGGCATTCAGCTCGCGCGCATTGCCTTGCAGGACCTTGATGCGCCGCTGCACCCCGATGGGCGCAGCAAGGCACTGCGCTGGCATGATGGCGACTGGCGTGGCCCCGGGTTGCAGGGCACCAGTTCGCCGCGCGTGGGGCAGTCGTGGACACCAACCCCCATTGGGCAGGCAACGCCCATTCTGCCCCCGGCACGCTCATGGCAACAGGCCGATGGTGGCGGCTTCTGGGGGCCGTCGCTCTCGTGGAACACGAAGATCAACGCCTTTGTCTTGCTCCTCAACAACGTGTCAGGCGCTCGTGTGTTCGACGCAGAAGGCAACTACATCACGTACCTTCCGACGATCGACACACCCGCGCCCGTCCCGCGCGTACCGCTCCGCCTGCAAGATTTGCCCAACGCACCGGCATCGAGTTGGTACGTGCAGGCCCTTGGCGATGCAGACATGAAGGGGACCAGCGCGCTCACGGGACAGGATGCACGACTGTTTCTGGGCGACCGGTCGAACGTTTTGCTGCGCTTCTCGCGGTAAGCGCGGAACGGTTAGACCCGCACCAGCCCGCGAAAGCCGCGCACCCCGTAGTACGACTGCACCCCATTGTGATAGATGAACACCCGGTCGTAGCGCCGGTCTCCAAACAGGGCCCCACCCAGGTCGCGTACCGCGGCCGGTGTCGCCAGCCAGCTCGACGTCTTGAGGTCGAACGGTCCCAGCGCCTGCAGCGCGCGATACTGCGTCTCGTCCAACAACTCCACACCGAGTTGTGCGGCGACGTCGATGGCGTTCCCCACAGGCTTGTTCTCCTTGCGCGCGTCGAGTGCCGCGCGGTCGTAGCACAGACTCCGGCGTCCACTGGGACTTTCGGGTGCGCAATCGCAGAAAATCACGCGTCCGTCGGCGTCTTCACCAATGACGTCGGGCTCACCGCCGGTCGATTCCATTCCGGCGAGGGTCTTCAGCGCCGCCGCATTTCCCTCGATCCGAGTTAGCACCTGCTGCCACGTAATCCCGACATGCCGGGCAGGATACTTCGCAAAGCGTGCGGCGAGTGTCTCTAGCAACGCATTGGTGGTAGGCATGATCAGGTCGTCGTAAAGTGAGATTGCGCGCTCACGCCGTCCGCGACACGCGTACCGCGGTGCCGTAGCAGAGGACTTCCGTCACGCCACTCATGATTTCGTTGGCGTCGAAGCGGATGCCGATGACCGCATTGGCGCCCGCCAGATGCGCCTGATGCAACATGGTATCGAAGGCCTGTTGGCGCGTGCGCTCGGCCAATTCGGTGAAGAGCGAAATGTTGCCGCCAAGAATGGTCTGAAAACCGGCGCCGATGGTCCCGAGCACGGAGCGGGAACGCACCACCACGCCGCGGACGACGCCGAGATTGCGATCGACCCGGTAGCCCGGCAGGTCGAAGCCAGTCGTCGTCATCTCGTGGGGGAGCTCGATGGCTTGCGCGGGTACGATGGGGCTCATGGTAGGACGGGCCAGAGAGTGAACACGATGAACGGCTTGCAGCGCGCGGCGGGATCCTCGTGCGACTGCATCGTCGGAGCGAAACGGATGCAACCAACCGGCCCTCCGTGACGTGTGCATAATGCTACTCTCTCGCCGTTGGCCGTACAGCCCGCAACGGCCGTATACGCGTCGATCACGTCCCCGTAGCGGCGTAGATCGTCACTCGTCGGGAACCGTCTCAGCGCTGGAGTACTTCCGTACGTAGTTCAGCGGCCATGGTCTTTCCGGACACGGCGGAGCCCCATCGTACGATGTCGCTCCGCCGCCTTTTTTTCGCAACTCGTCTTCCCTGATGCATACATCGTTACGTCTGGTACTCCTCGCGCTGCTGACCTTGGGCCCGCGTGTCGCGTCCGCTCAAGCTCCGTCCCGCCCCACGAGCGCAGAGGTGCTCCCCGACAGCCTGCTCCAGTCATCGCTTCGCGTGTTCCTGGATTGCCAAGGGAACGTCCGCGGTTGCGATCGCCTGTTCTTCGTTCAGGAGATGGGCTACGTCAACTGGGTGCGTGATCGCTTCGATAGCGACGTGCACCTGCTCCTCACCAGCCTCAATGCTGGCAACGGCGGCCGGGAAATCACGGTCAACTTTCTCGGACAAAAACGGTTCGCCGGAAAGACCGACACCCTCGTCGTGAATACGCTGCCCAACGACGCCGACGACCGGGTGCGTCGCGAGCTCCTGCGCACTTTTCAGCTGGGACTCGCCCCATATGTGGCGCGCACCCCCATCGCGTCACGCATGCGGCTCTCGCTCGCCAACGGTGCTGTGGCGCCCACCGTGAGTCCGCGCTCCATCAAGGATCGGTGGAACCTCTGGCTCTATCGTATCGACGGCAACCTGAACGCGTCCGGCGAACAGCTGGTCAAGACGACGAATCTCTCCACCTCGCTGTCGGCCGCACGCACGACCGACGCGTGGAAGATCAACCTGACGGGGACGCACTCGTACAACGAGCGTGATTTCAAACTGCTCGTCGCCAACGACGCCAACCCCGCCATTCGCGATACGGTCTCCGTGGTCGTGCTGCAGCGCGCATCCAACACCAACGCCCTCATCGGGCGCACCATCAATGCGCATCTCACCGCCGGCGTGAAGGTGTCCGCCGGATTCAGCGAAGTGCTCAACCAGAAGCTCGCGGTGCGGATGTCCCCGGCGCTCGAGTACAACTACTTCCCGTGGTCCGAAGCCACACGCCACCAGCTCACGGCGTTGTACTACGTGGGACCCAACTACTATCGCTACTACCGCCGCACGGTCTTCGACGAAACAGAGGAAACCCGCTTCAATCAGACGTTGCTGCTCGCCCTCACCCAGCGGCAGAAGTGGGGCAACACCAATCTCACACTCGAAGGGTCACACTACCTGCATGACCCACAGCGGAATCATGTCACCCTCTCGGGGTCGATGGACCTTCGCCTCGGGCGCGGCTTCTCGCTCAACTTCCGTGGTTCGGCGTCGCGCGTGCGCGACCAGATCTACATTGCCGGCGCCGCACAATCCGAGCGCGACATTCTCACGCAACGCCAGCAGCTGCAGACCAACTTCCGCTACAACCTGAACGTCGGGATGGGCTATACCTTCGGCTCGATCTACAACACCGTCGTCAACCAGCGCTTCGGCAACCTCGGCGAGCTCGGTCGTCGCTTTGGCTTCCAAGGGGGCTGACCCATGCCCATCACCGAAGTCGTTTCCGATGCCCAGGCGCTCACCCTTTCGATCATCGCCGACTATGCCGTGCCGGTGGAGCGCCTGTGGGATGCCTACGCCGATCCGCGTAAACTCGAGCGCTTCTGGGGGCCGCGCGAATGGCCGGCAACTTTCACGCGACACGACATGGCGGTGGGCGGTTTCTCGCACTACCACATGACTGGCCCCGACGGCACCGTTGCGCGCGGCTGGTGGCGCTATCTCGCCATCACGCCACACCAGCAAATCGATCTCGAAGACGGGTTTGCCGACGAACACGGCACCCCCAATGCCGACCTGCCGTCCATGCGCATGTCCTTCTTCTTCGAGTCGACCGCCACGGGCTCGCGCTTCCGCAGCGTCACACACTTCCCCAGCATCGAGGCCATGGAACAGCTGGTGGCCATGGGCATGATGGAAGGGATGCGTTCCGCCATGAGTCAGATCGACGAAGTCGTCGCCGATCTCACCACCTTCGCCGCCGAGCGCGGCACCGACGCGCAGCTGCTCAACGACACCACGGTACGCATCAGCCGCGTGGTGCGCGGGACACCCGTGCAGGTCTGGCGCGCGCATCACGAACCCGCACTCATGCAACGCTGGCTCACCGGTCCCGACGGATGGACGATGCCCGTATGTGAAGTGGCGACGACCGTCGGCGATCGGTATCGCTACGAGTGGGCCAGCGCCGACGGCACGCAGCAATTCGGCTTTGAAGGCGAGCTGCTGGAGAGCCATGCGCCGCACCGTGCCGTCACCACCGAACAGATGATCGGGACCGACGGACCCGCCACGCGCAACGAACTGACCCTGGTGCCGGTCCAGGGCGGGACACTGCTCAGCATCGTCATCACGTATCCCAGCAAGGAACTCCGCGACATGATCCTTGGCACCGGCATGACGACGGGCATGGAAGCCAGCTACACGCGCCTCGAGAGCGAACTCGGAGCGGCGTAGCACGGCGGAAACAGCACCACAGAGGACACAGTTCAGCGCACCCCGAACAGCCAGCTCACCTTCATCACCAGGAAGTTGTCGCCGGCCGTTCGGGTAGCATCGAGCAAATCGCCCGCACCGATCAGGCGCCCCACCGGGTCCTGGCCGGTGCGGTTCTGCTGCCAGATAAGAAACGCCGTGCTCCCCGGCAACCACTCCCAGCGCAACACGAGGTTGGAGCGGAAGGACAATCGGTTGAAATCGAGCGCCGGCAACACCAGCGTCGACGCGCCGTCGCGTACCGTCCGCGTGCCATCGGTGTTCACTTGCACCGTGGTCCCGGTCCCCTGCGCACCGTACACACGCTGCTCCGCACTGCGCGCCGCCGACAATTCACCGTGATCGTAAAAGCGTCCGCTCGCCGCAAACGGCTCGGCGTACCCTTCCACCGTGAAGTTCGGCGTGAACGCATAGTTCAACCGAAATCGTGTCGACAAGGTGCTGCGCTCGATGAACGAAAAAATGTAGCGCTGCCCATACGTCGCACTGCTACCTCCGGCACGCGTGCTGATGTACTGCCGCGGGTCCACGACCCGTGACCACGTAGGGTCCATCGAGGCCTGCCAGCGCGACGCCGGACGGACCGTGAGCGTCGTCGACGTCGTCACGCTCCACCCACCGAACGTATCGTCGAAGTAGCTCGCACGCGCCGACCACGTCGTGGGCACGTTGCCACGACTGCTGATCGACGTGCTGACCTGATATCCGTTCGGCGTCGCCATGAGCGGACCCCCGCGCGTGAGATCGTCACTCTGCGACCCCACATGACGCGTAATGCCGGCGGTCACGCGCATGAAGTTGTGCAACGTGGCGCTCGCGTTCTCCGAGAAGCGCCAGTACTGCCGTATCCCGCCGTAATTCCACCCCGCCTGTGTCGCGGTCCCAAACTGAAAGATCCGCACGAACCGATTGGGCTTCGTATCGCGCAGCTGAATGTCGGCGTTGAAATCGATATCGTCGCCGCTGCGCATCTGCCCCGCGTCGTTGATCTCGAACTCTGGCGAGCGCGCCGAAATCTGTATCCCACCCAACGTGAAGCGCCCGGCGTTCTTGTCCAATCGCACCGAGGCGCTGCTCCCCATCAACGATCGCCGCGTACTGTCGAAGCGCACGTGCGGCTGATCGGGGCGCTGAAAGAAGTGCGCGCTGTTGCGCTGCAAACGGGTCATCGACGCCGTGCTTCCGCGCACGTAGCTGCCACCGACCCACCCGGTGATCTCGTACATCCCCTGCTTGTAGCGCAACTTCCAATCGATGCCACCAGCCACCGCATCAGTCGGCAACAGATTCGCGAGTCCGCTCCCCGCGTCGAGCGTGCGCTGCACCGACGTCAACTCCAACCCCACATTCGACTGCTGCTTCCCGAACTCCTGCTGCAGTCGCATCACGCCGAACGCACTTGGCGGTTCGACCGCGGTGCGTGTCGTGACACCGTCATCCGTCTCGAACGTGCGCGCAAACTCTCGCGGCGTAAACGCGGCAAGAGCGCCCACCGACAACCCCGACTTGAGCCGCCCCGTCACCTTGGCGGCCGTCGTGATCGTCGTGTTCGTCGGCGCGTCCACATAGTCACCCTGCACCGACGCATGCGGCAGAGCGCCAATACGACGACTGTAGAACCACGTAGGACGACCAATGAAACTCTGTCCGCGACCGGTGAGCAGCTCGTTGCCCTCAATGAAAAACGTGCGACGTTCTTCGAACACCTGTTCGAACGCCGTGAGGTTCACGATGGCCGGATCCGATTCGACCTGACCGAAGTCGGGGTTGATGGTGGCGTCGAGCGTAAGATTGGGACCAAGACCTACTTTGAGATCGCCACCGACACGCGCGCCATAGCGGTTGAGAAACGGATTGGCACGCGTGTCCGACGTCCGGTATGCGGCTTCGCTTGCCACATACGGCAGCAGCTCCACGCGCCGCGCCGGGGCGAGGCCGCGTATGCCTTCGAGCCTGCCGAAGCGTGACGAGAAACCGGCAGCGTCGAGGGGAATGAGCGCCCACTGAATGCGCTCCGCTTTGTCCGCGACATACCGCGACAGCTGCATCCCCCACGTGTGCTCGTCCGCGGCATTGAAGCGCAGCTGCGAGAAGGGAATGCGCATCTCGGCCGTCCATCCCGCGGAGTCCACCCGCGTGCGCGCGTTCCATACCGGGTCGAACTGTGGCTCGCGTCCGCTGTCTTCGCTGTCCTGCGAGTGATACGCATCGCCACGCACCCCACCGGACGACACCGTGAAACTGTACGCGGTACGCCGGTCGAGGTACGTATCGAGCGAGACCGTAAACGTTTCCGCATCGCTGTCGCCATCCCGTCTGGTGACGGAGGTGCGAATCGCCTGTGGATCGGGGCGCATGAGCCGCGCATACACATAGAGCGCGCGATCGTCGTACAGGACGCGTACCTCGGTGCGCACCGAGGGCTGCACGCCTTCGTTGGGGATACGCTGCACGAAGTCGTTGAGCGGCATCGCCGCAGCCCACGCCGCATCATCGAGCACCCCGTCGACATGCGGTGCCTCACCGGTAATCCGCGAGGCCCGCGCCACTTTGTGGGACGGGGCGCCGGCTCTGGACGACCGCGCGGCAGGCGCACGGGGCTGTGCGCGCAACACACCGGCACACGCGATCAGCGCATACAAGGCGAGCGTCGCCGGACGACCGGCAATGGCTGAGTAACGAGGCACGGTTGAGCGGGAGGGGGCAAACAAACACGCAGCGGAAACGAATTCCTCTAGTTTGTTATATGCCCAAGACCGCAGCTCGTTGGATTCTCGCGCTGGCCCTCATCTACGCCGGTGTCAGCCACCTGAGTTTTGCCCGCGTGGAATTTCAGGCGCAGGTCCCCGCGTGGCTGCCCCTGGACCCCGACTTCGTCGTCCTTGCGTCAGGAGTCGTCGAGATCGCGCTCGGCGCGGCCCTGCTGGTCTTTCCACGCCACCGCCACTTGGCCGGATGGGTGGTCGCCGCATTTTTCGTGGCGGTCTTTCCCGGCAACATCAATCAGTACGTCAACCACGTCGACGCGTTCGGCCTCACCTCCGACCGCGCGCGCCTGATCCGGCTGTTCTTTCAACCCCTGCTGGTGGCGTGGGCGCTCTGGTGCACCGACGCCTGGGCGGCCTGGCGCCGGCGTCGGTAGCGCACCGCCTACGACGCGGCCTGCTCCGCCGGCACCGCCTCGGCAGCCGTCACGCCGGCCGTCGCCGCGACGTCCACCACGGGCAACGTCACCCCCGCCTTGGCCGCCCGCTTCTCCAGCGTGTCGCGGTCGGCCAGACTGCGAATGAGTGCATCGGCCTCACGATTCTGCAGGTATTTCCCCTTTTCCCAGCCGTCCACGATCCCCTTGGGGGTCCCATAGATGAGCTCGGCGAACTGCGGCAGGGTCAACCCCAGCGACTCCCGTAACTGACGGATCGCCTTGGGAATCAAGAGGTTATGCTCGTTCCGGATAATCTCCGTCGCCGCCTTTTCGGCCGCATCCCGCTGTTCGATGGTGCGATTTTCGTGTCCGCACTTCTCGCACCGGTAAAACTCACGCGTCACCTCGGCCGCCATACCGCTCAGGCGCATCGTCACGGTCTCGGTTTGGAGCGCATAGCGCCCCCCGCATCCGCGGTGCAGCGAACCATCCAGCGTCGAAAGACTCATCTCGGAGAGCTGTGGGCCGATACTAGGAAGAGTGGGTGTACGGTCCCTGCTGGCACCGTGCCCCGGCTGACGTCTTGATCGTCTCAAGCTCGTCAGGACCGCCGTGTCCGCGCCACCCCTTGCATCACGCCGCACCTCGCTTTCTCCATGTCAGATTTCGCGCTCGTTCGTCAGCCCGTCTTTGGCGGCACTGGCTCACTCCTCGGCTATGAAATCCGTTTTCAGGATGCCGACGGGCCGGGCTCCTTTGCACAGAGCTTCCTGAACGGCACCTTCGACCTGATCCGCAACCGCATGCCGGCCTTCGTCGCCTGCACGCGCGATCAGCTCGTCGCCGATGCGTTTCTCGTGGCGGACCCTGGGTCGGTCATCATCATGCTGCCCCCCTCGCTCACCCCCGATGACGAGGTGAACGAAGCCCTCGCGCGCGTGATCGGCGCCGGCGGCGTACTGGCGCTCGACGCCGTGGGCACCGAACCGACGGCGGCCGAAGCCTTCTTGCCGCAGGTGTCGTGGGTGCGCGTCGATTCGCGCAGCGGGGAACCGGCCACCATCAATGCCATCTGTGACCGCGTCACGCGCGGACTGGGCAAGGCTGGTCCGCGGCTCGTCGCGTCGCACGTCGAAGATCTCAATCAGTATGAAGCCACGCTCGAACGCGGCTTCGACGGCTTTCAGGGCACCTTCTTCAGTCGTCCCGAGCCGCTCCCGGTCGCTGACATGCCGCAAAGCACCGTCGCCGCGATGCGCCTCATGGGTCTCGCGCGCGACCAGAAGATCAGCGACCACCAGCTCGAAGACGTGATTGCCACCGACCCCGTGCTCACCTTCCAGCTGCTGCGCCTCGTGAACAGCGCGGCGCTCGGCGGACGCGGCGTGGCGAGCATCGGTCAGGCGCTCCGTCTCATTGGCCGCAACGCCTTCCTGCGTTGGCTGGCCGTAGCAGTGGCGGCGGCGCGCAAGAGCAAGAACGGCGTCGACCAGGAACTGGTGCGGCAGGCCGTCGAACGCGGCCGGTTGTGTGAACAGCTCGCGGGTGGCGGTCGCGACGCAGGCACGCTCTTCCTGGTGGGCCTCTTCTCGCTCCTCGACGCCGTATTCCGCATGCCGCTCCCGGAAATTCTTGAGCGCGTCGTGCTCAGCGCCGAAGCCAACGAAGCGCTCATCGATCGCACCGGCCCGTACGCCGACGCGATCAACTTCGCCGAGTCGTACGAGCTGGGGCTGTTCGAAAACGCCACCGAGATCGCGAAGGAGATGGGTGTCGACCCCGCCAAACTTGGCGAGTTCTATACCAACGCGATCACGTGGACGGCCGATGCACTCGGGGCCGCGCTGGAGAGTCAGGAAGCGGCGCCCGCGCGCAAGGCCAGCTGACCGAAAGTTCGGGCAGCCCTCGACCTACGATCGCGGGCTGGTTCAAACCTTCGGCGCGCGGAGACTGTCCAAACCGGCATGACCATCCGGCGTCGTGTCGTGTCGTGGCTGTTGCTCTGCGGGTTGACGGGGACCGCCTGTCAGGCGAGTTCGTCGCTCACCGCCCCCTCCGATCCGGAGGCGACGGTCTTCGAATCGAGCGACGTCGATCAGTTCTGGCGGGCGTGGGAGAACGGTGGACGCGGGGGGAGCGCCGACGCATTTCAGCGACGCTATCTCGACTCGGCCTCTACCGGACTCCGGGAATTCATTCCGCTCCGGTCCATTACGGCGGCGTCGCTCGTGTCGGCCACACGGAATGCGCCTCGCTATTTCGACGCCTTGCAGACGTGGTGGAAGGCAGAGTCTCGGAGCGGCGTAGTACTGTCGACCATCCGGGCCAACAACCGGCGACTCACGGCGCTGTATCCTCAGGCCACATTCCCTCCCATCACGCTGCTCGTGGGCCGGTTCAGCACGGGAGGCACGGTGAACAACGGACGCATGTTCATCGGCTTCGAATTCTTCGGCACCGACGCCGTCGCGCCGCTCGACGAGCTCAATCGCTTTGGGCGGGACAATCAGAAGTCGTTTGCGCGCGATCTGCCCATCTTGGTCGCTCACGAGCATTCGCATTATCTGTCATCGAGAGCGGGCTCCCGCGCCGGTCGCAGCGGCGCGCCCATGCTGCACACGGCGCTCAACGAAGGTGTCGCGGAACTGGTCGCCGAGTTGGTCGCCGGCGCACCTACCTTTCGAGGGTTCTACGTCACGTGGCAGCAGCGGGAGCGTGAGTATTGGGAAGCGTTCGATCGGGAGCGCACTAGCACCGACATCAGCCGCTGGCTCTACAATCAGGGTAATGCGACCGAGGCGTGGCCTGGCGACCTCGGATACTTCATGGGGTATCGCATTGCGCAGGCGTATTACCTGCGCGCTGTCGACAAGGCTGCGGCCCTGCGCGAGCTGATTGCCCTGCGCGATCCTGATGCGCTGTACGCCGCGAGCGGCTACCGCGGCAGCGGGCCGCCTATCGCGCCCTGACGTCGGGACTCACCGCCGCCGCATCTCCTTCACCGCCCGGTTCACCACCGTCGCGCCGGTGACGATCCCCACGCGCGTCACCATGAACAGCTGCCCCTTGCTCGCGCTTTTGCGTTCGGGGCGCCACGTGAGACTCAGCGCGCTCGCTGCCACGATGGCTCCGAGCAACGGCGCATTGGGGCGCGTGGCCCCAGCGCTGTTCTTGGCGGTGAACGTGCTACGCAGCGCACAGCGCGTCGCCGCGCCGGCGCGTGTCCGCCATGGCCGAGCCCCGTGCGCCGCGTCGCACGGCCCGTAGGCACTCTCCCATCCCGTGGCGCGCTCGAGCCCAACGCGCAACAGCTCCTCCGACAGCGCAAAGCCCACCTGATCGCCGAGCCGGTTGCCGTACCCCTGCCAGGTGCGGTCCCAGCCTTCGGGAACGCCAAGGGCCTGTGTCCAGGTGGCCGCGCTCACCACACCGAACGCCATGGCGCGATAACGCAGCGCCGCGGGTTCCCCGTGGGCGGCATCGGACGTCGTATCCTGCGCCATGGCGACGATCGGCGTTGCCACGAGCAGCGCGCCAGCGAGCGCGCCACGAAGCGCGCCCCTCACCGCGCCGTCGCCGGCGGCAAGGTCTGCGCCTGTTCCGTATACGGCTGCGGCGCCCCCGCCGTCAGTGCCAGTCGCACGCGCTCCGCCTGCCCTGCCGTCACCTCGAAGAGCACCGCGATCATGTTGGCGGTGCGGATCGCCTCGAATGGCGCCGTCGGCCATTTCCCGATCGAATCGCGGGGAGGCGTGAGCCGCAGCTCGTCGAGCGACGCCGTCGCCGCGGCCCCAGCGGCCGAGTCGGCAAAGAAGAACGTCACCAGCTTCGCCGTCTTGCCGATCTTGTACCGCGTGCCGCGCTCCGCGAAGTACGGCACCGTAATGGTGTCGAGCACCTTGATGCCCATCCCCGCCTTGTTGATGCGGTCTTCCAAATGACAGGCGCGCCACAAGCCGTCGCGGGGGCACAGCGAATCACTGGGCGTGGGTGGCCGCACGACCGACCCGTTGGCCGCCACCGCGGTCTTGGCCGGCGGGGCCGCCTTCTCGCCGCCACACCCCGAGAGCGTCGCGCCCACCACCAGGGCCATCACCAAACGAATTCGATCAAAAGAGTCCATCTCCCAACCTACAATCCGCACCAATCCGCGCACTTCCGTAAACATCCGCAAATTCCGCGTAACACCGCTTCGGTTTTTATACGGTAAACTGGCCAATAAAGCCCACCGCCAGCGCATTTCTGCCAATCCCGCACCAACTCGTTGTCAGACACCCGCGAAACAGTTGGAAAGTGCTCCGGATGCGACCATATTTCTGCGTCTCCTGCACAAAATCTGCGACACCGTGCGCAACACACGGAGGTCGCCTGACTTCTTTCCGCCCCGTCCATGGCCAACAACAACAACTCGCGCGCGATCGCCATGCGCGAGATCTCGCACCGTGCGCCGCGCCACACCTCGCGTCCCGAGGAAAACGGCGTCCAGCTCCCCACGAGCGCCTGGTTCGGCATGAACACCTTCGGCATTCGCCAGATGCGCGCGAAGTTGCCCAAGGATGTGTACAAGAAGCTTGCGGCCTCCATCCGCCTCGGCAAAAAGCTCGACTCCGACATCGCGCCGGTCGTCGCGCAGGTCATCAAGGAGTGGGCGATGTCGCGCGGCGTCACCCACTTCACGCACTGGTTCCAGCCGCAGACCGGCCTCACCGCCGAAAAGCATGACGCCTTCCTGAACTTCGACGAGCACGGCCACGCCATCGAGACGTTCACCGGCGAGCAGCTCATTCAGTCGGAACCCGACGCGTCGTCGTTCCCGTCGGGCGGCCTCCGCGCCACCTGGGAAGCGCGCGGCTATACCGCGTGGAACCCCGCGTCGCCTGTCTTCATCAGCGAAACCGGCGGCGTGAAGTACCTCTGCATTCCGTCGGTCTTCATCGGCTACAACGGCGAAGCGCTCGACGAAATGACGCCGCTCCTCCGGAGCTGTGACACGCTTTCCGCCCGCGCCACCGAAATGCTCGGCCTCATTGGCGACACCGGTGTGCTGCGCGTCATCACAACGCTCGGCGTGGAGCAGGAATTCTTCATGATCGACCGCGGCCACTTCGCGCTGCGCCCCGACCTCATCATGGCCGGCCGCACGCTCGTGGGGTCGCCGCCGCCGCGTGGCCAGCAGCTCGAAGACCACTATTTCGGTGGCATCCCCGAGCGCGTCCAGGCGTGCATCAGCGAAGTCGAGCACGAGCTCTACAAGCTCGGCGTGCCCATCACCACGCGTCACAACGAAGTCGCGCCGTCGCAGTTCGAAATGGCGCCGTACTTCGAAGACTCCGAAGTCGCGGTGGACCACAACCACCTCGTCATGGCCATCATGCGCAAAGTCTCGCTGCGTCATGGCTTGCAGGCGCTCGTGCACGAGAAGCCGTTCGCTGGCATCAACGGCTCGGGCAAGCACTGCAACTGGTCCATGGCCATTGTCTCCGACAACGCGCTCGACGGCACCAACCTGCTCAAGCCCGGCAAGACGCCGCACCAGAACATCCGCTTCCTGCTGTTCCTGGCCGCGGTGCTCAAGGGTGTGCACAAGCACGCCGGTCTGCTGCGCGCCGGTATCGCCGTCACTGGCAACGAACACCGGCTCGGCGCCAACGAAGCGCCGCCGGCCATCATCTCGGCGTTCCTCGGCTCCGGCCTCACGCAGGTCGTCGAAGACATCGCTGCGGGCAAGACGTCGGCCAACAACGCCGAGCAGGCGATGCTCAAGCTCGGTGTCGCCAAGCTTCCCGAAGTCGAGCAGGACAACACCGACCGCAACCGCACGTCGCCGTTCGCGTTCACGGGCGCGAAGTTCGAGTTCCGCGCGGTGGGCG
Organism: Gemmatimonadaceae bacterium; assembly: GCA_947457545.1. Classification (GTDB taxonomy): domain Bacteria; phylum Gemmatimonadota; class Gemmatimonadetes; order Gemmatimonadales; family Gemmatimonadaceae; genus Gemmatimonas. The sequence continues at coordinate 37,646 of CANGXD010000012.1, forward strand.
CCTCGCAGAGCATCGCGTTCCCGGTCATGCTGCTGCAGGCCGCGGTGGCCGAAGCGGTCGGCGAAATGATCGAAGAGCTCAAGAAGGAAATCGCTGCCGGTGCCAGCACCGACAACGCCGCGCTCAAGGTCGCGCGCAAGGCGTTCAAGGAAACGGCCGCGGTGCGCTTCGAAGGCAACAACTACTCCGACGAGTGGGTGGTCGAAGCCAACAAGCGTGGTCTGCTCAACCTGCGTCGTACGCCGGAAGCGCTGGCCCAGCTGCGCACGGACACGGCGAAGGCGCTCTTCAAGGACACCGGCATTCTGTCGGACGTCGAACTCGAGAGCCGCTACCATGTGCGTCTCGAGCGCTACGTGAAGGACATCCTCATCGAGCTGCACACGCTGCAGCAGATCGTGGACACGCAGGTGCTCCCGGCGTCGTACGCGTATCTCGGTCAGCTGGCCGGTGCTGCCGGACAGGGTGCGGCGGCAGGCATCAACATGCAGCCCATCGTCGACGCGGCCAACGCCACCTCCAAGCTCGTCGCCACGCTGCAGAAGAAGCGCGCCGAGCTCGCCAAGGTCACGGCCAAGGCCGAGCATCTGCACGACGACCTCGCCGCGCAGGGTGTGTACCTCACCACGACGGCGTGCGACACGATGGCTGAAGTGCGTGACGCCAGCGATGCGCTCGAACTCGCCATTGCCGACGAGATGTGGCCGCTGCCGCGGTACCGCGAGATGCTGTTCCCGGTCTGATTGCCGCTGCTGGACATACACAACGGGCCGCGTTGCCATTTGGCAGCGCGGCCCGTTGTCTGTCGAGCCGGGGGAAGATCAGGGCGAGTGCTGCGCTGAGCGCATCTCACGGCGTTGACTTGCCGCAATGACGTTCCGGCTGCATGCTCTTGCAGTAGCCAGTGGAAATGTCGGTCCACACTCTGCGCGGAACGATGAATGGGCACTCCCGATTACGGCGCCAGACTCGCAGCGCTGCTCAGGCACTGGAACGACATGGAAGTCCTTCCGCATCGCTACGGCGGTGTGGAGTTCCGCGTCGGCAAACGCGAGATCGGGCACGTACATCTCAGCGGGGTCGCTGATCTGCTGGTGAGTGTGCGCATGCGACGCGATCTCGTCGCCGCCGGCCGCGCGCAGGCGCATCACACGCTCCCGCACTCCGGGTGGATCAGCTTTAGGTTGCGCAGCGAGCACGACATTCCGGCCGTGGTCGAGCTCTTTCGACTCAACTACGATCGTCTGCGCGGCGCGCTGTCTCCCTCTGCGCGCACCCCCATGCTGGGCCGCCCTGAACTCCTCGGTGATCGCGCGGCCGACGATCTGCCAGCGTAGGACTCAGCCCCTACGCTTCCCGTTTCCCCTCGACCAACACCGGCTCCTTCTGCTTCCCCGCCATCAGCTGCGTCACGAACCGCTGCCCTTCGCTGATGCGCTCCACCTCGATCGCGACCGTATCGATCGCCTGCTCCATGCGCTCCATGCGACGGGTGGCTTCGAGAATTTCCGGCGTGATGCGGGGCTGACGGGCACGCACCATCAGGGCACGCGCCACGGCGAGCGCGAGCGGCATGAGCACCGTCAGCGTTCCCACAATGGAAATGGCCGTCAGCTGTCCCGACGAAAACGGCCCGAAGCGGACCTGCGGCGCGGTCCGCTCCCCCAACGCCAGATCGCCCGGCGCGCTGGCCAGGGCCTGACCGTTCGCCGCGATGTCACGCTCCAGCTGCACGATGCGCTCGTCGAGCACATCGAGACGCTTTTGCAGCCCCGCTTTGCTTTCGTCCGACGCACGCCCGAGATCGCGCACCACATCTTTGCGGCGATCGCTGGCACTGGTCAGCTGCCGCGACAGTTCGGAACGCTTTTCCTTGAGGGCGTCGACCTCCGCCTGCGTCACCGGACGGGGAACCACGATGGGTACACCCGTTCCGATATCGATAGCCGACGGCTGTGTTCCCGGGGCTTCAGGCCCCGCGGCGACGGGCGGCGCGGGTGGCGTGGGAGGCTGGGTCAGAGGCATACTCCAATTTACGCGGGCTGCGGCCCCCCGGTTACACTTTTGCCCCGATGCACGGTATGACCCTCGTTCAGACGACGCTCCCGGGCACTCCCACACCGTTCGATTCGTCGGCGGCCGGCGGAGGGACGCTCGCTCCCCTCGAGGCCGCTGCGGCGCTCGCCCCGCAGGTCATCCAGTGGCGACGGCAGCTGCACCAGCGCCCCGAAGTCGCCTTCCACGAAGTCGAAACGTCGCAGTTCATCTTCGACACGCTGTCCGCCATCCCGGGACTCACGCTGTCGCGCCCCACGCGCACGAGCGTGGTCGCCGAACTGCGCGGGGCACTCCCAGGCCACACCATCGCGGTGCGCGCCGATATCGACGGCTTGCCCATTCACGAAGAAGCCGACGTCGCGTTCCGCAGTACGCGCGACGGCGCCATGCACGCGTGCGGCCACGATGGGCACACGGCGATTGTCCTCGGACTCGCCGCGCTCCTCGCCGCCCGTATCGATACGCTCCCCGGCACCGTGCGCTTTGTCTTTCAGCACGCGGAAGAGTTGTCCCCCGGCGGCGCCGAAGAACTGGTGCAGCACGGCGTCATGGACGGCGTGGCACAGGTCATCGGGCTGCATCTCTGGGCACCCATGCCGGTTGGGCGCATTGGCATTCTGAGCGGTCCCGCCATGGCCGCTCCTGACAACTTTCAGTGCACGATCGTCGGCAAGGGTGGACACGCCGCCATGCCGCATGAATGTGTCGACCCAATCGCCATCGGCGCGCAGATCGTGACGGCGCTGCAACAGGTGGTGTCGCGTACCGTCGACCCACTCGATCAGGTGGTCCTGTCGGTCACGCAATTCATCGCCGGCACCACGTTCAACGTCATCCCCAGCAGCGCCTACCTCTCGGGCACGGTGCGCACCTTCGACGCCGCCCTGCGCATCGCCGTGCCGGCGCAGATGGAACGGGTCATCAAGGGCATCGCCGAAGCGTTCGGTGCCAGCTACGAGTTCCACTACGAACAAGGCTATCGGCCGGTGGTGAACGACCCGGTGCTTTCAGCGCGGCTCACCGACGTCGTGCGACGCACCTTTGGCAACGACACACTCGTCGATATGCGTCCCACCATGGGCGGCGAAGACTTTTCGGCGTATCAGCAGCGCGCACCGGGCGTGTTCGCCTTCGTCGGCGCCGGCAACGAAGCGGCGGGGATCACCTTTCCGCATCATCATCCGCGCTTCCAGGTCGACGAACGATCACTGGATATCGGGCTCCGCTATCTCACAGCGGCCACGCTCGACCTGCTCACCCCGAACGCCTGATTCGTGAGCGCGCCGCGACGAATGTCTCGTTGGCTCGTACTGGTCCCCATGGTCGCCATTCTCGGCGCGCCATGGTTCGCCAATCGCATCGAGCCGCGCATCTTCGGCATGCCGTTTCTGTTGGCGTGGATTTCGGGATGGGTCCTCTGTACATCGCTTGTCCTCTGGTTCGTCGATTCTCGTGAGACGAGCGCCAACGAGTGACGACAGCCGTTGAGTTCGGCGAGGCCACCATTGCCCTTGGCCTCATGGCGCTCACGCTCGTCATCGCCTTCGTCCTCTCGGTACGCGGACGCGGCGCGCAGAGCCTCGAGCAATGGAGTGTGGCCAGCCGCGGGTTCGGCTCGGTACTCATCTTCATGCTCCTCGCGGGCGAGATGTATACCACCTTCACCTTCCTCGGGGGCAGCGGGTGGGCCTACGCCCGCGGCGCGCCGGCCTACTACATCATCGGCTACGCACCGGTGGCGTACGCGGTGTCGTACTGGCTGCTCCCGGCCATCTGGCGACGTGGGCTCTCGTGGCAGGTCATCACGCAACCGGACTACTTCGCCCGCGCATACGGCAGCCCGTGGCTCGGGCGCGTCGTCGCCATTGTCGGCACCTGCGCGCTCATCCCCTATCTGGTCCTGCAGCTCAAGGGACTCGGCATTCTGGTGAGCGAGTCGTCGTACGGACTCATCAGCGCCGACCTCGCCATTCTTCTCGGCACCGCCGCCCTCATTGTGTATGTCGTGCTCGCCGGCGTGCGCGGCTCCGCGTACACGGCGGCATTCAAGGATGTCCTCGTCCTCTGCACTGTCGTGGGGCTCGGCATCGCGCTGCCGTACACACTCCACGGGGGCATCGGCCCCATGTTCGACACGCTCATCGCGAAGCAGCCGGAGTTCTTCGTGTTTCCCGAGCGCGGGCTCTCCGGTACCTGGTACACGAGCACGATCCTCATGACCGTGTTCGGCTTCTACATGTGGCCACACACGTTTGGCTCCGTCTTCGCCGCGCGCAGCGACGCGGCGTTCCGGCGTAACGCCATCCTCATGCCGTTGTACCAGATCATCTTGCTCTTCGTGTTCTTCATTGGCTTTGCGGCCATCACCGCGGTGCCGGGACTCAAGGGCCCCGACGCGGATCTCGCCCTGCTGCGCGTCGCGCGGCTGAGCTACGGCCCATGGGTCATGGGGCTCGTCGGCGCGGCGGGATTGCTCACGGCGCTGGTACCCGGCTCGCTCATTCTCATGTCGACGGCGACGATTCTGTCGCGACTCATCACCAGCAGCATCCGGACCGATGCGCGCGGCGAAGTACGCATCGCGCAGCTCATGGTGCCGTTCGTGGCGGCCCTCGCCCTGTTTTTCGTCTATCGCGGCGGTCAAACGATCGTCACGCTGCTGCTCTTTGCCTACGCCATCGTGACGCAGCTCTTTCCGGCCGTACTGCTTTCGCTGCTGTGGCCGCATCGCACCAACGCGGTGGCCGCCGCCGCCGGCATGGTGGCGGGCCTCGCCGTGGTCGCGTATACCACCATGTCGGGAGTCACACTCGCCACGATGCTGCCGTCGGTGACGACCCACATCACCGACATCAACATCGGTGTTCTGGCGTTGCTGGTGAACGTCGCGGTGCTTGCGCTGTTCACGCTGGCAAAAAGGGAATCGCGCGCTACGCCGTAATGGAGAGCGTACTCGCCGGTACGCCCCGTTAGGCCACCGCGCGCGGAAAGCCGCGCGTGTCGGCGAGCGCTTCCGCCACGCACACGCGATAACCGTCGGGATCCTCGAGCTCGAACTCGACCTGACCGTACGCCATGAGTTCCGGCCCGCGCACCAACGGTGTCCGCCGCCGCGCGTGATCGAGCAGCTGCGTCAGCTCTTCGCCTTCGAGACGGATGTACACATCCCACTCGTACGAGTCGCGCACCCGCGACACCGCCCCCGCCGATTTTCGCAGCATCAGCTCCGTGCTGTCGCGACGGAGAATGCAGAACTCAAACGGCGGCTCGGCGGGAAACGGATCTGGCGTGAACCCGAGATTGTCGCGGTACCACGCAATGCTGCGCTCGACATCGGACACGCGCAGCACGGGGACGATCGCTACGAACTGTGGCATGACCGTAAGAACACACACGCATGATGGTTTGTTGCAGCGCGCAATTATACGGAGTCGCGCGTAACAGCTAGTTGACGCAACTGATCGTCACAAAAAATTGACACTGGGTCGACTGTAGAGAGAGAACAGCCCTACACGGATGAAACGGATTTTTTCGGATTCACACGGATCAAACGCAAAGAACGAATCCGTGTGGTTTCCGCCCCATCCGTGCAATCCGTGGCAAGCCGTTGCTCACCGCTCACGTCTCACAAATCACCGCGAACTGATCTTGAGCCCCACAATGCCCGCCACGATCAACAGCACCGACAGCACACGCCCGAGCTCGCGTGATTCGCCAAAGAGCACCACGCCCGCAATCGCGGTCCCGACCGCACCAATGCCGGTCCACACCGCATAGCCGGTCCCCACGGGAAGCACCTTGAGCGCTTGTGCGAGCCCATAGAAACTCGCGATCATCGCCGCCACCGTCAGCGCAGACACACCGGGCTTACGGAACCCGTCGGACGCCTTGAGCCCGATCGCCCACGCCACTTCGAGCAGGCCGGCCACGACCAGCCACATCCATGCGCGATTCATGGACGCACCACGCTGTCGGGCGGTGTGATCGGCGGCAACGTACGCATGAGATAGTCGAACGTGTTCGCCCCCATGATCTTCGCCACGTCGTCCTCGCTCATTCCCGACCTCAGCAGTGCGTCTGTAATGACAATGACGCCGCGCGTATCCCACGGCGTTTTCGTGGCGCCATCGAAGTCGGAGCCCAGCGCCACATGTCGTACGCCCATCACCTGCACCGCGTGCCGGATGGCCTTCACGATGTTCTCGATGGTCGGCTGACACACCGCCCCGTCCCAATAGCCAATGCCGACGAGTCCACCGTTGGTAGCAATGGCGCGCAGTTGCGCGTCGGTGAGATTGCGCGGTCCGGGACAAACCGCCGCCACACCCGTATGGGACACCACCACCGGTCGCGTCGCCATCGCCAACACCTCTTGCATGGTTTGCGCCGACGAATGCGCGAGGTCGACGGCAATACCCAGCTGCTCCATGCGCTGCACCACCTGGCGACCGAGCGGCGTGAGTCCGCCATGGGTCACCCCGTGCGCGCTGCCCGCGACTTCGTTGTCGAAGAAGTGCGTGAGCCCCATCATGCGAAACCCGTTGTTGAAGAGCACGTCCACGCTTTCGAGCTGTCCGTCGAGAGCATGCAACCCTTCAATGGCAAGCAACGCGCCCACCTGCATCGGATCACCGCCACGACGACGCGCAAAGGCCATGAGCGTATCGCGCGTCGTGATGAGCGTGATGGCACCGCCCGCTCGCAGCACTGCATCCTGCAGCTTCTCCGCCTGATACACCGCACGCGCCCGCAAACTCGTGCGTGTCGCCGCCGGCCAGCGCTGCGCGAGCGACAACAGCGCGATGTTGTCCGTCTCACCCGTGTTCTTGTCGTAGTTCATGTCCCGTGGCGTCTTCGTCACCACGCTGAACACCTGGAGCGCCACCTTGCCCTCTTGCAGGCGCGGCAGGTCCACATGTCCACGCTCGACGCGCGTGAGCAGGTCGCGCCCCCACAGCAGTTCGTCGGCGTGCAAGTCGGCAATGAAAATGCGACGGTGCAACGCCGAGCCCGCGGGCGAGACCGCTGGAATCTGTGTGCTCACGACGGTGTTCATCCGCATGTCCACCACCATCGGCACGACGGTGAAGAACGACACCAGCGCCACGGCGAGCACGACCGCCACACCGATCAGAACCTTTTTCATGCCAGGAGATGCAGGAGAAGTGGAAACGCTCAGCGCAATCCGCGCGGCATTTCCTGACCGTTCAGTTCACGCGCGTTCGGCAGTTCGTTGGGGACGCTCGGACCACGGAAGTCGCCGCAGCGATCGAATGCATCCTTCGACCCCGCGTCAATCGTATCGGTAACCGGCGCGCGGTCCACGCGCATCGTGTCGTTACGATCGATCGCCTGCGCATAAAAGTTCGTACAGTACGCGCGCATCGCGTCGAGGCGCTCGAGCCGCTTCACCCCAAGGTCGGCGGCCCGACCAAACCAGTACCACGACAGCCCACCAAGCACTACGGCAAAGGCCAGACTGCCCAGTGCCGCCAGCGGGGGCTTTCCTGCAGAAGACTCAGTCATCGCTCGGAATTACGAAATGGAACGCTGAAAACCGGGTGCGCGGCGCGCCTTCGTACGCTGCTCGAACGCATAGCCCAGTCCCAATAACGTGCGCTCGGTGTATGCCGTGCCAATGAACGACAGCCCCAACGGCAACCCCGCCGTAAAGGCCATCGGTACCGTGAGCGACGGATAGCCGGCCACCGCGGCGACACTCGAATTGCCGCCGCTGTAGCGATCGCCATTTACCCAATCGGTCGTCCACGACGGCCCGTTCGACGGCGCAATCACCGCACTTAGCCGGTGTGTCGCAAACAGCGCATCCAATCCTTCGTCACGCGAGAGCGTACGACACTTCTGCAGCGCCTCCTTGTATGCGGCATCGGAGAGCGTTCCCTTGGCCTGCGCCTGCTCGAACAGCTCCTGCGCAAACCACGGCATCTCCTGCGCCGCATGCGCACGGTTGTACGCAATGAGCTCATCGAGCGTGCGGTACTGCACCGTATCGCCGCGCGACGCGAGATAGGCATTGAGCCCATCCTTGAACTCGTACAGCAGCACCTCCAGCTCGGCGGCATCGTACTTCCCCACCGTCGGCACGTTGCACGGATCGATGATCTCTGCCCCCGCTTTCTTCAGCTCGGCAATGGCCGCATCGAACGCGTCGTCCACCGCGGGATGAAAGCCGGCCATGTTGCGCGCCACACCAAGACGCGCGCCTTGCAGCGCGTCGCGCCGCAGCGCCTGCAGGTAATCGTCGGTGGGCAGAGCACGCGCCGTGGTCGCCGAGTCCCGCTCATCGCGTCCGCGAATGGCCGTGAGGACGATCGCCGCGTCGGTCACGGTGCGCGTCATCGGGCCGGCCGTATCCTGCGTCGCCGAAATGGGAATGATGCCCGCGCGACTCACGAGCCCCACCGTGGGCTTGAGCCCCACGAGACCGCAAATCGAGCTCGGGCAGATGATCGAGCCATCCGTCTCCGTTCCGATGCCAACCACGGCAAGGTTCGCCGAAATGGCGGTGCCGGTGCCGGAGCTCGAACCGCACGGATTGCGATCGAGCACGTACGGATGCTTCGTCTGGCCACCGCGTCCGCTCCACCCGCTCGTCGAACGCGTGCTCCGGAAGTTGGCCCACTCGCTCAGGTTCGTCTTCCCCAGCAACACCGCACCCGCCTCGCGCAACTTCGCCACCACCGTCGAGTCGCGCGGCGCCGGCTTGCCCACCAGCGCGCGTGAGCCCGCGGTGGTCTGCATCTTGTCGGCCGTATCGAGGTTGTCCTTCACGAGCACGGGAATGCCGTGCAACACCCCACGAACTTTCCCCGCACGGCGTTCGGCATCACGCTCGGCCGCAATCGCGAGCGCATCGGGATTCACCTCGATCACACTGCGCAACTGCACACCCGCCGCATCGATCGCCGCAATGCGCGCGAGGTACGCCGACGTCAGCGCGCGCGACGTGAGCGTCCCCCTCGCCATCTGCGCCGTCAGCTCCGACACGGTCGCTTCACTGTAGGCGAAGGCACGGGCCTGATCGACGGCATCCTCGGCCGCGTGAGATCCCTGCGCCACACCGTGCTCGGCGCCGTGCGCATCGCGCGCTCCAAGGGCCACACCCGCAGCCGCCAGCGTGGACGACGCAAGAAATCCGCGGCGCGAAAACCCGTCAGTCATGCTGAAGCTCGTAAATGAAGTGACGAATGCGTCATCACGCATCCGGAAACGCATCACACCGCCGCGAGGGCCGCCGTCAGATCGGCAATGAGATCGTGCACATCTTCGAGGCCCACGCTCATGCGAATGAACCCTTCCGACACCGCATCGCCACCCCAACGTGCACGACGCTCGGCGCTCGTGTGCAACCCGCCAAAGCTCGTCGCTTCGTACACCAGCTGCGAATGCGCAAAGAACCGCGCGGCCGCATCGGCCGACGGGAGTTCGAAGCTCACCACACAGCCGAACGCCTTCATCTGCTTCGACGCGATGGCGTGCGACGGGTCGGTCGGTAGCCCAGGATACCGCACACCACGCACCTGCGGACACCCGCTCAGGAACTCAGCTACCGCCATCGCCGAACGGCACTGCTGCATGAGCCGTACGTGCAGCGTGCCAAGGGAACGGTGCGCCAACCACGCTTCCATGGGGCCGGGAATGACGCCCATGCGCGTACGCCACAGGCGCAGCGCTTCGACATGCTGCGGATGGCGCGCGGCAACATGACCGAGCACGAGATCGGCGTGTCCCGTCATGGCCTTGGTGTCCGACACGATGCACAGGTCGGCACCAAGCGCGAGCGGTTGCTGCAGCAGTGGCGTGGCCGTGGTATTGTCGACGGCCACCAGGGCGCCGATCTCGTGCGCCTTGCGCGCGAGCAGCGCGATGTCGCACACGTCGAGCCCGGGATTGGTGGGGGACTCCAACCAAAGCATGGCCACCCCGTTCGCCGCTTCCGCCTCGAGCGCACGCAGCAGTCCATCTCCGGCTGTTGGCGCCATGACCACCTTGATGTTCTGCGCCGCAAACCATGCGCCGTCGAATGGCTGCGACGCAATCACGCGCGTGGTGTAGTAGCACTCCTGCGGCATGATGAGCGTTCCGCCCGGCGGCACCATCGTCGCGAGCACGGCCGCGGTGGCGGCCATGCCGCTCGGAAAAAGCAGGCAGCTCCCGCCCTCGAGTTCGGCGAGCGCGGCTTCGTACTGATTCCACGACGGGTTGTGAAAGCGACCATACGTGTACGGCGACTGCGAGGGATCACCGGGCGTATGATACGGCGCGGCAAATACCGGACCGGGCAGGTACGGCGTGCCTGCCGTCTTGTCTGGGAGACCGGCGCGCACCACACGCGTGGCGCCCTGCCAGTCCGACTTCGCTGCGTGTGCGTCGCCAGTCGACATGGTTACGCTCGCGGCGGATACACCGCCTCATCGAGCGGTTCGGCTTCTTCGATGAGCATGACGGGAATGCCGTCCTGCACCTTGTACACAAGCCGGCTTTCGCGGCACACGAGCACTTCCGGCGGACCGGCGTGATACTCGAGGGGCGCCTTGCTCTTGGGGCAGACGAGAATCTTGAGCAGTTCAGGGGCGAGGCTCATAACACGCAGACTGGTGTGAAGACCCGCGAGGGTCAGGACGGACGATGATGACGTGGGGCCGCGTCGGTCATCGACAGCGTCGGGCCACCGATGAGCTCCACGCAGTACGGCACCGCCGCCCACACGGCGCGCAAACACTCTTCGATCGCCTTGGGCTTGCCGGGCAGGTTGATGATCAGTGACGCGCCACGCGTCCCCACCACCTGCCGCGACAAAATCGCCGTCGGTACGGTTTTCACACTCTCGGCGCGCATCTGCTCGGAGAACCCCGGCAACATGCGATCGCACACCGCGACCGTGGCTTCCGGCGTGACGTCGCGCGGGGCCGGTCCGGTGCCACCCGTGGTGACGATGAGTGGACAACGCAGCTCGTCGGCGAGCTCTCGCAACGCGGCTTCGATGGCCGGCTGTTCGTCGGGCACGAGGCGATACGCCTCCGTCCATGGCGTCGCCAACCAGCGCGTATACACCTCGCGGATGGCGGGGCCGGACTTGTCCTCGTACACGCCGGTGGAGGCGCGGTCGGAGATGGTGACGATGCCGAGTGTGAGCATCATCAAAAGTAAGGGCCTGCGGGGCTTCGTGTGATTGCGGTGTCGCTCAGGACGCCGGGCGCAGCTCCCAATGATCGCCGCGATCGACCGCGCGCGCACGCAGGACCCGCGCGACCTGCTGCAGCATCCCCGACGGCGTCTCCCCTTCGATGGCCGTAGACAATCGCGATGACATCAGCGACGAGTCGAGCACGATACGAAAGCCCGTCCACCGCTGCAGCCGCTCGACCGCCGACGGCATCGGCTCGTCGTTGAAGAGCAGCGCGCCACCCAACCAGGCGACACTCCCCATGGCGGCGGTCGTCCCCAGCTCGGTGTGCCCGCCGTCGCGATCGAGCAGCAGCCCGTGCCCCTCGGTGAGCGTGGCTGTAAATCGCCCCGCGCGCACCAGCACCTCGCCCTCCGTCACCGTCACGATGGTGCGCGGCACCGACCCGCTGGCTGGGCTCCCGGGGATAGCGCGCACCAGAAACGCGGTGCTCACGTCCTCGATGCGGGCTCCCTCGGTGTACACCACGAACGGGGTACTGCCAGGCGAGACGGTAAAGATCGCCTCCCCCTGCAGCGTGAGTTCACGCGACCCGGCGCCAAACACCCCGCGACTGGTCACCGAGCTGCCGGGGGCGAGCATCACCCGCGAGCCGTCGGCAAGCGGCAACGTCCGCGGCATGGCGCCGGCGGGGACGGACAGCTGCACCACCCCCGGGACGTCCTGAGCCACGTGCTCCCGCTCCATCTGCCACACGAGTGCCGCCACGCCCAGGGCGCTCCCGCCCGCGAGCAGCATCCACGACCGGCGGCGCGTCGACACACGCGCTCCCCCCTCGTCGCCGGTATTCGGCGTCGAGGACCACGTCGATGATACCGACGTCGGGCGGTTGGGAGCAGTCGAACGGGAGCGGATCACGCGCAGGGGCAAAAGAGGGGCGGTACGCGAAGACGGAAGCGTGGCCCCATCCGACGGGATTCGCAAAACGATTGGGACAAGACGCGTCAGGCCGTGGCAGTCGGTGCAGAATGCCCTGTTACTTCGGAATCATGCCGCCACAGGCTGTCGCGCCGATGGCATCCGGCGCGCCGTACGATGACTGCACCACCTGGGCGGCGTTCCCCCCGGCGGCCGGCGTCACCACGAACATCGTGGCGTAGCTGGCGTCGCAAATATCGGGAAGTTTGGTCCCCGCGAGAGCATTGACGATGGCGGGGATGGTGTTGGAGTGCCCCACCACCAGCACGACACCTTTGGCCTGCATCACGGCGGCCGCGACGTTGCGCACATGCTGCGCGTCGAGCGCGATGACCGTGGGCGCCACGCCGGTGCGCGCCTGGACCACCGCCGCCGTCTCTACTGTACGCTTACGCGTGCTCACGACGATGGTGCTAGGCGTGCTGTGCGCCAACGCCACGTCCAGCGCCTTGGCGCGCGCCACCCCCGCTTCACTGAGCGACGGATCATCGAGCGGCGCCGGCTGCTTCTCGCCGTGGCGCACCAGAATGACCAGCGACGGCTGCGCGTGAGCGAGCGAGGGCGC
>CANGXD010000013.1 GCA_947457545.1 Gemmatimonadaceae bacterium
ACCCCCGAAAACTTTTCGCTCATTGCGCAGCAGGTGATGGTGGTGGGCGTACTGGCCATCGGTCAGACACTCGTCATCCTCACTGCCGGCATCGACTTGTCCTGCGGGATGCTCATGGCGCTCGGCAGCGTGCTCATGACGCTGCTGGGCAGTCGCGGCGGTATGTCTCCGGTGGCAGCCATTGCGTTGGGGATCGGTGCCACGACGTTGGCAGGCACCATCAACGGGCTGCTCGTAACGCGAGTGAAGCTGCCGCCGTTCATCGTCACGCTCGGCACCATGAACATCGCGTTTGCGCTGACGCAGATCGTCTCGCGCTCGCAGACCGTCACCGACCTCCCCCCGTTGCTCACCGTGTTGGGCAACACCATGCAAGTGGGGAGTGCGCGCATCGCGTACGGCACGGTGCTCATGCTCGCGCTCTACGCCGGCGTGTGGTGGTTCCTGCGCGAAACCGCCGCGGGACGCCATGTGTACGCGGTGGGCAACAACCGTGAGGCGGCTCGCCTGTCGGGGATCAATACCGAACGTGTGTTGCTGGCGGTGTATGCGATGGCCGGCTTGCTGTACGGCCTGGGGTCGCTGCTCGCCGTCGCGCGCACCGGCGTTGGTGACCCGCAAGCCGGTCAGACGGAGAATCTCGACACCGTCACGGCGGTCGTGTTGGGCGGCACCAGTCTCTTTGGTGGTCGTGGCGTCGTGCTGGGATCGCTCGTCGGCGCGCTCATTGTCGGCGTCTTCCGCAACGGGCTCACGCTCATGGGTGTGTCGTCGGTGTATCAGATTCTCGTCACCGGTGTGCTCGTCATTCTTGCGGTTGCCACCGACCAGTGGTCGAGGAAGGGCGCATGAGCGTCGCGCACAATACGGCCGCGGTGCTGCAGGCCCGCGGCCTGCGCAAGCAGTACGGTCAGGTCATCGCACTCGACGGCGCCGACTTCGACGTGCGGGCCGGCGAAATTCTGGCGGTCATTGGCGACAATGGTGCGGGAAAGTCGTCGCTCATCAAGGCGCTCTCCGGCGCACTCGTGCCCGACGCGGGCGAGCTGTTGCTCGACGGCAAAGCGGTCACGTTTTCCTCCCCTGCCGACGCGCGCGCGGCGGGTATTGAAACCGTGTATCAGGATCTCGCGCTCGCACCGGCGATGAGCATTGCCGAGAATCTGTTCTTAGGGCGTGAGCTGCGGCGGCCCGGCGCGTTGGGGTCGGTGCTACGCTGGCTTGATCGTCCGCGCATGCAGCGCGAAGCAGCAGACGCGCTCGCAGCGCTTGGCGTACGTGTGCGCGCCATCACGCAGGCGGTCGAGACGCTTTCCGGCGGCCAGCGCCAGGGTATTGCAGTGGCGCGCAGTGCGGCCTTCGCACGCCATGTGGTCATCCTCGACGAGCCCACGGCCGCGTTGGGCGTGCGCGAAAGTGGCATGGTGCTCGATCTCATCACGCGTGTGCGCGACCGCGGGCTGTCCGTCGTGCTCATCAGCCACAATATGCCGCACGTATTCCAGCTGGCCGACCGTATCCACATTCAGCGGTTGGGAAAGCGCGCCGCGCTGGTCGACACCACGAGCATCAGCATGACGGACGCGGTGGCCATCATGACGGGCAGTCTGGCGGTGAGTACGCCGAACTGAGTTCCACCGCTCGCGGGCGATTGCGAGCAGCGCGCGGCACTCCCATGTTCAAGCGCATTGAGTGCGGTCTCCCGCCGTGCTGTGCGTCCTCCCTCCCCGTGCCTTATGCGCCGACTGCTCCTGCTTGCTGCGCTCTCCGCGACATCCGTTGTCGCCGAGGCGCAATCGTCACCGACCATGCCCGCGGTGAACGACCGCCCCAACCCCTATCGCACGGTCGAAGGCTGGGCCAAGCTCCCCGAGGGGCGCACATGGGGCTCGACGAGCGCCGTGGCCATCGACAAGGACGGCAAACATATATGGGTTGCCGAGCGGTGCGGTGTGAACAACTGCGCCGCCTCTGCGTTGGCTCCAGTGCTCAAGTTCGATCAGAGCGGCAAGCTCGTGGCATCGTTCGGCGCCGGGATGATTCTCTCGCCGCACGGTATTCACGTGGACAAAGACGGCAACATCTGGGTGGTCGACTGTGCCTGCACGCTGGGCGCGACTCAGGCACCCACCGGCAAGGGCCATCAGATCCACAAGTTCAGCCCCACCGGCAGCTACCTCATGTCACTCGGCGCGCCTGGTGGCGGAAAAGACAGCGCGTTCTTCTGGCAACCGAACGCCGTAGTGACCGCGAACAACGGCGACATTTATGTGGCCGAAGGACATTCCTCGCGCGCGGGTTCGAATGCGCGCGTGCTGGCCTTCGACAAGAGCGGTAAGCTGCGCAAGAGCTGGGGCAGCTTCGGCAAGGGCGAAGGGCAGCTCGATCAGCCGCATGCGCTGGCCATCGATTCCAAGGGGCGACTGTTCATCGGCGACCGCGGCAACGATCGCATTCTCATCGTCGACAAGGATTTCAAGATCCTCGACACGTGGTACCAGTTCAGTCGTCCCAGTGGCATCTGGATCGACAAGAACGACGTGCTCTATGTGGCTGACAGCGAATCGGGCTCGGTGAACCCGCCGCACGGCGCGTGGACGCGCGGCATTCGCATTGGCAGCGCGCGCACGGGTGAAGTCACCGCGTTCATTCCCGACCCGGAGACGAAGCCTGCCAACACCAGCAGCGCCGAAGGTGTTGCCGTTGATGCTTCGGGCAACATCTTCGGCGCTGAGGTCGGGCAAAAAGCGTTGAAGCGCTACGAGAAGAAGAAGTAGCGCGTCGCGCGGTTACTTCCGCGGCAGCTTGAGCGCGACGAGGCTCGTATTCTCTTCGGCGCCGGTTGCAAAGACGATGTACTGACGGCCCTTGTGCAGGAACGTCATGGGCACGGCGGTCGTCTTGGCCGGAATCTGTACCGCACCAATCTGCTTGCCGGTTTTCTTGTCGAGGGCGAACAGCTTGGGCGGCTCACCCGGCAACCCACCGCTGCGGCCGGTGCCGTAAATCACGAGCGTCTTGGTGGTCATGGCCTGCGCCTGTCCACGACCACCGAGGGGCGGCAGCGTGACGCCGGCGAAGAGCGGATCGCGGCTCGTCTGCTTGAGGAAGCCGGCATTGGGCATCCACCAGGCCTTATCGCCCGTCATGAGGTTGTAGGCGGTAATGCCGCCGTACTCCTTGGGCTTCGCGATGGAGATGCCACCGATGTTCGACCCGCTGGCGCGACCCGCGAAACCGACGTTCTCGGGCGGCTTGTAGCCGGCGGGCGCCGGCAGCGCGCCCAGCAGGCCGCAGTTGTTGGCCGGTGAGCTGTACGCGAACTCCGAGCACGGATCGTTCTGCAACGCGGTCGTGCTGAGTCCCGTGATCGACGCGACGTAAATCATCCCCGTTTCCGGATCGATCGTGGCGCCACCGTCGATATTCACCCCGCCACTCGCACCGGGCGCGTACCACGCGCACTTGTACCCGGTCGCGTCTTTCCCGTCGTTGGCGGCCGGCGGAATGTAGTACGGTCCCATGCGGCACTTCTTCGCGAGCGCGAGTGCCGAATCCCGAATAGCGGGCGTGTAGTCGATGAGATCGGATTCCACCAACCCCTGCTGCGAGTACGGCGCCGGCTTCGTGGGAATGGGCTGCGTGGGCGCTGAAACTTCGCCCGGAATGCCGCTCTTGAGGACCGGCGTTTCCGGCATGGGCCAGATGGGCTGGCCGGTGATGCGATCGAAGACGTACAACCATCCCTGCTTGGTCGGCTGCGCGACGATCTTGCGCGGCTTGCCATCGATAGTCACGTCCATGAGGTTGGGCGCCATCGGCGTGTCGTAGTCCCAGATGTCGTGATGCACCATCTGGAAGTGCCACTTTCGCGTGCCCGTGCGCACGTTGAGCGCGACGAGTGAATTGCCGAAGAGGTTGTCGCCGGGACGATGTCCGCCGTATTCGTCCATGAGCGGCATGCCTACCGGGATGTACACCAAGCCCGCTTCTTCGTCGGCTGCGTACGGCGCCCACGCATCGGTCTTGCCGACACCCTTCGTACCCTGCTTGGAACCGTTCTTCCACGTATCGGCGCCGAACTCACCGGGCTGCGGCACGAGGTTGAACTTCCAAAGCAAGCGGCCCGTGGGAATGTCGAAGGCGCGAACGGTCCCAATGGGATTCGTCGCGCGAATGGGGTAGTAGCCATGAATGGACGAGTTGCCCACGATGAGCACATTCCCCACGACCATCGGCGGCGAGCTCGCCGCGATCTGGCTCAGAATACCCACGGTCCCATCAGCGCCGATTTTGCGAATGGGATCCCAGGTTTCGCCGGGCTTGGCCTGACGATAGGGCGCGGCGTCAGAGATGACGAGCGGCCCCGAATCATCCACGGCAAGCTTCACCATGGGATAGCCGAGGCCTTCCATGAGATCGACGACGCCGTTCTTGCCGAACAGCGGATCGGGCTTGCCGGTCTTCGCGTCGAGCGAGACGAGGTGATAGCCGGGCGTGGTGACGAGCACCCGTTCTTTGCCGCCGGCGTTCCAATACGCCAGGCCGCGACCTGCGAACTGCCGCGGCGCCTTCTGCCAGCGAATGCCTTCTTCGAGGCGATACATCCACAACGTCTCACCCGTTTCCGGATCGAGCGCCGTCACCACACGCCGCGTGGTCGCGACGGTATACAGGCGTCCGTTGGCGTACAGCGGCGTCGTGCGATAGTACTCGTCCTTGCCGAATGCTCCGCCCTTCCATTCCCACGCGACCGCGAGTGAGTCGAAGTTGGACGCATTGATCTGATCGAGCGGCGAGTAGCGCGTGCTCCACTGGTCAGCGCCCCAGTGCCGCCATTCGCCAAATGCATTGCCGCGCTCGAGCTTGGGCGGCGGGCCCTTGGCCATTGGCGCCTGCGCCGGAAGGGTGCCGGCGAACATCGCCAGCGCCGCGCCGACCGCAAACGAGTGGACCGTGGACACGGTGAGGGAACGTCGTCCGATCATGGGTTCTCCATACGTACACGAAAGCGTGAATCGTGAGACCTGCCGAACTGCCTGATGCCGAACTGCCTGATACCGTCCTGCGTCGTACTGAGCTGCTGCGGTGCGCGCGCGCCGACGCCGCGCCCAACCGTGGAGTCGACACGCACCGACTTGAGCCACGCGGGTTCCGCGTTGAGCTCCGTCCGTCCGGCGGGCATGCCGTTGAGCTTGAGGATATAGGCGGTGACCCACACGTACTCGTCTTCGGTGAGCGTACCGGGCGCCGCTTTGGGCATCGCCTGACTCACGTAGTCGAAGAGGTCATACAACGGCCGCCCGAACCACTTGAGCTGGAAGGCCGTGCCCTGATGTGATGCCGTGGTGTGACACCCCAAGCAGTTGCTGGTGAACACTTCGCGCCCCTTGGTCGCCTGCTCTTGCGTATACACACCGGCCATGGTGGAACGCGGCTGCGCAACGCTGCGCCTCGGCGACAGCATCAGCGCGCCAAGCGAGAGCGCGACCAGCGCCGCCGCCCGTCGCGCGATCGGGTCTTTGGAAATGCGTGCCACGACCCCACCCAGCACCCACGCCACACCCGTCAGGACGAGCAGCACCATGAGCACCCGAATGGCGGTCAACACAAACGCCGCATCGAATGACGGCATCGCAATGTCGAATGCACGAAAGTCGGCGTATCGATTGCCGGTCCAATGCCACGCTTCGTGCGCAATGAACGCCGATCCGACGATGACCGCCGGACGCTCCGGCACGCGACGCAGCAGCAAATCGAGCAAGGGGATGAGCATGAGGAGCACGCCTACCTGAGCCAGTTCGACACCGAGGTTGAAGGCCAGCAATGAAGTGAGCACATGCGGTCCCGCAAACTGCAGCGTGTCACGCAGCGCTGTCGAGAAGCCAAACCCATGCACCAACCCGAACACGAACGCCACCAGCCATCGCTTCTCGATCTGCGGACCAAGAATGTTGGATACCGCCATCACCACAATGGACAGCGCGATGATCACTTCGACGAGTGGGGCGAACCACCCCACATCGGGCGCCAAGCCCAAGGCGCTCGCGATCAGCGTGAGGGAGTGCGCCACGGTGAACGACGTGACGATTCCCAGGAGCGGCCGAAATTTGCGGAACGGGAGCACGAGGCAGAGCAGAAAGAGCAGATGATCGAACCCGCCGAGCATGTGCTGCATGCCTTCAATGACAAACAGTCCGGCGGCATGCCACCAGCGCGGGTTTACCCGGACGGATCCCGGATTCCCCGTAAAGCTGTAGCCGCGCTCGCTCCCATCTTCGTTCACGAGCGTGAGCACCGTGGTGGTGTTCACGCCGAGGTTGGCCCACGTGGGTTCGATAACGAGATCGCGCACACGCGCCCCGATGGGGACGTCGAGCTGGACCTCCAGGCGAAGTTGACCGTGCGGAATGCCACTGACGTTTACCGGCGGCATGGTGGCGAGCGCCGCGAGGGCGCCGCCGTAGGTCGAGAACGCGCGATCGCTGGGGAGCGTGACGCGCACCGCCATCACGCGCGGTGTGGACAGCGTCGTGGCCCCATCGCGCAGCGTGAGCGCATCGGCAATCCACAGTTGCGCGGCATCACGCAGGAATGGCTGCGCTTTCGACAGGTCGAGCGCGTCGTTGGCGAGTACTGGGAAATCCACGTCGCGGATAGCGTCCATGGGCACCTGCACCAGCAGGCGTACACGGTCACTGCCGGGAGCGACCCAGGCGCGCACACCGACGTGACGCGGAATCTCGTGGGCGACCGCAGCGCGAACCGGCAGCAGTGACGCCACCAGCATCGCGATCGCGGCCCATAAACGACCGAAGCGCAACGATTGTCTGGACAGGGGGGAAGAGGCGGGTAGCTTCAAACACGTCAGGTCCACTCGATCTGGCGCGGGCGTCACCGTCTCCCTCCCACGGTGCGCAACCACTCGAAAATACCACCATCGCGCAGGTTGCACACGGGCCTGCGCACCTCCCCGCCCCCTTGGAGTACGCAATGCCGAGGTTCCGTCCCACGATGCGCTGGTCGCTGCTGGCCGCCGGCCTGGTGGCCCTCGCGGCCGCACAGACCACCCTGCAGGCCTTCGACCGCCAAACGGTGCAGGCGCCGAAGTTCGAGGTCGATCCGCTGTGGCCCAAGCCGCTCCCCAACCACTGGATTCTGGGCTCGGTCATCGGCGTCGGCGTCGACAGTCGCGACCACGTGTTCATCATCCACCGCGGCGATTCCACGCTCAATCAGCGGACGGAAGCCGGTGCCGACGGCAATCCCAAAATCGGGGAATGCTGCCGCTCCGCGCCGCCGGTGCTCGAGTTCGACCCTGCGGGCAACCTCGTCAAGGCGTGGGGCGGACAGGGGGCCGGCTACGACTGGCCCGCGTCCAATCACGGCATAGCCATCGACGACAAGGACAACGTGTGGATCGGCGGCAACGGCGCCATGGATTCACAGATCCTCAAGTTCTCGCACGACGGCAAGTTCCTCGCGCAGTACGGTGCGCCCAAGCAGGCGGCCAACAGCAACGACACGTCCCACTTTGGTCGCGTGGCCAAGATTACCTTCGATGCCAAGGCCGGCGAGGCGTATGTCGCCGACGGCTACGGCAACAAGCGTGTGGCCGTGATCGACGTGAATACGGGCCGCATCAAGCGCTACTGGGGTGCCTACGGCAACAAGCCCGACGACGCGCGCCTGCCCCCCTATGATCCCTCTGCACCGCTGGTGAAGCAGTTCCGCAATCCGGTGCACTGCGCCGAACCGTCCAACGACGGGCTCGTCTACGTGTGCGATCGTCCGAACGACCGCATTCAGGTGTTCCAGAAAGACGGCAAGTTCGTGAAGGAAATTCAGGTCGCCAAGGAAACGCGTGGCGACGGCTCCGTGTGGGATATCGCCTTCTCGCGCGACCCGCAGCAGAAGTACCTGTATCTGGCCGACGGCAAGAACGAGCGCGTGTACGTGATGGACCGTCAGTCGCTCGAAATTCTCACGTGGTTCGGCGACGGTGGCCGTCAGCCCGGCCAGTTCTTCGCCGTGCACAGCATCGCCAGCGACTCCAAGGGCAACGTGTACACGACGGAGACCTACGAGGGCAAGCGCGTCCAGAAGTTCCGCTACAAGGGCATTGGCGCGGTCCCGCGCGGCTCGCAGGGCGTGGTGTGGCCGACGGGGAAGTAGCGCTGTAGCAAAGGCGGTTAACAGCCTGACACGGATTAAACGGATCGAGCGGATGAACGCGGATAAAGCCTTCAAAAAATGAAGGATCCGTGTTGATCCGCTCGATCCGTTTTTTCCGCGTCCAGCTTTTACGGAGCCATGCCCACTAAACCGAGCCTAGAGGCGCGCCTGGGATCAGGGAATCACACCCTGACACTCGATCTCCACTTTGCCGCCCGGTACCACGAGCGCCGCAACCACGACCGTGGAGCGCGCCGGCGGATTGCTCGGGAAGAACTTGGTGTACGCCGAATTCATCCCCTGAAAGTCTTTCACGTCGGTCAAAAAGACGGTGCACTTCGTGGCCGCGGCCGCGAGGGTCGTCCCCGCCGCTTTAAAGACCTTTTCGGTGCTTTCCAGCGCCCGCGTGGTTTGCCCCGCGATGGTCGTATCGGTGGGACTGGTGCCGAGCTGGCCCGACGCCCAGAGCAATTTCCCAACGCGGATGCCCGGGCTGAGCGTAGCCGTGATGCGCTGTCCCTCACCAACCACCGTTTGGCGCCCCTCTGCCGCTTGTGCGGAGAGTGGGGCGGCAGCGAGGATTGAGAGAGCCAACGAGGCGACCGTCATGATGGCGGCGGTCTTCGTGGAACGGCGCATACGATGCATCGCATTTCCTCCGGGAAGAGCGAAGTGGTGTGTTTACGCGTGAGCAACTCAGGGAGCTACGGCCAATATGCCCATCTTTGACTTCGTCTGCACCTCCTGCCAGCACAGCTTCGAAACGCTGGTGCGTGGCAGCACCGTCCCCACCTGCCCGGCCTGCAACAGCACGGCGCTCGAAAAGCAGCTCACCCTGCCCGCCATCAAGACGTCGGGCACGCAGGCCAAGGCCCTGCAGGCCGCCAAACAGCGCGACAAAGCACAAGGCGCTGAGCGTATGCACGCCCAGCGCCAGTACGAGCTGTCACACGACGACTGAAGCCGTCAGCAGCTCTTGCACTTGTTGGAATTCTTGGCCCCCAGCTTGACCAGCAAGTCCACCGTTTCGAGGAAGGGTGGAATGCGCTGCACGGGCCCGTTGGCCATGTCGGCGGTCGTCTGGCCGCGGCGGCTCAACGCCTTCACATCGGTGCCCTTGCTGATCAGATACTGAATGAGCTCGTTGTCACCACGCGCTGCCGCGTGGTGCAACGGATTGTAGCCGTTGTGATCACGGGCATTCGGGTCGGCCTTGATCTCCTCGATCAGATACTTCACGGCTGGAATCCACGCGTCCGGCGCATGCCGATGCGAATTGGCTGCAAAGCCTTCGCCGTAACCCACCCCTGACGCCGCGTGAATGGGATACACGCCCGGGCCGCCGTCGGGAATGGGGGGCAAGCCCGAGGGATCAGCGCCGCCCGCCGCGCCTTCTTCGGGTGCGTCATCGCCCGGCAGGCGCCCAATGGGCTTGATGGTGGGGATCGTCGGATCGGCCTTGTACTGCACCAGCAGCTTCATGGCTGGCACATCGAGCCCGTAGGCCGCACGCCAGAACGGCGTCGCCCCCACCGTGTTCACGCCCAGCAGGTCGAAGTTGTACGACATGAACCACAAATGCTTCTTGAGCCGCACGTTCGGATCGGCACCCGCCTTGAGCATCATTTCCATGAGCTCGAGGTGCGAGATCTTCTGCTGCATCTGCGCGGTAGGCTGCGGATAGAGCGACTTGGGGGCCCACTGCGTGTTGATCACCGCGTACAGCGGCGTGGCGCCGGCATCACTCGCCAGCTTCACATCGGCGCCCTTCTCCATGAGCACGCGCGCCATGTCGAAGCGCCCGTTGATCGTGGCCATGAGCAGCGGCGACGTATGGTCGCCTTCGCTCACGTGGTTGATGTTGGCGCCGGCCGCGAGGAGGCGCAGCATCACGTCGTCATTACCTTCGCGCACGGCGAAGAGCAGCGGCGTGAGTCCACCCTTGTTGCCGATCAACTCCCCGTACGACGGGCCACGCTGCTGAAAGCCGGTAGCGGGACGCGCTGAGTCGCCGGAGGCGCGCACGGCGCCGGCGGCGGGTGCAGAAGCGGGCGCAGCAGCGGGACGTGCCGGTGCGGTGGCGGTGGGCGCCGCAGCCGCAGGCTTCGCCGCAGGCGTCGTTGACGCAACGACGGGGACCGACGGCGCCGGCGCCGATGCCGCAGCCGCCGGCGTGATGTTCGGCGTGACGTTGCTCGGCGCCAACGGCGAGTCCGCCGCTTTGAGTGCCGCCACGCGACGACCGCGCGCGACGAGCACGGTACGGATGTCGCGCTCCTGCTTCGGGATGTCATCGATCTTCGACGCCGCTTCGAGCCCCGCGCCCGCCTTGATGAGCACGTCGACGGCGGCCACGCGATTGTACGCCGCCGCCCACATGAGCGGCGTCTGCCCCCACGCGGTTTCGCGGATGTCCACCGGCACACCCTTCGCCAGCAGCGCCTGTACACTCTCCGGATTGCCGTTACCCGCCGCGAAGTGCAGCGCCGTGGCACCACCAGTGCTGGTCGCCGCCAACGGATCGGCACCATTGGCCAGCAGCAGCTTCACCAGCGCCGCCCGTCCATCGCGAGCCGCCAGATGCAGCGGTGTGTAATTCCCGTTGCGCGTCATCGCATCGACGCGGGCTCCGGCATACACCAGCACCTGCGCCGACGCGAGATCGCCGCGCTGCGACGCCCAATGCAGCGCCGACATGCCGTCGGGCTGCGACGCGTTCACGTCGACGCCCTGCTTGATGAGCACGCGTACCTTCGACGTGTCACCACGCATGACGGCGTCGGCCAACGGCGTCTCCGTGGGGTTACTGCGCGCCGCCGCCAACAACAGCGTCGTGGCACAGAGCGCGGCTCCCATCATGGCACGCATGCGCGCGCCGGACGGCCCCTTAGGCATGAGCGTTCAGGTTGAGGACACCGTTGCTGTCGCCGAACGTGGTCACATCGTCGAGGCCAAGCGTATGCATCATGCTGAGCATCGCGTTGGCCATGGGGGTGCCGTCGGCCGCCTTGATGTGCGTATTGCCGGCGAGACGATTCTCCGCCTTTCCGAGCAGAATGAGCGGGCAGCGACGATGGTTGTGCAGGTTCGAATCGCCCATGGGCGATCCGTAAATGATCATCGTCTTGTCGAGCATGTTGCTTTCGCCTTCCTGAATGCTCTTCAGCTTGTCCAGGAAGTACGGCAGCATCGAGACGTGGTACTTGTTGATCATGTTGAAGTCGCGCACACCGCGTTCGGTGCCACCATGGTGCGACGCCGGGTGGAACGGCTTGTCGGTGCCGCTCTCCGGATACGTCCGGCTGGATCCGTCGCGCCCCATCTTGAACGAGAAGACGCGCGTAATGTCGGCGGCGAACGCCAGCGCCTGAATGTCGAACATGAGCTTGACATGTTCGGCAAACGAGTCGGGCACACCGGCCGGTGCTTCCGGCATCTCGCGCACTTCACCACTCATGTTGCGGGCTTCCACGCGCTGAATGCGGCGCTCCACCTCGCGAATGTCGGTGAGGTAGCGATCGAGGCGCACCTTGTCTTCGGGGCCGAGCATCGCCTTCATCGTCGACATTTCTCCCGACACGAAGTCGAGAATGCTGCGACGTGTCCGACGACGTTCGGCACGCTCGGCGCTCGTACCACCCACGCCGAACAACTTCTCGAAGGCCACACGCGGATCGCGAATGACCGGCAGCGGCTCCGTGGGCGACGCCCAGCTGATGGAGTCGGTATACACGCACGCGTAGCCATACGCGCAGCCACCCGCCTGATCCACGTTCTCGATGCAGAGCTGCATGGAGGGGATGGGCGTGTCCTGCCCATAGCGACGGGCATACATCTGATCGAGCGAGGTGCCCACGCGCACATCCGAGCCTTCCGTCTGGCGCGGATGCATGTGCGTGAGGAACGTCGCGCTCGACCGGAAGTGGTCACCCCCGATCTCGTTGGGCGAGGTGGGCTCCGCTTCGCGCACGTCGGTGTTGCTGATGATCGTGAGGTAGTCACGATACTGTTCGAGCGACGTGAGGGCGGTGGGCGACAGGTCGTACTGGCTGCCCGTAGCTGCGGGCGACCAGAGATTCATCTTGGCGCCCCACTCGTTGCAACCGGCCGCGCCGTGGACCATCTCGATGGCCACAAGGCGCGGGGCCTGCTTGGCAGCGCCGAAGGCGCCGCGGCCGGTGGGAATCATCGCGTCGAGATACGGCAGGGCGATCGAGGCGCTCATCCCCTGCAGGAACTGACGGCGCGGCATGGCCTTTCCGCTCAGAAAATACATCGGTCGGTCTCCGGGTCGTGTGAAATGCGGGGATCAGCGGCTCCGGCCACCAGCCGGAACAGTCGCAGACGTGGACGGCGTGCCGGGCACAGCTTGAGCAACCACTTTCCGTGACCGGAACGCGTCGCTCTTTACCACGCCGACGATGAAGTCGTTGAGCTTGTAGTTGTTCACGCGCGCCGCCGCCTCGATACGACGCACCGTCGGCGCGTCGTACCACTCCACGCGACGGCCAAGGGCATACGCCATGAGATTCTGCGTAAACGAGCGCATGAGCGGCACGGGACGCTTGAGCATGGCCTGCTGCAGTTCGGCCGGGCTCGTGATCTTGGTGCCGTCGTAATAGTCACCGCGCGTGTCGAGCGGCGCCCCATTCTCGCGAATGCGCCAGCGCCCCATCACATCGAAGTTGTCGAGCGCGAGTCCGATGGGATCGATGAACTGGTGGCACGACTTGCACGTCGCGTTGGCGCGGTGGATCTCCATGCGCTCGCGCGTGGTGAGCAGCCGGCCTTCCTTGGCGCCCTCGGTCTTCTCGAGATCGGGGACGTTCGGCGGCGGCGGTGGCGGCGGCGATCCCATGAGCACTTCCATGACCCACTTGCCGCGCAACACCGGCGACGTGCGGTTGGCGACCGACGTGAGCGTGAGCACGCTGCCATGTCCGAAAATGCCGCTGCGCGGCGAGCCGGCAGGATAGTTCACCTTGCGGAACTCGTTACCCACCACGCCGGGCATGTCGTAGTGGCGCGCGAGCGATTCGTTCACGTAGGTGTAGTTCGCCGTGAACAGATCGAGCAGGCTCTTGTTCTCACGCACGAGATTGTAGAAGAACAGTTCCGTCTCGTGGCGCATGTCGATCGCCAGCTGTTCGCGGAAATCGGGGAACTGGTTGGCATCGGGATGCACCAGATCGATGTCCTGCAACCGCAGCCACTGCGACGCAAAGCGCGTCGAGAGCGCCTCACTGCGCGGGTCGGCGAGCATGCGCTTGGTCTGCTGCACCAGCACCGTCGTGTCGTTGAGGCGGCCCGTGCGCCCCAGCGCAATCAGCTGCGAGTCGGGCGGTGCGCCCCACAAGAAGAACGACAAGCGCGACGCGAGGTCGACGCCATTGACCGCTACGCGTCCCTTGGCCGCCGTCGGCACTTCTTCGATGCGGAAGATGAAGTGCGGGCTGGAGAGCATGGCCTCGAGCGCGCTGCGGATGCCGAGTTCGAAGCCGCCTTCCTTGGCCCCTTCGTCGTAGAACGACATCAGCCCCTTGAGATCGTTCGCCAACACGGGCCGACGATACGCCTGTGTACCGAGGCGCGAGAGAATGCGCTCGGCGCAGGGGCGCGCTTCAAGCGCCGACATGGGACGGCAGCTGAAAATGCGACGACGGCTCGGCGTGTCCGACACACCGGTGGGGTTGAACGGGCCCGTGACCGCGAAGTTCTGAATGTGCGCCTGCACCGTGATGCCCGCCTGCGCCCCAATCTGCGTGTCGGCGATGCTATGTCCGAGCGGCGTGATGTTGTCGTTGACCGGGCCTTCGAAAGTGCGCACGAAGGTCGCCGAGATGCGCTGCGGGCCGGCGCGGATGGGGATGGGCTTGGTCTTCATCTCCATACCCTGCGGGTCGGCCTGCGACATGCCGCGATCGACTTCGAGAATCGCGGCGCGCTCACCGTTGACCGACACTTCGATCTTCTCGTCGAATGGTGCGGTGCTCGCGAACAGCTGACCGGTGGGAATGGCGTGCAGCGTGACGGTGAACACGTATTCGCCATCGGCCGGGAACGTGTGCGTCACCGACGCACCGCCACGCGTGCCCATGGGCGCGCCCTCAACTTGATCGAGCTGCGACGCGAGACGCGCAATCTTGTAGGTGCTCGTCGAGACACTCGCCTTGGGGTCGCCAACCGCCAGTCGGCTGATTTCGCTTGCCGCATCGAGGTATGAGTCGAGCAGCGTAGCCGACGGCGTTTGCACGTCGGCGATGTTGTCGAAGTTGGCGCTCTTGGTATCGAGCGGCAGCCACGAATCCGCCTTGATATCGACCGCGAGCACGTCGCGAATCGCGCGCTCGTACTCCGCACGATTCAGGCGCTGAAAGGCGCGCGTGCCCGGGTTGGGATCGGCGGCATAGCGCGCGTCCATCGTGCGCTCGAGCGTTTCGAGCAGCACCTGCAGCGTGTCACCGCCCGGCTTCGCGCGCCCCGGCGGCGGCATCATGCCGGTGCGCAACTTGTTGATCATCTTCTCGGCCACTTCGGGCGCCGTCTGCCCGATGGTGCTGAGATCGAACGCTTGCAGCGACAGGTTGCCCTGCTTGCGCTGATCACTGTGACAACCGGCGCACGTTTTCTTGACGACGTCGCCGAGTGCGGCCGGCGTCATGGTGGCGGTTGCCGGCTTGATGACCGGGTGACCGACGCGCCGACTCGCGCGCGTGGTCGACTCGCGCACGGGATCGGTCGCACCGTTTACGAACGAGAGATCGTACGACACCGGTGTCGACGCCACAGGCGCGCGTTCACCGGTGATGGGCGTGTCGTCGTTTGGACGATCGACCAGAGCCACGGTGAGCAACGCGAGACAACCAGTACCAGCGGCTACCAACGACTTCATCCCCGGGCCTCCAGGCGCAGTCGGGTGTGGTCGGGTGGACGACGCAGGAGGGATCGCGGCGTCCGAAAATACTCTATGCTGAATTACGTGTAAGATCGTGAAAGCGTTCGTCTTACGGAACACCTAGCCAGCAAGTTCATTACCCGACGTGCCTCAGCGCTTCGGGGTGCTGGTCCGTTGCTTGTGCAGGATTCCTTCCCTTTGCCTCCCCTACCCCACCTCGGAGGACACTTCGTGCGTTCCCGCCTGCTGTTGTCGGCCACGGCGACCCTCGCCCTCGGCTTGCTCCCCTCGTCGTCTGCGTCCGCGCAGCAACGGCTCAACCCCGTCATCGATCTGGTCGCGGCCAACAAGCCGGTGTTCGGGCTGTACGCCCCCGCCAACCGGCGCCCGCGCCCGGGTCAGCCGGCGCTCCCCGCCGACTCGCTCAAGTCGATGAGCCAGCTGGCCGCCGAAGCGCTGGCCTACAAGCGGCTCGACTACCTGTTCGAAGGCACCATGGAGTACAACTTCGAACAGACGTTTCCGCTATTCACGGAATTCGCCAAGGCCATGGACACGGGCGGTGCGCTCTCCAAGGGGAAGAACCCGCGCTTCTCGCATCCCATTTTCGTGAAGACGATGGAGATTGCCCCCGACCCGGCGGCCGCGGTGGCGCGCATCGGGAAGCAGCTCAACGAAGGGGTGAACGGCATCGTGTTCGTCGACGTGCTGAATGCAGCCGAGCTTCGTCAGGGGATCGCTGCGCTCCGCTTCAAGTCGAAGGGCGGTACGCGTTCGGACGATGTGGGCAACGCGCCAGCGCGTTGGGGCATGAGCGAGAAGGAGTACAAGGAGCGCGCCGACTTGTGGCCGCTCAACCCCAAGGGGGAGCTGTACAACTTCACGATCGTGGAGAGCAAGGAAGGACTGTCGCACATTCGCGAGATTGCCGCGGTGCCTGGTGTGGGCGTGCTCTTCCCGGGTGCCGGGACGCTGCGTGGCGTGTTCACCACGACCGACGCGAGCGGCCAGCGCAAGTTCGACGAAGCGGCATGGGAAGCGGCGATTCAGTCGGTGCTCTCGGCGTGCAAGGAGTACAAGGTGCCGTGCGGGTACCCGGCCGGCGCGCCGGACATCGAGAAGCGCATGAAGGAAGGGTTCAGCGTGTTCGTGATCGGCTGGGGCGACCAGGGGTTCAAGGCCGTGGACTTGGGTCGGGCGGCTAGCGGGCGCTGACACTGCGGTTGGCGTGGCGGCTGGTCGGCCCGGGCGGGGTACCCGGCCTGTCGCGCCACTTCGGGGGTGGCCGGGCGCCTAGGCTCGCAAGGCTCGCCGGCGCCGGCGTCACCCCCTCAGACGCGCGCCAGACCGGGCACCCCGCCCGGGCCTCCTGACTTGTCGTATCGCCGCATTGCGCTTGCGGCACACGCCGAACCAAGGAGGCCGGCCGACGATGCGGACCATTCGACGCCCCCGCCCACGACCACGACAACGCAAAAGCGGCCGCCAGACTCTCGTCTGACGGCCGCTCCTTTTGCTACCCTAACCCGTTACGGGTTGCGGTCGATGCACCCGCCCGGCGCCTTCGGATTGTTCTGTTCGTCGAAGGGGATGGGAAGATTGACATCGTTGCCGTACACACCGGCCAACGGCGACGGCAGGTTGCCCGTCGGGAATACCGTGTTGGCCGCACGACCGTACTGCCGCACGAGACGACGGAGGTCGCCCAGACGGTGGCCGGTGAGATAGAGCCACTTGGCCCGCTCCTCGAAGAGCAGCGAAACGGCGGCTTCCTGCGTGGCGGGCGCCGAGCCCGCCAACGCGGGCATGGCCGGCGAGATCGCCGTGGCGCGCAGGTTGTTCAGCCCTGCGAACACCGCTTCACGATCGGCCGGCGTGTCGCGACGCAAACGTGCCTCGAGTTCGATGAGGCGCGCCTCGACGCCGTTCGCCACCACGGCTCCCGTGGAACGGTCGTACTTGAGCTGCGTGGGGAGGTTGCGGCTGGAGCCGTTGAACCCCGTACGCGTGGATGCCACCCACGGGATACGCGGATCGGCGGGCGTCGTCAGGAAGGCGACACCGTTGAGCCCCTCGCCGCGACCGTTCGCGTCAGGCAACACGATGGCATAGCGGGAATTCGCCACCGTCAGCGCGTTCCACATGCCATTCTCCTGGCGAGGCGACGCGACGGAGTGCGCCGTCACCCACGCGAAGGTCGTGGGCACCGCCGCCACGGCGGCCGCGGCATCGTCGAAGCGACCCTGGTTGAGCAGCACACGCGCACGACCGATACGGGCAATGTTCTGCACGCGCGCGTCAGTGCCGGCACTGGCCAGCGCCGAGTCGAAGCTGGCGAGGGCGCGGGCGTAGATCTGCACCGTGGTCTGCGGGGTGCCGAACTCGGTACCCGAATCGGTCTCCTCGGAGAACGGCACGCCGGAGCAGTACGCTTCGGCGAAGAACGTCTCGGTGAAGCCGCGGACGCCGTACATCTCACCGATGTTCTGCACGGGCGTTGGCGCCACCTTGCGGAGCACGTTGATCGTACGCGTCGCGCCCGCCCGCACACGATGCAGGTTGCGGTAGAACGTGTCCATTTCGGGCAGATTGTTGTTCATCGCCCGCTGGTTCGGAAAGAGGCGGCCGTCGAACGTATCCGTGGAGTACAACTCGTCGGACACGTTGCCGGTCACGACGATCATGTTCTCCAGACTGGCGTTGCCGCTGTAGACGTTCTGGAAGTCCGCGACCACGCCCAACCGCAGCGGCCCAGCGCCGGCGGTGGTGGCATAGTCACCAACATTGAGGACGTCGGGATCGGTGATCTCGAGCGTATCGGTGGAACAGCCCGCCGCCACACCGACGGCGAGGAATGCAGCACTCGCCGGACGGATGAATCGACGAGTCACGAATGGGAATCGCATAGAAGCGTGCTCGCCTCGATCAGAAGTTGAAGTTCATGCGGAACGTGAAGTAGCGCATCGGCGGCGTCGAGAAGAACTCTTCGTTACCGCGCGCGTCGCCGTTGCCAACGGTGGTTTCGGGGTCGACACCCGTGAACGGCGTCCAGACGCCCAGGTTACGGCCGGTGAGCACGACATTCCAGCGCTCGGCCTTGAGGGCCTTGGCCCAGCTGTTCGGCATCTGATACGACATCGAGAGCTCGCGGAAGCGCGTGAACGACCCGTCTTCGTAGAAGCCGGTGAAGATCGACGCGGCGGCCGCGACGGCCTTCGCCTGCTCTTCGAGCGGCGCACCGGCGTACAAGCCCTGGCAGGAGATACCGGCCTGGCACTGGTGGCGCTTGGTGTTGTTGAGCTTCTTCATGCCCCACTTGGAGTCCATCTGGCCCGAGATGCGCAGCTTGCGGCCGAACAGTTCGAGCGAGGGGGTGAACGCCACTTCGCGCGTGGGGAAGCTGGGTCCGATGAACGTGTTGTTGCCGTACGTCATCTCACCCGCGACCAGAATGCCGTCGCCGTTCGCGTCGTTGTACGTGTACGTGCGGCCCCACAAGCCATACAGCGGGAAGCCCGGCGAGTTGAGCTGCGTGTTACGGTTACCAGACGGAATCGGGCTCACGCCTTCACCGAGGGTGATGAGCTCGTTCTTGTTCGTCGACCCGGTGAGCACGAAGTCGAAGCCGAGCTTGTCGCTCGAGATCACCTTCTGGTTGTACACGATTTCCAGACCGGAATTGCGCACGTTGCCGATGTTCTCGAAACGCGACGTCACGCCGGCAATGGACGGAGCCACACGACGCTCGATGAGCGCGTCGGTGGTGTTCTTGTCATAGTACGTGAGCTCGACATTCGACTTGCCATCGAACATGGTGAGGTCGAAGCCCGCTTCCGTTTCGGCCGAATACTCAGGGCGGAGCGTGGAGTTACCCAGCGCGCCGAGCGTCACGCCCGGCTGATCCGCCTGTCCGGAGATGGTTGTAGCGAACGGCGAGAAAAAGCGGAGCGCGTCGGTCGCGCCAGGGATCTGGCCGGAGGCACCGTACGTGGCACGCAGACGCAGCGTGTTGATCCAGGTGGTGGTCGGGAAGAAGCCCTGGTCCGACACCACCCACGAGGCGCCGACCTTTGGATAGTTGACGGCGCGGAAGTCCTTACCAAAGGCGCTGGCCGCGTCGCGGCGCACACCGGCGGTAATAAAGAGCTTCTCGTTCACCGAGAACACCTGCTCGAGGTAGTAGCCAAGCGTACGACGCTCATCGAACGACTGCGACGCGTTGCGCACGGCGGCGGCCGTAATGGTGGTCGCGCCCGGGGGCAACGACTGGCCGGTGCCTTCCGACTGACCGAAGGAGTTGCGGATGTACTGCATACCCACGGAGGTCTTCGAGTTCAGCCACGGGAACACCTGCTTGTTCGCCGTACCACCGAGATCGACCGTCTGCTGGTTGATTTCGGCGCGGTTGGCGCTGATCTGGCCAACGCGATTCACGCCGAGAATGCTCTGATCGAACAGGTTGATGCCGAGATCGCTGCGCGACGTGAAGTCGGAACCGATCGTGGCGCGGGTGGTGAGCCAGCTGATCGGGTTGTACTGCAGCTGCACGCTGTTGATGAAGCGGTTGATCGACTGGCTGGTCGTACGCGAGAGGATGTCGCCCATCGGGAACGCGCGATAGCCGAGCAGCTTGACACCACGGCCGTCGACCAGGTCTTCACGCCACTCACCACCGAGCATACCGACCATGAGGCCGTTGCCGTTGTCTTCATTCTGCGGAAGGCGCTGACGGCTGTTGATGTAGCTCGTGGAGACCAGCAACGTCGCCTTGGGGGTGATCTGCGCCGTCACGTTGGCGCGCAAGCTGTTGCGATCGAGTGCGTTCGGGCGAACCTGACTGGACGGAATGCTCGAAACACCCCGTTCGGTCTTCAGGCGGTTGATTTCGATGTCCGGCATCTTGTAGATGCCCGTTTCGACTTCCGTTTCGCCGGACACGAAGAACTGCACCTTTTCGGTGCCACCCGACACCTGCATGCCGTACTGCTGGCGGGCGCCCTGATCGACCGGCGACAAGCTGTCGATGAGGAACGCGTTACCCACGCGAAGGCTGTCGGCGCGGCAGATGGACGCCGCGATCGAGATGGCGGGGCAGCGGACGCGCGTACCGGCCGCGGCGCCGCTGAGCTGCGTGCCCCAGCCGTAGTACATGAGCGGGTACGTGTTCGGATCGGTGATCGCACCGTTTTCCGTGTACACGTTCCAGCGGGTCTTGCCCGCCTTGCCGCGCTTGGTGGTGATGTTGATAACGCCGTTGGCCGCTTCCGTGCCGTACAGCGTGGCCGCCGAGGGGCCCTTCACCACTTCGATGTTTTCGATTTCCTCGGGGTTGAGGTCATCGAGACGCGAGGGCGTGGAACCACCGACACCGATGGAGGAGCTACCGGCGTTAGCGGTCATACGCACGCCGTCGATGATCACGACCGGATCGTTGGAGAGCGACAGCGACGCCTGACCGCGAATACGGATACGCGAACCGGCACCCGTGGCACCCGCCGACACGACCTGCACACCGGCCGCACGGCCGGAGAGCAGCTGGCCCATGTTCGACACCGGCAACTCCGCGACCTTTTCGGCCACGGCGATCTGCGTGGTGGCGTTGGCCAGTTCGACCTTACGCTGCTGGCCCGTCACCGTCGTGACGACGGCAGACAGCGAGAAGGCAGCCTGCGTGAGCGCCACGTCCTGTGTAACAGGCGCCGTGCCGCTGATCGTCACGGTCACCTTCTTGGCTTCGTAGCCAATGCGACTGATTTCGAGCACAACCGCCCCGCTCGTCGGGACGCGCAGGGTGTAGCGGCCGTTTTCCGCGGTCAGCGAACCGACCTGCGTGCCTTGCACCAGCACGCGGGCCTGCTGGATCGGCTGCCCGGTGGCGCCGTCGGTCACGCGACCGGTGACGGTGCCACCGGCGCCCTGTGCGGACAAGGAGGGCGGCGTTGCCAGTCCCACGGCCGCCACGACCGCAAGAAGTGATGTGGCCAGACGGCGCATCACAGGCGCGCGGAATGATGTGGCGTGTGGTGGCGAGCAGCCTCGCTCGCCACGTGCGAACGCAGCGGGTACGAACAATCGCATCTCGTGACTCCCCATCTCAGGATCACCTGCCGGCCACACGATATTGTGACCGGCCATGACATGACCCCAACGCCCCGCTCCACCAGAAGGGGAGACGGTCCGTTGGTCATGCCACTTTCAAGCGCAGAGCCAGACAGCGCTCCGCAAACTCGTGTTGTTGCCGGACGGCCCACGTGCAGGACGTCGTGGCGATATGTCGGGAGCGTACGCGGAAGACGCGCGCGCAGTGAGGCGGGAGTGATGCGGTTGATGTACAGCGATGTCCGCGGCACGCACACCGGAACGGTCAGGCTGCGCACACAAACGGTGCAGCATGCCAACAACACGATTCCGGAACAACTGTGACGAAACGCGAACGGGAGGGACGCTACGACCGGCATTCCATGCTGTCAATACTTTTGCGCACTTCAAAGCGTTAAATCCCACAGATCCGTGCACAAAAGTTCCCGCCGTCGAAATTCACAACAAGAAAGCGGCCCCCGGCGTCACCGGGGGCCGCTTTCATGACCAGCGAGGCTGCGACAGCCGTCAGGGCGACGGTGGCGCCGGCGGCAGGATCAGCTTCACCGTGGCGAGCGCCACCGAATCCGGGGTGAAAGGCGCTGCGCCCGGCGTGAGGCCATTCAACTTGAAGATGTACGCCATGGCGGCCGCATAGTCTTCCTTCGGCAGCGAGCCAGGATTGCCGTCGGGCATCGTCGTCCGAATCTGTTCGAACAACGTGAAGACCGGCTGCCCGGCCCACTTGGTGCGGAAATCCGCCCCGGTCACGTCTTTCGACTCGTGGCACTCGGAGCAGGTCTTCGTCCAGACGGCCTGTCCGGCCGTCGCCTGCGAGTCGCTGTACATCGGCACCGTGTCTTTCCCGTCCCGCAGGGCATAGCCGGGGGCGAGAGGCTGCTGCGCCGTGATGCGCGCCGCCGCGAAAACGCTCGTCGCCACGACGCCGAGCAGGAAAAGTCCGGAGAATTTGGAAGTGCGAGGCATAGCAGAGGAACGTGCGAGGAAGGCATTTCGCTGGCAAGGCCCAACGATCTACCTGGAACGGGGCCGTGCGCATTGCGAGCCCGCCGGTTGACCGACATTTTCGGCGAATGGACGCTTCTGATACCCCGGATGTTCCCGAGTGCCTCACGACGCCGCATCCTGCCGGCGAGGACACCCGCCACCTGGACGTGCCGCCGACGGACGCCGCGCTCCCTCGCCGCGATTTTCTGCGCATCGCCGGCGCCAGCGCCGGTGCCCTCCTCGCCACCGGCTGCGCACCGCCAGTCGCCTTTCCGGCGGCACCCGCCAAAGGCGTTGAACGCGGACGCGGCACCGCCGAGAGCAGCACCCATGTCGTGATCGTCGGCGCCGGCGCCTGGGGGGGATGGACCGCGTATCACCTCCGCACACGCGGCGTGAAGGTCACCCTCATCGACCAGTACGGCCCGGGGAACTCCCGCTCCACCAGTGGGGACGAGACGCGCGGCATCCGTTCGTCGTACGGCGACCGCGCCACCGGCGAACTCTGGACGCCGTGGGCACGGACCGCGATCGGACGCTGGAAGCTCTTCGAGGAGGAATGGGCCAAGCCCTTCCGCACTTCGTTCTTCCACGAAACCGGCGACGTCATCATGCGCGCCACCCGCGAGCCGTTCATCACCAAGACGATCGACCTGTGGAAGGCCAATAACGTCCGCCACGAAGTGCTCACCGGCGACGAAGCGCGCAAGCGCTGGCCTGTCATCAAGGCCGATGACATCACCGTCGCGATCACCGAGCCCGATGCTGGCGTCGTGCGCTGCCGCGCCGCGACGCAGGCAGTCGCCGCCATTGCCCAGAAGCTCGGCGCCGAACTCGTGATCGGCCGGGTGCGCCCCGGGCCCATCGTGAACGGGAAGATGGATGGCGTGATTCTCGACAACGGCACCGTCATCCGTGGCGATGCCTACGTATTCGCCTGCGGGCCGTGGCTCCGCAAGCTGTTTCCGTACATGGAGAACCGGGCGCGTATCCCCATTGGACACGCTCTGTACTTCGGCGTGCCGCAGGGCGACACACGCTTTCAGTTTCCCAACCTGCCGAGCTTCAACTTTCCGGGCGTCACCGGGTGGCCCATGCTCCCCGTCGACAGCCGCGGTTTTCGCGTGCGTGGCGCGATCGCGCCGCCGACGCCGCCGGCGCCGCCGGCAGGTACCGCCGCACCGACACCCACACCGGCAGCGGCCGACCCGACGCTGCAAGATCCCGATCTCAGCTCACGGTGGACCAATCAGGACCGCGTGGATGGCGCCCGACGGTTTCTGGCCGCGCGATTTCCGATCCTCGCCAACGCGCCGCTGCTCGAAACGCGGGCCTGCCACTACGAATCGAGCGTGAACCAGAACTTCATCGTCGATCACGTCCCAGAGACCACGAATGCGTGGATCGCCGGACTCGGTCAGGCCGAAGGGTTCAAATTCGGACCCGTCGTTGGCGACTACATCGCGCAGCGCGTCGTCGGCATCAACGGCGACCCGGCGCTCAAGAAAGCCTTCGCGCTTCCCACCGAACAGTACGACCGGCCGCCCGGTTGATGCGGCGCATTGTGCTGGTCACGCTGGCCCTGCTCTTCTTCGCCTACGAGCAGTGGTCGTTCTACACGTGGATGCAACAGCACGGATCCGTCGCTGCAGGGCTCAGCCACGCGTGGATGACGTTGCGGCAAGACCCCATGGTCTTCATGGCCTGGAACGACATGGGAGTGTTCACGGCGCTGGTCCTGACGTGGCTCTGGCGTGATCTGCGCCGCAGCGGACGCTCGATGCTCTGGTGGCCCGCCACGCTGTTCATGGGCTGTCCGCCGTTACTCGTGTATCTCAGCAATCGCCCCGAGAACGCCACCGGGTCGACGGACTGATTTCAGTAGCGGAGCGTTTCCCCGTGCCGCAGCACGCGGAAGCGCTCCGCAGAGATGCCGCGCGTCGCCAGCGCGTTGGCAAGATCGATGGGCGGCTGGTCCAGCGGTTCGTCGGTCAGTGCGAAGGTCCCCCAATGCACACCGATTGCCTGCTTGGCGCGCACATCGAGCATGACCTGCACGGCCTCGTCGGGGTTCACATGCTGCGCCTTCATGAACCAGCGCGGTTCATAGGCGCCAATCGCAATGGCCGCAGCGTCGAACGGTCCGTGCTTCTCTCCAATGCGCGAAGGCGCCTGCGAGTACCCCAAGTCACCGGAGAACCAGAAACGAAAGGAGGGATGCAGCACGACGTAGCTGCCCCACAATGACTTGTTTCGATCGAATCCCGAACGATTCGACCAATGCTGCACGGGTTCGAAGTGCACGGTGAGCGACTGTGGCAAGGTGGTTTCGCTGCACCAGTCGAGCGGCTCGATGTGCGGTCGTACGCCGCGCGTGGTAGGCAGGTTGCGCGCAAACCACTGCTCGGTGCCGCGCGGCACGATGAAGCGCGGCGCGCCCCCAGACTGGCGGGCGAGGGCTCGGACCGACGGCCGATCCAGATGATCGTAGTGATTGTGCGACAACAGCACCGCGTCGATGGACGGCAGTTGTTCCAGGGTCAGCCCCGGCGGCTGATGCCGGCGCGGTCCGGCGAAGCGCACGGGCGACGCCACGCGACTGAACACCGGATCGAAGAGCAGATTGGCCCCGCCCATCTGCAGCAGCAGCGACGAATGGCCTATCCACGTCAGAGACGGATCGCTGCGATTGGCATGGAGAAAATCGAGAGCCGGCGCGACCGGGCGCAGCGGCGCCGCTGGTGGTCGCGGCAACCGCGCGCGGGCGCGCTGCCACATCCAGCGGAGCACCGCTTTCCCGCTGGTCTCGATGCCATGCTCAGGCGTCGGCATGCCGCTCACGCTTCTTGGCACGCGCCCGGAACGGTAGCAGGAACAGATAGATCCCGGTCACCCACAATCCAAGCACCACGACGGCCGATGGCAGAAACACCCAGAGCTTGGCGATCTCGTGAAACCACGAGCCATCGTGCATCTGCTCGATGAGATCCGACCGGCGGTAGGCCGACTGCAGCACCTTGCCTGAGGCAAGATCGACTTGCACTTCCCAGTGATTGACGGCCGCCACTTTCACGATGCCTTTCCCAGGGCGCACGTCGAGACGATCGATGTCGTCCCACGAGCGGATCTCCGTCTGCGGCACGGAGCTCGCCGCGTCGAAGATCTGCTGCATGCTCACGCTCGGCACCCTATTCGCCGTACGCTGCTCCGCCGGCTGCACCCACGTAATCTGTTTCTTGAGCTGCAAGAGCAGCCCCGTGCCCAGCACGACCAGAAAAGGGAGCGCCGTCGCAATGGCGCCCCACCGATGCAGCTTGCGGTTCCAGATACGAAAGTTCGGCATGATGCATGAAAGTACACATCAGCACGGAAATCGTTGAACAGCGCTCACGGAGGCACGGGAGAAACTGAGGCCCCGGAGCCTACCCCACGGGAATCGTGAAGTAGGCTCCGGGGCCTCCCAACCTTGGATGCCTCCGTGCGAGCAGTTCTGCTGACTACCGAACTTCAGCGGTCAGGTTCACTTCCCGCCGCGACGTCCCCACACGGGTGCCGTCGGTTCGGTCTTGAGCCGATCGTCCTTGTACGTGCCGAGCAGACGCATCGCTTCCTGTGTGGCGCGCTCGAGCTGGGGATCGCGTCCACCAATCACGTCTTTCGGGAAATTCTCCACGTCGATGTCCGGCGCCACCCCTTCGTTCTCGACGGCGAACTTGTTCTCGCGCGAGAAGAAACCGAAGCGCGGTGCGATCATGGAGCCACCGTCCACGAACGGCGGCGTGTCCGTCGTGGCCACGAGGCCACCCCATGTGCGCGCTCCCACCAGCGGGCCGAGCTTGCGACGCTTGAACATGTACGGCATGAGATCACCGCCAGATCCGGCCATTTCGTTGATGATCATGACCTTCGGGCCCCAGATGCCGTTCGCGGGGCTCGTGAACGGATACCGTTCGCCGACGGGATTGTTGAAGTAGCCGTCGTAATCGCGACCGAGCAGGTCGACGATGTAGTCGGCCGCCGAGCCGCCGCCGTTGAAGCGTTCATCCACCACGACGCCTTGCCGGTCCTGCTGCGCGAAGTAGTAGCGATTGAAGCTCGTGTAGCCCGGCTGTCCGGTGTTGGGGAGATACACATAGGCCAGCTTGCCGTTGGACACGCTGTCCACGTAGCGACGGTTCGATTCCACCCACGCGCGGGTGCGCAGCCCCTGCTCGTTCGCGAGCGGCAACACCGTGATGGTGCGCGCGCCTTGCATATCGGGGCGACTGTTCACGGTGAGCACCGTCTGACGGTTGGCCGTGCCGTCGAGCAGACGATAGATGTTGTCCGGCGCCCGCAGCTCCACGCCGTTGATGGCGAGGATGTAATCGCCGCGCGACACGTTCACCCCCGGCGTTGCCAGAGGCGCACGCAACTCGGGGTTCCAGCTTTCCGCGTCGTAAATGCGCGCGAGACGATAGCGGCCGTTCTCCACCGCGAAGTCGGCACCGAGCAGACCACCGCTGCCGTTCGGCACTTCCGGATAATCGCCGCCGCGTACGTACGAGTGCCCGATCGCCGTTTCGGCACCCATGTTGTCGATCAGGTAGTTCAGATCGGCGCGGTGATTCACGTGCGCGAGCAACGGCTCATACACCTTTTTCATGGCCGGCCAATCCGTGCCGTGCAGATTCTTCACGTAGAAGTTGTTGCGCTGATTGCGCCACCCTTCGTTGAAGATCTGACGGAACTCCTCGCGCGGATCGATATACGCCCGCAGCGCCACGTTGAGACGCCCCTGCCCCGCCTGCGGAATGGTGCGGTCGGCATCCACGAGATAGAGCCCACCCGCCTGTCCACCCGTGCGATACAGCAACTTGCGTCCATCGGCACTCACGGTGAACTGCGCGACACCCATGGCGAACGGCGTGGCACGACGCGCCGAGAGTTGGAACCGATGCAACGTGTTGCCGCCGCCGGCGCCCGGCCCGCCGGTCGTGCCGGTCGCGGGCATCGGCTCGAGGAAGAACACGGTCCCTGCAGGTCCGGCACGCAGGCCGGCATAGTCGCGCTCGATGAGTCCCTGCACCGCCACGATGCGCTGCTGGATCCCGTCGAAATCAATGCGGATGGGACGCGGCGCCGCAGGCATCGCATCACCCGCGCGCGCACCAGCGGCCGCGCTGTCTGGACGCGCACGCGGAGCCATCGGCGCCGCCGTACTGTCGCGCGGTGCGCCACCCGTGCGCGCAGCTTCTTCGTCGCTCTCGGGAAGCAACGGCGACGGCTCAGACTTGGATAGAATGGCCATGTACAACGCGCGCGTTTCCGGACGGTCGTACTTGGTCATGTCGAGCAGCGACGAGTTCAGCGCGAAGTTGGTGCTCGCGAAGAACCACAGGTACTTGCCGCTCGCATCCCACGCCGGGCTCGTCACATCCGCGAGACCATCGGTGATCTGCTTGACGGCGCCGGTCTCCACGTCGTAGACGAACAGCGCACGGAACAGCGACTTGAGACGCTTGGGATACGCGAGATAGCGCGAATCGGGGCTCCACACCGGCACGACCGAGCGATCCGCCATGAAATACGGATCGGTGTCGGCCACCTTGGCATTACCGGTCGCGATGTCCACGAGCCAGATGCGGAAGTGCGAATCCTGAAACGCGATCGTGCGACCGTTCGGCGACCACGTGGGGAAATACGGACGGCTCGGCTCGGGCAGCGAGATGGTGCGCTTGGCACCCAACCCATCCTGCGGCGCGATCACAAGCTGATACTCACCCGACTCATCGCTGAAGTACGCCACACTCTTTCCGTCGGGCGACCACACCGGCGAGATCTCCGCTGCGCCACCCGTGCGCGTCATGTTCCGCACGTCACCCTTTTCGGCAGGGACAGTGAACACTTCGCCGCGCGCTTCGACGGCGGCACGCTTGCCCGTCGCCGACAGCGCAAGGCTCGTGATGCGCGCCGACACATCCTTCCACGACGGCATCATCCACGGGAAATCACCGGCGGCGGTGATGCTCACGATCTTCGCCGTCCCGCTCCGCGCGTCGAGCTCGTGAATGTACCCGGCTTGCTCGAACACCACGGTACTCCCCGCGGCATCGATCGACTTCACATCGAAGTCCTTGAAGCGCGTCACCTGCGTCAGCTTCTTCGACGACAGGTCATAGGACCAGACGTTCGCCACGCCGTCACGATCCGACAGGAAGTACACGGCGTTCCCCACCCACACCGGGTCCATTTCCTTGCTGCCCGCAAAGGGCGTGGTGTCGAGCGCGAACGACTTGAGATCGAGAATCCAAATGGGCTTGTTCTGACCGCCTCGATAGTTGCGGCGCTCTTCGTCCCACGACGACGGCATGCGATACGCCACACGATTACCATCGGGCGACAGCTTGCCCTGATTGGCGCGCGGCATGGGCATCGCGCTTTCCACACCGCCTTCCGCCGGCACCGTCCAGAAACGCGGCGCGGCATTCGGCGCCCACGTCGCGCGCGGCGACGCGAACATGACCGACTTGCCGTCGGGGGCCCACCCTTGCACCACGTCGGCCGAGGGGTGCCACGTGAGACGGCGCGGCTGTCCGCCTTCGACGGGCACCACGTACACATCGGTGTTCCCCGCATACTCGGCGCTGAACGCCACGAGCTTCCCGTCGGGCGACAGCTTGGGGTTTTGCGTCTGCCCTTGAAAACTCGTGAGACGGCGCGCGACACCACCCGCGCGCTCGACGACCCACACGTTGTTGGCGTACGCGAATGCGATGTGTTGCGCGCTGACACTCGGTGTACGCAACAGTCTGGTGGGTGACTGCGCGCCGACTGGCGCGGCCAGCGCGGCCA
The DNA here is from genome assembly GCA_947457545.1 of Gemmatimonadaceae bacterium. Classification (GTDB taxonomy): domain Bacteria; phylum Gemmatimonadota; class Gemmatimonadetes; order Gemmatimonadales; family Gemmatimonadaceae; genus Gemmatimonas. Next base: position 28,991 of record CANGXD010000013.1, read on the forward strand.
TGGCAAGTCCAGCGACTTGCGTGCGCCGCAGGCGGCGCAGACGTCGGAGGTAGACCTTCATGAAGACGACTCGGGGAGAGCGTGAAAAGGCGGGGCGCGCCACCAGGCACTGGCGGCGGTCGCCCCAGATGTTACGCGCGGGACTCGCGTGGCAACAGAGCCCAGTGGGCGACGTGCCTTCCCGAGGCTTCGCCTTCCAGCACTCGCGGCCAGCGGCGTTCGGTCAATACGCCCAGGGAATCCCGTCGCGGGCAGCGGTAAGCACGGCAGTCAGCACGGTCTGCGCACGTTCGATCACCACGCCGTCACCGGTGCGCCTCGTCCGTTCCAGCTGCACGCGCACGGTGTATTGCTCGCCCGCCGTGAGCCCGGTGACGCCGAATGCCTGCGCCGTCCAGGCCCACCGGCTTCCCTCGCTGTTGCGCGCCGTACTGTCGAAGGGCACCACAGTACTCCGGACCAAGGTGCCACCGTCGCGCCCCTGGTCGCGGCGGCGGACTTCGATGCGGAGCTGCGAGGCTTTGGCTGCCCATTGTCGGTAGCGCGGGGGCAGCGAGAGCACGGCCACTGCTCCGGTGTCTGGCAACGTGACGACACCGCGCCATTGCGACGCCTGCAGACGGTCGTCGCGGAGCATATCGATGCTGATGATGTCGAGCTGCGGGTTAACCACTTTGGCGTCGCGCAAGTCATCAAACCCGCCGAACTGCGTTCGCACCGACATCGCGAGATCGTCGTGCGGCGTGATCGTGTTGCTCATGACGATGCCGGTGGCATTCGTCGCACTGAGCGCGCCGTGCGTTCCCCCGAGGGGGCGCATACGATTGGCGACCGATACCATCCCCAACCCGACACGATACTTATCGTCGAGCGACACGAGAATGGGCGCTGCATTTCGCGCAGCGCGGAGATGCCCGTGCACGATTCGCACGACGGCTACCGGATACCTGGCGGCGGCGGTGTACCGTGTCCATACGTCGGCGGTAGCGAACCCGTCAGCATCGAGCACGCCGTCGGCTCGCATACGCGCCTGCACCTCTGCCAGCGCCAGCGGATCGCCCGTGATGGACTGATACCCGAACTGTGCGCTGTCGCGACGGACGCGCCACGACACGCGCCCTTCGGCGCGACGCATAGTGCCGTCCGGCCCCTTGATCGCACGCTCAACGAAAAAGAGCGAATCGGACTGTTGCCGTGTCACCAGATCGACGCCCGGTACATCGGCCAGCAATCCGGCGACCCGCTGCACGGAATCCGCATGACAGAACACACCGAACCCGGTCGTCACCCCGTCGACACTGAACGCGATGTGGTTCGAGGCGGTGATGGCACGTGCAGCGGTAAATCCGTGCGCAGCCAACGCTTCAATGATCGGAACGAACTGCGCATCGAGCCCGCGGTTGTGACCATGGTCGGAAAGCAGCACAATCTCCAAGGTACGCCCGGTCCGCGCGCGATATCGCGACTGCAGTTCGGTGAGCTTGGCATCGAGATGATCGAGATACGGGCCAATCTCTCCCCGCGTATGCTGCAGCGCGTCGGGGCCCACATTGTACAGGTACACGGTGCGTCGACCGCGAGACGAAAGAATATTCTCGATGTCGGTGTCGACCTCGCGCCGGGCAACCGGCGATGAGATCAGATACGCGCCGAGATGGTGAAACTTGGTGTCGAAGGCGTAATCCATGCGCTCTTCGTACTCGATCGGGCTGATGGCCGAGAGCGCGTCGCCGAGCACGGCATTGTGGCGCGTACTGTAGAACACCCGCTGGTACCCGGCAGGCGGATACACGCCAAAGATGGCGTGCCAGGCCACGTCGCTGATGGACGGGAACGTCGAGATCAGCCGTCCCGGTTCATTGAATGAAGCGAACTTCCCCCGCGCTCGCGCGTCCTGCACATCCCGGTAGTCCACGCCGTCGAGTGCCAGCACCGCGCGCTGGGGCAGTTCGTCGGGGGGAACGGTACGACGCAGCGGGGTACACGCGGAGGCCGCGATGCTCACCAGCACCGCCGCCATCAGCCTGAGCTTGCTCCACCGGAGGGCGAGAGTCATGATTCATCGTAGCTGCCTGATGCGTCTGCACAAGGCCGCGCGTGCGGCCAGTGCCGGCGACCTTCCCCCGCGACTCGTTCTTCCTATGCCCAGATTGCTCGCGCTCCGCTGCGCAATGGCGGCAACGGCGTTCGTCGGCTCGGCGCTCTCCGCGCAGTCCGCGACGGGGACCGGCACGGTGAAGGGCACTGTACTGAGTGCACTGGGGTTGCCCATTGTCGGTGCCCAGGTTCGCCTCGTGGTGCCGAATGGTGGAACCTCCGCGGCAGTGGAGTCGGATGAAAATGGCGGCTTTGCCGCGGCCCGCGTGCCGTCTGGAACGGTATGGTTGGTCGCCAAGCGCATCGGGTACCGTCCCGATTCGGTACGCGTGACCGTCGGCGGCGCAGAGCCCACGAACGCCACGGTGCGCCTCGAGCGCATCGCGGTTGAACTCACCACCGTCAAGGTGCTTGGCCGCCGCGACATCACGGGTCACTTGGCAGGTTTCTATAGCCGGATGGGTTACGGCAGCGGGCGCTTTTTCACGGCCACCGATATCGAACGGCGCAACAGCACGAATCTTTCTGACATCTTTCGGATGATCCCCGGTCTCCGCATCGAAACGCGTGGATTTCAGAATGTCGTGCGCATGCGCGGCAGCCGCTGCGCGCCGCTGGTGTGGCTCGACGGCCAACCGCTGTACGCCGGCGAAGTGGATCTCGACGCATTCGACGCGCGAAGCTTTGACGGCGTGGAAGTCTACAGCGGCGCAGCCAGCGTACCCGTGGAGTTTCAGGGTAATCAACGCATGAGCAGCGCCTGCGGGACGATCATTCTCTGGTCCAAACGCGGTGAGCTGCGCGAAAAGAAACGCAAGAAAGACGAGCCGACACCCACCGAGCGCATCACCGCGCTCCTTGAAGGCGGCAGCGCCTTCGTGGTGACCGATGTCGACCTGACGGCGAGCCCGGACTCCTTCAATCTCGTGCGCCCCATTTACCCCGACTCGCTCTTCGAAGCACAGACACCGGGACGTGTGCTCGCCGAGTTCATCGTGTCGCCCAGCGGTGAGGCGGTGATGGAAACATTCAGCGCCGTCACCACCACGCACCGACTGTTTGTCGAGCCGGTACGTCGCGCCGTGCGCGACCAGCGGTTTACCCCGGCGTTCAAACGCGGGAAGCCGGTGCAGCAGGTCATGCAGCTTCCCTTCGAGTTCGTCCCCGACTCCACCGCACGACGTCGCAAGTGATCATGTTCAAACCGTACTCTCGCACTGCACGAGCCCGCGCGCTCGTTGGCGCCGGCGTCGTGCTCGCGATCGGCACATCGCCGACAGCCCTAGCGGCGCAGCGCTCCGTCGCACGCCAGGAAATCGGCAAAACGTCGGTCGGAACGCCCACCCCGGTCTTTCTCGAAACGCGCTCTGTGTCTCGCGAAGGAGCGGTCGTGACGGCCACTATTCGGGTCGCGCTGGTGCCACCGCTCAAGCACCCGAAGGGCGAGCTGAAGTCATCGCGCACGATCGGCATGTACAACTGCGCGCAGAAAACCGTGGCCACCAAGGAAAGTTGGTACTATCTCGACGACGCCGGAAAACGTGAGGGCATGCACCGCGTGGTCAAGATCCCCGGCTTCGGACCTGTCGGCAAAGGCTCGGTCGCCGACGTGGCGCTTACGCATCTGTGCGCCAAGACGCCGTAACGTTCCGGAAGGCGCCGACGATTACACGGTGAACTAGCGTTCGCGTGCCGCAAGCACGACGCCGCCGATGACGGCCACCGCGCCCACGATGCCGACGCTCGACAATTGCTCTCCCCAGAGGAAATACGCGGCGATGACCGCCAAGACCGGCTCCAGCGTGGCGATTGTCGACGCCCGGGACGGGCCGATGAGGCGCAGGCCATTGGCATTCGACAGGTATGCGCCGTAAGTCGCCACGGAAGCGAGAAAGGCGATCGCCGCCCACGCGCGCCACGTAAACGCGCCCCACTGCACAAAGGGGGCGAGCACAACGGCGCCCGTGGCGAGGGCCCACGACATGACGCGGGCCGGCGCGTTCTTCCCGAATAGGGATCGACCGAGGAGAAAGTACGCGGCGTAGGCGACGCCGGAGCCGAGTCCCCACGCGACTGCGGCCGGGGTGGCCTGCAGGTCAGCATTGCCGGTAGCCGGGAATAGGGCGACAAGCACCACCCCGCCCAGCGTGAAGAGTAACGCCGCTGCTTCGCGCGGTCGGACGCGCTCACGGAACACGAGATAGGTGCCGATCGCGACCCACACGGGGGCGGAGTACAGCAAAATGGCCGAGAGCGCGGCGCCGCCAAGTTGGACACTCTTGAAGTAGGCCACATACAGGCCGGCCACCGCGACCACCCCCAACGCCATCGCCGACGCGCGATCACCAGCGCGCAGCGCATCCGCTCGCGTTACCGTCGCGTGGGCGGCAAAGAGCAGTGCGGCGATCGACGCGCGCCAGAAGGCGACCGTCAGCGGCGCGACCCCTTCTGCAAACGCCACGCGCGCGACAGGCCCCAGCAGAGCCCATTGAAATGCGGCAGCAACGACAAGCCAGACACCGACGCGACCGGTGGAGGCGCTGCGGCGTGGCGATTTCCCTGACATCGAAGCGGCAGTCATGACGTACGTTAACCGATCGAACCGTCAACTTCGCCTCGGCCACCCCGCCTCGTATGGACCGACGTCACCTGCTTCGCCTGCTTGGGGCCGCTACCGCGGCGCCGTTGTTTGATGGGGTCCCGTTCCTGTCCGCCTTGGGCGACACCATCGGCGCCTCGCCCAGACCGCGTCTAGCGCGCGCGCCGCTGCGACTGGCACCCGTCGTTCGAGGGCCTGAGTTCACGCTTCGTGCACAGGAGCGAGTCGTCGAAATCGCGCCTGGCGTGAACGCCAGAGTATGGTCGCCCGGCGATGGGCCGGTCGGGCCAACGATCGAAGCGCGCGCTGGAGAGCGCCTCAAAATCCGTCTGGAGAATGCGCTCCCCGAGCACACGATTCTCCACTGGCACGGACTCCGCGTGCCCGAAGCGGCCGATGGCCATCCGCGCCTCGCCATCGCGCCGGGACAGTACTACGACTACGACATCCCCGTCATCGACCGCGCCGGCATGTACTGGTATCACTCGCATGCGCACCATCGTACGGGCATTCAGGCGTACCGCGGCATGGCGGGCCTCTTCATCGTTCGTGACGAACACGAATCGCAGTGGCAGCTGCCCGCCGGTGCACACGAGTTACCGCTGCTCATTCAGGATCGCCGGCTCACCCCCACAGGGGAGTTCGAGTACAACCCGGTGATGCACGAGGTCATGGAGGGGTACTTTGGCGATACGCCGTTCGTGAACGGGATTCGCCTGCCAATTCACGACGTGGAGACCACCACGTACCGGCTCCGCCTCGTCAACGCCACCACGTCGCGAATTCTCCGGCTCGCGCTCTCCAACGGGGCATCGTTGCAATTGATTGGTGGAGACGGCGGTCTGTTCGAACGCTCCGAAACCGTGGACAGTATCGACCTCGCTACCGGTGAGCGCGCCGATGTGCTCGTCGACTTCTCGAAGGTGCCTGTTGGCCAGAGCGTGTCGCTCGTATCGCAGCCATTCCCTTCCCCGGTGAGTGGGATGGGCATGGGCATGGGCATGGGGCGAGGCATGGGCATGGGGCGCATGGGTGGCGGAGGCATTCCGCAGGGCGGTGCGATGACGCTGCTGGAATTCCGCATCGCGCATGCCGTGACGCCGAAGCCATGGGCGTCACCACTCGCCATGACGCGAACGCCCGCTCCGCCGGAACGCTCCACACGCAGTCCGGCCCGCACTCGCACATTCCGCTTCGACAGCATGGCCATGCAGCACGCCATCAACGGGCGCGCATTCGAGATGGAGCGTATGGACGTCACGATCCCCTTCGGCGAGACCGAGATCTGGCAGTTCGAAAATGCGTCCGCGTTTCCCCATCCCGTGCATGTGCACGAGGTGCAATTCGACGTCGTGCAGCGGATCGGCGGGCGAGGACGCATCATGCCGTGGGAACGCGGCCCCAAAGACACCGTCCTCGTGATGCCCGGTGAACAGGTACGCGTTCGTGTCATCTTCGACGCCTATCGCGGCCGCTTTCTCATGCACTGCCACAATCTCGTGCACGAAGATGCGGGGATGATGCTCAACTTCGAAGTCGTCTAATCGTTTTTCGGACGTCCACAAACACAACGCGCGGAGAGATCATCTCTCCGCGCGTTGTCCTTGCGCAAACGAACGACAGCGGCAGCAAAACGTTACGCCATCTTCGCTTGCAGGCGACGATCGATGGCGTCGAGGAAATCTTCCGTGTGCAGGTACGGCGTCTTGCGATCGATGAGAATGGCCAGGTCCTTGGTCATCTCGCCGGCCTCCACCGCTTCGATGCACACGCGCTCGAGCGTATCGGCGAACGCCGTCAACGCCGGCGTGCCATCGAGCTTGCCACGATGCGCCAGACCGCGCGTCCACGCGAAGATGCTCGCGATGGGATTCGTGGACGTCTTGTTCCCCTTCTGGTGTTCGCGGAAGTGACGCGTCACGGTGCCGTGGGCCGCTTCGGCTTCCATCGTCTTGCCGTCGGGGGTGAGCAATACCGACGTCATCAGCCCCAGCGATCCGAAGCCCTGCGCCACGATATCCGACTGCACGTCGCCATCGTAGTTCTTGCACGCCCACACGTAACCACCTTCCCACTTGAGCGCCGACGCGACCATATCGTCGATCAGACGATGTTCGTACGTCAGCCCCTTCGCTTCGAACTCCGCCTTGAACTCGTTGTTGTACACCTCTTCGAACAGATCCTTGAACTGGCCGTCGTACGCCTTGAGGATCGTGTTCTTGGTGCTGAGGTAGACAGGGTAGTTGCGCTGCAACCCGTACGTCAGACTCGAACGCGCGAAGTCGCGGATGGAGTCGTTGAAGTTGTACATGCCCATGGCGACACCGCCGTCCTGCCCGAACTTGGCGACATCGAACTGCATCGGCTCGCTGCCGTCAGCGGGCGTGTACGTGATCGTGACCGTCCCGGGGCCCGGCACCTTGAAGTCGGTCGCCTTGTACTGATCGCCGTGGGCGTGACGACCCACGACGATGGGCTTCGTCCACCCTGGCACCAGGCGCGGAATGTTCGAGATGATGATCGGCTCGCGGAAGATCACGCCGCCCAGAATGTTGCGGATGGTCCCGTTGGGGCTCTTCCACATCTTCTTGAGGCCGAACTCCTTCACGCGGGCTTCGTCGGGCGTGATCGTCGCGCACTTCACCGCGACCCCGTACTTCTTGGTGGCCTCGGCGGAATCGATCGTGACCTGATCGTTCGTCGCGTCGCGATGCTCAATGCCGAGGTCGTAGTAGTCGAGTTCGACGTCCACGTACGGCAGGATCAGCTTGTCCTTGATGAACTGCCAGATGATGCGCGTCATCTCGTCGCCGTCCATCTCGACGACGGGGTTCACAGCCTTGATCTTGGCCATCTTGGGGAGTGCCGGGTATGTCGGGGGTGGTGGACTGCAGCCGCTCTCGAGGGGCGGCGGGGAATGTGCGTGCCTTCAAGATGAGGCCCGTAACGCAAGGGGACCAGTGCGCCCCGAGGAAATCGCGGTCAGCGGAGCTCGCCCGGCCCTGTCTGCTCTTCGAACACGCCCACGTTGCGGTTCTTGATCACGTTGTCGGCGGTGAAGTAGCGGCCGTTCATCGCGATGTACACGCCGGGTGGCAACGTCTGCACGAAGCTCAACGCGCTGCCCAAGTTGAACAACCCATCCGAGCTGCCGAACGCATAGGGCACCATCGCGCCCGTCAACACGATCGTCTTCCCCGGCAGCTGCTCAGCCAGCACCTGCGCCGTATCGACCATCGTGTCGGTGCCATGCGTAATCACGATCTGCGTTTCGACGGCATCGCGACACGCCTGCACGATGCGCACACGATGCGACTCCTTCATCTCGAGGCTGTCGATCATCATGAGCACTTCGACCGAGACATCGATCATGCAGCGACCGCGCTGCAGCATTTCCGTCAGGTGCGTCGCGTTGAAGTGCAACGTACCGGTGAGCTCGTCGTATTCCTTGTCGAACGTTCCGCCGGTCACGAACACACGAACACTCATTCGTTTTCTCCGGCATCGCCCTGTACGGCGTCACGCTCGATGCTCGCGCTCAGGCGACGCTGCTGCGCTTCCGCGCGGGCGCGGGCACGAGCCTTGGCGGCCTTTTCGCGGGCCTTCTTCTGCGCCTTCTCGGCGGCCCGACGTTCGACATCGGCAATGATGGCGTCGCGCGCCGCGATCTCCGTCTCGCGCGCAGCCCAGTCGGCACGGTCCCGCGCTTCGGCTTCACGCGTACGGCGCAGGCTTTCGGCGTCGCGCCACGCGGCCACTTTCGCGTGGTCACCACCGATCAGTACGTCGGGCACCGTCACGCCGCGATACTCCGCCGGTCGTGTATAGCTCGGCGCACTGATGCCACGCCCGAAAAATGAATCGGTTCGTGCGCTCTCGAGATCGCTCATGGCCCCAGGCAGCAGACGTACGGTCGCGTCGACGATCGCCAACGCCGCGGGCTCGCCACCACTCAGCACGAAGTCACCCAGCGAGAGCTCTTCGGTGGCGAGGTGCGACGCCACGCGTTCGTCGATGTCCTTGTAGTGCCCGCACAGCAGTGTGAGCTCGCTGCCAGCCGCAAAGCGCATCGCGTCGGCGTGCGAAAACCGCTTGCCGCGCGGCGACAGCAACACGATGGGCGACGTGGCTCCTACCGATTCCACGGCTTCGAAGAACGGCCCGGGCTTCATGACCATCCCGGGACCGCCGCCAAACGGATAATCGTCCACCGTACGATGCTTGTCGTAGGTGAAGGCGCGCAGGTCCACGAGATTGTACGTCACCCCGCCGGTTCCGGCCGCCTTGGCCGGAATGCTCAACGACAGTGGCCCCGCGAAGAACTCGGGGAAGATGGTGACGATGTTGATGCGCAGCATGCGCGCGACCGGAAGAAGCGGAAGAAGCGAAGAACCGACGGTCAGTCGAACAGGCCATCGAGCGGCGCGAACACGATCGTCCGCGTCGTGTCGTCGACCGACAGCACCAGTTCGTCCGACCAGGGCACGAGTGGACGGCCCGTGGGCGTCTCGACCTCGAGAATGTATCCCTGCGGCGCGTCGTACACGTCGCGGACATGGCCAACGAGCCCCTGCCCGTCCACTTCGACCCGCATGCCAATGAGATCGCCGATGTAGATCTCGTCCTCATCGGCCTCGGGGAGCACGCTGGGGTCTGCGAGCAGAAAGCGCCCGCGCCAGCCATCCGCGATGTCGCGATCGGTCAGCTCGCGCACGCGGACCAGCCACTCCTTGTTCATGGGGCGGCCGTCTTCGACGTGCAGAGGTTGGGTCTCGCCACCGCTGACGAGGTTCCCTTCGCGGTCGCCGGGATAAAGCACTGCGCCGGACGCGAAAACCGCGTCCGGCGCATCGGTCAGCGACTCGACGGCCCAGGCGCCGCGCACACCATGTGCGCGACGGACCCGACCGACGACGATGAACTCGGCCAGCTTACGCCTCGCCGGTGGGCATGGCGACGGCCGACGACTGCAGCTTGGCCGCGAGACGGGCTTCGTGACGCGCCTTGATGACGCCGGCACGACGGAGGAGCGAGCGCACCGTGTCCGTGGGCTGCGCGCCGACGTCCAACCAGTGGTTCACACGATCAACCTGAAGGTTGATGGCGTTGTCACCACCGTTGCGGGGCTGATACTGCCCGAGGATTTCAATGAAACGGCCGTCGCGCGGCGCCTTGGAATCGGCAACCACGATACGGTACATGGGGGTCTTCTTACGGCCTTCGCGGCGGAGACGGATCTTTACGGCCATCGGAGTTCTCTCGGACAGTGAGTCAGACGGGGTGCCACCACCAACCGTGGCACCCAACGGGCTCCTCGCACCACCGGCGTTTCCGGCATGCACCCGTGCCCCCAGAAGGGGAGCCTTGCAAGCTAACCACAGCAGGGGCCGCGATTCAAGGTGACACCGCAGTTCCCCCGCCCCTGCCGTCTAAAACCCTGCCGTCTGCGCACTCGGCGCGATGCCGCAGAACCACGCCGAGACGGCGGACGGCAGGAGCCCAGACGGCAGGGACGGGGGAACGGCAGGAGCGGGGGAACGGCGGACCGGGGGAACGCGCGCCCCACAACAGCCCGTCTCCCGAAGCCGTACATTGGGCAACCTCCATCCCCCACCAATGCCCGACACGGTCCGCCCACCCCGCCCGTTCCGCCCATTCGTCCGCTCGTTGACCCTCGTTGCCACCCTCACGGCAACCGCGGTCGCACAACCCCCGGCTCGCCCCAGCAGCGCCGTCGAAAGCACAAGCGGCATGGTCGTCTCGGCGAGCGCCATTGCCAGCCAGGTGGGGCGCGACGTGCTGGCCAACGGCGGGAATGCTGTCGATGCCGCCATTGCCACGGGCTTCGCGCTGGCCGTGACCTACCCCACCGCCGGCAATATTGGCGGCGGCGGGTTCATGGTCATCCGCTTCCCCGACGGCCGGGCCACCACGATCGACTTCCGCGAACGCGCGCCGGCGGCCGCGACCCCGGGCATGTTCACCGACAGCACCGGCGCTTATTCGTCGCGCATTCACCATCGCTCACATAAGGCCGTCGGGGTGCCGGGTACGGTCGCGGGCTTCGACCTCGCACACCAGAAGTACGGCAAGGTGAGCTGGGCCAAGCTCGTCGACCCGGCCGCACGCATGGCCGACACCGGCTTCATGGTGCCCACCGGGCTCGCCGCCTCGCTCGGCAATCCGCGCCTGCAGGAACAGCTGTCGGCCTACCCCGCGACCATCGCCGCCTACTATCGCAATGGCAAGCCGTATGCGGCCGGCGATCGTATGGTGCTCAGCGACCTGGGCAACACGCTCACGCGCATCCGTGACCTGCGACGCGACGGCTTTTACAAAGGCACCACGGCACATCTCCTGACGGCCGAGATGCGCAAAAACGGTGGCCTTATTACGGAACGCGATCTCGCCGAGTACGTCGCGCAGGAGCGCGCCCCGGTCCGCGGCACGTTCAAGGGCTACGAGATCATCACCATGCCTCCGCCGAGCAGCGGCGGCGTCGCGATGATCGAAATGCTCAACATCCTCGAGGGCGTCGACCTCAAAGCGGCTGGACACAACTCGCCGCTCTATCTGCATTGGCTCGCCGAAAGCATGCGCCGCGCCTTTCGCGATCGCGCCATGTTCCTTGGCGATCCCGACTTCACCAAACCGCCAATCGATAAGCTCACGAGCAAGGCGTACGCGGCCACGCTGCGCAGCTCCATCGACCCGCTCAAGGCATCGCCGTCATCGCCGGCCGACGTGGCGCAGGGCTATGAAAGCGACGAGACCACGCACTTCTCTGTCGTCGACAAGGACGGCCTCGCGGTGTCGGTCACGTACACGCTCGAAGCCGGCTACGGACTGGGCGCGGTCGTCGAAGGCGCCGGTTTCCTGCTCAACAATGAAATGGGCGACTTCAACGGAAAGCCCGGCCTCACCGATAGCACCGGTCTCATTGGGACCGCGCCCAACGTGGCGCAACCCGGCAAGCGCATGCTGTCGAGCATGACGCCGACGATCATCGCCAAAGACGGGAAGTTGGTGGCCGTGGTCGGCAGCCCGGGCGGGCGCACGATCATCAACACGGTCATGCAGGTAGTGCTCAATCTCACCGCGTTCGATATGCCGGCCCAGTTGGCCGTCAACGCTGGTCGCGTGCACCATCAGTGGCTGCCGAATACACTCACCGTCGAGCGCGAAGGCTTCGACTCAGCCACCATCGAGGCCGTGCGCGCCAAGGGGCATGTAGTGCGCGTTGGCACCCAGCAAGGCACCGCGCATTCGATTGTCATTGACGCCAGAACCGGAAAGCGATTGGGTGCCGCCGACCCCCGCGATCGGGATGCGGGGGCGGCGGGCCACAACTGACGGGCGACGCGTGGAGCGCCGGCTCCGTCGGTTACTTGACGACGAAGCCGGCGACGGCCTTGTACGTGTCCCACATGATGGCGATTTCGCCGCCCTTACCGGCCGGCTTCACCTGAATCTCCATCTTCTCGACGACGGCGTTGTTGCTCGTCACCGTCATCGGAATACGAACGAGATCCTGCTTGGCGTCGTAGGCCGTGCCCCACTGCTTCGTCTGCTTGTTGATGATCAGCTCCCACTTGCCGTTCTCTTCGATCTTCGTGAACAGCGTGTAGGTGCCGGCCGGCACGAGCTTGCCGCCGAAGTCGAGCGCCTTGCTGGTGGTGATATGCGTGGCTTCGTTCGCACCCGTACGCCACACCATGCCCCACTTCATGTCGCCGAGGCCGTTGAACAGCACGCGGCCACGCTTCGACGGGCGGCCGTAGTTGACGCTGATTTCGGAGCCGGCAACGGTCGTCTTGAGCGAGTCACGCGGCGAGGCCGGCGCCTTCTGGGCGCCACCCATCTGCATGCCACCCATGCTCCCCTGAGCGGCGGCAGAGACGGACAGAAGCGAAACGGCGGCGAACGCAATGGCGCCGCGGAGCAGCGAACGGGAGATCGTCATGGTCGGAATTGAGGGCTGGGATGAAGAACGGGACGGCGCCTGAAGACGCCGCCCCGTACGGGCGGTGTATGAGAACGCCGCCTCAATTCTATCACCGCGAGCAAGGCAGAGGTTCCCACCCCGCCCGGGGCACTATTCCGCCGACTTCCTCGCCTGCGACAGGTAGGCCGGCTCCAGCTCGAGCAGATTGGCCATTTTCCGGATGAGATAGGCCTCCTGCTCGTCAAAATCCCCGTCGGCGAGCACCACCTGCCACATCAGCTCCGCCAGCACGATGCGCTGGCCGACGTTGTACTCCTTGACCACCTGACGGGTGAACACGAAGTGGTCGACCGCATCGCGGTTGGCCGCAGCGGCCTCCGCCAGGAGTTCTTTGGCGCCGGCCGCGTCGACACCGAAATGCCGCTGCATGATTTCCAGAATGCGGTGCTGCTCTTCGTCGCTGAACTGGCCATCGGCACAGGCCAACTCCACGAGCAGCGCGCAGGCGGCAATACGCACATCGTGCGGATGCACCCGCGAGTGCGCCCCCGCGGATCCGGGGACGCTGTCGCTCACCAACCGTCGTAGTGCTTCGAACATGATCGTCGTGACTCCGCCTTACATGCGGCGCTGCGGCCCGATCGCGCGATCGAGCTTGGCCTTCACCGCTTCCAGCTCGAGGCGCAACACGTTGTAGCGATCGAGGGCATCCTTACCCACCTTCTGGTCGGCGCGAGCCGTCATGCCCGCGAGGTAGGTGATGTGCGCCTGCAGCCCCGGCTTGCCGTAGCGGATGGGCTGGGTGTTCACCACTTCACTCACTTCCCTCACCTGCTTGGCCGTATCGGCTGCGGCACCGGTCGCGCCCTTGTACTTCTGCTCTGCGGCACGCACCCGCGTGAGCAGCGCGTTCACGTCCGCCACCATCTCGCGCATCTTCACGTTGTGGGCGAACTGCGCCTGCAGGTCGGCTTCGGTGGTGCCATCAGCCGCCAGACGCGGATCGATGCGCACGCGAAGCGGCACCGTCTCCGTCTGTCCGGCAATCATCACCTTGGCCGTATACGTGCCCGGCGGCGCCGCCAGGCCGTTCTGGTGCTGCATGTTCCACACGAAGCGGTTGAGCCCCGCCTTCTTGGTGACGAGGTTCATCGTCGGGCCCTCGGCCACCAGCGGCGCACGACCACCACGACCGGCAAGCATCGCCTCATCGGGCTCCTCGTCTTCACCACCACGACGACGCGGGGGCGCCACCGGTGCCACACCACTCTTGAAGCTGTTCACCACCTTGCCAGCCGCATCGGTGATCTCGATACGCACCGTATCGCTGAGTTCAGCGGGCAGATAGTAGTCGATCGTCGGCCCGAGAAGCGACTGCGCCACGTTGGTCTTGTAGCCATCGCGCGGACGGAACACGGTCGCCGGAGCACTGGTCGTCGTCGGACCGATCTGCTGCAGCGGCGCGATGTTGTCGAGAATCCACGCCGCACGGCCCTGCGTCGCAATCACGAGATCGCCGCGGTGCACGCGGATATCGTTGATGGGGATGATCGGCATGTTCAGGTTGAACGGCTGCCAGTGTCCACCATTGTCGAACGAGATGTACAGACCGAACTCCGTACCCGCGTACAACAGCCCTTCACGCACGGGGTCTTCACGCACGACGCGCACCGGGTTGTCGGCGGCAATGCCGTTGCTGCCGTCGGTGAGCAGCTTCCACGTCTTGCCGTAATCGTTCGTGAGGTAGATGTACGGCTTGTAGTCGCCGAGCAGGTAGCGATAGGTGGCGAAGTACGCCGATCCCTTGCGGTGCGGCGAGGCATCGATCCACGCCACACGCCCGCCGTCGCCGAGTCCCTTGGGCGTGATCCGCGACCACGTCTTGCCGTCGTCGCGGGTGACGGAGAACGGGCCATCGTTGGAACCGGTCCAGATGACGCCCTTCTCGAGCGACGACTCCGTGATGGCGTACAGCGTGCTGTAGAACTCCTCACCCGTCACGTCACGCGTGATCGGCTGGCCGCTCCCGCCCTGACAGCACTTGGGGAACGCCGTCAGATCGGGCGAAATCTTGTCCCAGGACGCGCCATTGTTGCGCGAGCGGTGGAGGTACTGCGAGCCGTAGTAGATGACCTTCGGATCGTGCGGCGACGTCGCCATCGGCGTCGTGCGTTGCATGCGGAAAATCAGGTCGCCACCGTCGTTGCCGTACAGCGACTGCGCGCCGATCCAGTAGTTCTTGATCACGCCCGCCTTGACGTTCATGACCGAGTACTGGCCCTTGCAGTTGCCGTGCACGAGGTTCTCGTCCGACGGATGCGGAATGATCGGACCGGTTTCACAGCCGGGCCCCACACGCACCGCCGACATGTTAAACGGGTTGTTCATGCTCGGCACGATGTACGTGCTGTTGTCCTGCTGTGCCATGTACAGGTTGTACGGGAACGCATTGTCGAGCCACACGCCGTAGAACTCGGCCGTGGGCTGGATATCCTGCGAGCTCCACGTCTTGCCACCGTCGAACGACACGTTCGCGCCACCGTCGTTCGACTGCACCATGATGTTGGAATCTTTGGGATTGATCCAGATATCGTGGTTGTCGCCGTGCGGTGTGCGGAACGGCGTGACCGTCTTGCCGCCGTCGGTGCTCTTGTAGAACGTTTCGGCGCCGCCGTACACGACATCGGCGTTGTTCGGATCCGCGCCGAGCGACGTGTAGTAGAACGGGCGCGTAATGAGACCGGGCGTGCTATTCACCTGCTGCCAGCGCTCGCCGCCATCATCGCTGCGATACAAACCACCCCCCGGCAGCGCTTCGACGAGCGCGTACAGCCGCTGCGGGTTTGCGGCGGTCACCGCGATGTTGCCCTTGCCCGTGAGTTCGTTGGGGAGGCCGGTGCCGCGAATGTTCTTCCACGTTTCGCCGCCGTCGGTGCTCTTGTAGAAGCCGCCTTCGCGCGAACCGGAGATGATCGACCACGGCTTGCGCTCAATGCGGTTCATCCACGCATACACGACATTGGGATTGCCCGGCTGCAGCTCGACATCCATGGCGCCGGTGCTGTCGCTCACGTACAGCGTCTTCTTCCACGTCTTGCCACCGTCGACCGTCTTGAAGACGCCGCGTTCGTTGTTCGGCTTGAAGATGTCGCCATACGACGCCACCCAGACGATGTCCGGGTTGGTGGGGTGAATGCGCACCGCACCGGTCTGGCCGGCGTTGTACAGGCCACGGAATTCCCACGTCTTCCCCGCATCACCCGAGCGGTAGATGCCACGCCCCGTGGACACGTTGGAGCGCACCCCGTCCGAGCCGGTGCCGAGCCAGATGATGTTGGGATCGCTTTCCGCGACGGCCACCGAGCCCATCGACCCGACCGGCACCTTGTTGTCCGTCAGGGGCTCCCAGCTTTCGCCGCCATTGGTGGTGCGCCAGAGTCCACCGCTGGCCACGCCCATGTAGAAGGTCTTGGGCTGCGACGGGACGCCGGTGACAGTCGTGACGCGACCGCCGCGGGAATGGCCGACGAGGCGGTACGACATGCCTCGGAATAGCGTCGGATCCACCGAGGCCATCATGGGCGCCTTGGGGGCGGCGGCGGGACGGGCGGCGGCAGCGCGGGCGGCCGGTCGCGGGGCCTGTGCCACCGCGAGCGCGGGAGCGAGGCCGAGCAGAACGAGAGTTGCCGAAACGGAACGGCGCATGCGTCAGGGAGGGTTAGAGGTGCAGCCGCGGGGGGCGAGGCTTCTGTAAAGCTTACGTCCGTGCGGCCGTCGTGTTGAGCGGTGGGCGGCAATACCGGTGGCCGGCGCTGCCGCGCTGTGCTGTCGCGTCCTACCGGGCAATCGCCCCCGCCTCGATCCCCTTGGCAAGGTCGAACACCTGCCCAACGGCGCCCACCACACAGGTGGACCGGTCGAGCCCCAGCGTTTTGCGGAAACGGTAGACCACCTCGACTCCCGTGCAGTGTGCGCCGATCAACTGGCGCACGCCGGCCGCCTTGAGCCGCTGTTCCGTCCAGACAAGCGTCTCTTCCGACGCGCCAAACAGGTGAATGCCGCCGATGAGCGCATGGACCGGCGCCGGTCGCACACTGTCCCGTGCATGATCGATGATGTTCACCACACCTGCGTGGCCGCAGCCAGTAAGCACCACCAGCCCCCGGTCCGTGTCGAACACCATCGACATATCCTCTGGGACCGTGTCTTCGAGCATTTGCGATCCGACCTTCACGAGGGGCGGACGCGACTGCGGATTGGGCGAGCCCCAGTTGCGTTCGTTATGCCGGCGCGGCACCGGGCCGGTCAACCACACGCCAGGATAGAGCTCGGTGGGCTTGGCATGTACCGCAAAGCGGCCGCCGGTTGCTTCGTATAGCGGACGAAAGCGATTCATCGCGTTCAAATCGTCGTTGCTTCCGCTGCGCAGTCGGGGGGCGAAAATACCGTCGGCCACGTGCGCGTTTCCCAAGGCATCGGCACGCTTGGCAGCAAGTTCCGTCCGCAAGGGCACAAGGCCGATCGTGTGATCACCATGGTTGTGACTCAACACCACGTCTGGCACCGTATCCAGCGCCACCTTCAACTCACGCGCATTGCGTGCGACGACATCCTCGTGTGCACCCGTATCGAACAGAATGCGGCGACCGTCCACCTCGACCAGCGCGGCGAATCCCCATTCCCCGATGCCGGCGTCGGCCAGCATGGTGGAGAGGATCGTGATGCGCAGCTGGCTCACCTTACGGCGGGGCGCGATGCTCGGCGCTGCTCCGCTGTGCAACAGCGACGGCATGACTGGGAGTGATAGACCGGCAAGGGTCAGCTGCCGTACAAGATTACGCCGGGAGATCATGGGGTTCGAGAGGTGTGAGAAGTGCAAGAGAAGATCGGATTACTGCGCGCGCAACGCCCGGCCCGGACTCGCGAGGTGCTGGCCGTCGCGGAGGGCGACTACCCCGTTGACCACTACCGCAGCGATCCCGGTGGCGTACTGGAAAGGATTGGCAAACGTGGCGGTGTCGGCGACCGTATCGGCGTTGAAGACGACGACATCGCCGGCCATGCCCACCGCCAGTCGTCCGCGATCACGCAGATGTACCCGGTCGGCGGGCCGCGCGGTCATCTTGTGAATCGCATCGGCCAACGTCAACGCTTTGCGCTCGCGCACGAAGCGCCCCAGCACGCGCGGCATCGTCCCCGCACCACGCGGATGCGGGCTGCCACGTCGAGTCGGTCCGTCAATCGCAAAGCCACCGCCGTCGGAGCAGACCATGCCGTACTCATGGCCGAGCAGGCGGTCGAGGTTGGCCTCGCTCATCGCAAAGCCGAGCATCCCCACATCGACATTGTTGCGACGCAGCAGCCCCACGGCAGCGACGTACGGGTCTTCTCCACGGGACATCGCCCACGCCCCCAGCCGCTTCCCCTCCGCATCGCGGTCCTGCGGGTTGCTCACGCGCGCAATCTGCACGTTGTCCCATCCGCCGATGACATCGACTTTGGCCAGCGACTCGGTGCGAACGCGGGGGGCCGTCGCCGGGTCGTCGAGGCGACGGAGGAAGGCCGTGTCGCCCCCGTCACGCGCCCACACCGGAAACAGGTTCGTGAGTCCCGTCTGATACGCTTCGTACGGGTAGACGTCGAACCAGGCGTCGATCCCCGCCGCGCGCGCGTCGCGAAGCCGCGCCAACGAGGCGTCGATCTTGGGCCAGTTGCGCGTGCCCTGCTGCTTGAGATGCGAGATCTGCAACGGACACCGAGCCCCGCGCGCGACGGCAATGGACTCGTCGATCGCCTCGAGCAGCTCGTTGTCTTCGTTGCGCATGTGCGTGGCATACGGGAGGCGTCGCGACGACAAGGGACGGCAGAGCGCGATGAGTTCGTCGAGTGAGGCGAAGGCCCCCGGCGTATACTCCAGCCCCGTCGACGCGCCACAGGCACCCTCCTGCACTGCCCGTTCGACCATCGCCGTCATGCGTGTGAGTTCGTCGGCCGTGGCCTTACGGTCATCCTCGCCGACCACGGCGCCGCGTACCGTACCGAGCCCGATCATGGACGCCACGTTGACGGACGGTTTCAGGGTGTCGAGCTCACGCGCCCAGTTCGCGAACGACTTGGCCTCGCTGCCGGTGAAACGCGAACTCCCGTCGGCACCAACGACAATCGTGGTAATCCCCTGACGGATGACCGACTCCGCGCGCGGGTCCTCCCGCAGATTCCCGTCGCCGTGTGAGTGGATGTCGACGAAGCCTGGCGCCACCACGAGCCCCCGCGCATCGATTTCTTCGCGGCCGCGGTCGGGCAGCGTGGCCGCCATGGCGCTGATGCGCCCGTTACGAACGGCCACATCCAGAACTCGGCCGTCTCGCCCTGTCCCATCGAACACGGTTCCACCGCGCACGACGAGGTCATGGGTCGCTTGACCAGACACTGGTGTGGCGGTTGTCCAGACGTGCCCCAGCGGGACAGCCGCAACCGCTAGCGTCCCCTGCTTTACGAAGCTCCGCCGTGTAGTCATGAAAGGATGTGAAACAGGGGTGCGCCCAAAAGGCCAGCAATTCCTCAAATTGGCACGTATGCGTGCAGTGCGTTAGGCTCCCCATACCTGACCGCGTGCTGTCAGACCGATGGCCTCCCCCCTGCCCCGCGAATGTCACTCCCCAGCGCAGCGATCCCTACCGGATCCCCGTCCGCGGCCTCACCGCTGTTCGCCCATTGGCGCGACGATCTCCCAGCCTCGCTCGTGGTGTTTCTCGTGGCGCTCCCGCTCTGCCTGGGCGTGGCGCTCGCCTCCGGCGCGCCCCTGCTGTCGGGGGTCATAGCGGGTGTAGTCGGTGGCATTATCGTGGGCGCCATCTCCGGCTCCCCACTCATGGTCAGCGGGCCGGCTGCTGGGTTGACCGCCATCGTAGTGGCGGGCATCGCCCAGGTAGGCGGATTTCCGCGATTCCTGCCCGCGGTCATCCTTGGCGGTGTCATTCAGCTGGCCCTCGGCGCTGCCCGTGCGGGTGTCATCGGCTACTACTTCCCGTCTGCCGTCATCAAGGGAATGCTGGCCGCCATCGGCCTCACGCTCATTCTCAAGCAGATCCCGCACGCGGTGGGCTACGACGCCGATTTCGAAGGCGACATGGCCTTCGTCGATCCGTCCGGCGAGAACACTTTCAGCGCCCTCAGCGCTGCGTTCAGTCAAGTGCAGCCCGGAGCCATCGCGGTCGCGGTGCTCGGTGGCGCCCTCATGCTCCTGTGGCCGAAGACGCCCATGGCGCGCATCAAACTGCTGCCAGCGCCGTTGGCGGCGGTCGCCGTTGGGGTCGGCCTGAACGAACTGCTCAAGGCGCTCGAGCCGAGTTTCGCCATTCGCGGCACTCACCTGGTATCGTTGCCGGCCACCGGCGTGGGAGGACTTCTCTCGCAGATCGCCCGCCCCGATTGGAGCGCCCTGCGTGACCAACAGGTGTGGATGCTGGCCGCCACGCTCGGCATCGTGGCCAGTCTTGAATCGCTCCTGAGTCTCGAGGCCACGAACAAACTCGACCCGGAAAAGCGTGACGGCTCGGCCAACCGTGAGCTGTTCGCGCAGGGCATCGGCAACATCGTGTCGGGCTTCTTCGGTGGCCTGCCTGTCACGGGCGTCATCGTGCGCAGTTCGGCCAACGTCGATGCCGGTGGTCGTACGCGGCTGTCGGCCATCTCACACGGGCTCCTCCTGGTTGTGGCGGTGCTGTTGCTCGCCCCCTTGCTCAATCGGATTCCGTTGTCGGCGCTCGCCGCGGTTCTCCTCGTTACCGGTTTCAAGCTCACGACGCCGGCGCTGTGGAAGAGCGCGTGGTATCTCGGACGATCGCATTTCATTCCGTTCGCGGTCACGATCATCGCCATTCTCTTCACCGATCTGCTGCGCGGCATTGGTATTGGGCTGGTGGTCGGCATCGGGTTCATTCTCGCCGAACACATGCGTCGTCCGGCACTCAAGAAGGTGAGTCCGCCCGGCGCGATTCTTACCCGGTACGAGCTTCCCGACCAGGTGACCTTTCTCAGCAAGGCCAACCTCATGCGCGTACTCGACGAGCTACCGGCGGGGTGCCGCGTGGAAATCGACGGGCGCAAGACGTCGCGCTTTGACTACGATGCGCTCGAAGCCCTGCTCTCGTTCCGCGAAACGGCTCGGACGCGGAACATCGATTACCGCCTCGTGGGAATTCCCGAGACGAACCTTACGCCCGCACACTGAGCGCCTACGCATGGAAAATTTCCGCAAGATCATTCAGCACAATCGTGAGTGGGCGGCGGCCATGAAGGAGGCCGATCCCGAGTACTTCGAAAAGCGCGCCGCCAAGCAGGAACCGCATTACCTGTACATCGGCTGCTCCGACAGTCGCGTCCCGGCGAACGTGGTGACCGGGACCGAACCGGGCGAACTGTTCGTGCATCGCAACATCGCCAATGTGGTGTTGCCGAGCGATCTGAACGTGATGAGCGTGCTGCAGTACGCCGTCGAAGTGCTCGATG
>CANGXD010000014.1 GCA_947457545.1 Gemmatimonadaceae bacterium
CGCCACACGCGGTGGTGGCGACGAGCACGGCGAACGAAAGGAAGCGAAGTGACTGACGCATTGCGAAAACTCCTGAGGGAAACAGTGGGGGGATGACTACACCCTCTGAGTTCGGCAATTCGCGGGACGACTTTAACGCGAATTTCGCAGTTCATCACTAAAGTTTGGTCATTTGTCACATACAGACGCATCGGCGTGCGGCGGAACTCACACCACCGGCACAGGTGTCACGCCCTCGGCTCGTCCCAGATTCTGCGGACATCGACAAAAAAAACCGGGGCCGCGGATGACGTCCGCGGCCCCGGCTTTTTCCGACAGCCCGACTACTTCTCGGTCTCCAGCATCTTCTTGATCTGATCGCGCGCGTCTTCGAGGTGCGCCTTGCTCATGCGATCACTCGTCTTGGCAATCGCCGTCGCCAGGTCGGCATCGAGCGCCCGAATTTCCGCCTTGAGAATCGGGCGGAAATCGGCGGTGCCAACCGGTGCCGCGCCGGCGCCGCGGCCACCACCACCACCCGGTGCCTGCGGCGCAGCGGCGGCCGCCGGCGGATTGATCTTGCTCGCCATCGCTTCGAGGTACACGCGCTGCAGACGACGACGGAAGGCGTCGATGGGCGCACCCGTGCCGATTTCCTTCCACAGGCCAGCGCGTAGATCGGCCAGCATGTCGGCCACCGGATACACCTCGTTCTTGCTCGCGGCCATCGCTTCCATTTCCAGCATGCGCTGCAAACGCTCGTTGGCGACCAGCGCGGCGAGTGAACGCGCCTGCGCGCCACCCACACGATTCAGGCTGCCACTCGGCTCGATCTTGCGCAGGATATCCTGGTTGAGCAGCCACGTGGGCGTCGTGTACGCATTGTCGAGCAGGAACTGGAGCGCTTCCTTCTGGCGCGCCGGCTCCACGGGACGATACACGGGGCCCTTCTGCCCAACGTACTTCTCCTGCTTGTACTGACCGCCAAGGATGCGCGCGACGTGGCCCATCTCGGTGGCCCACTGACCAATGAGACGACCGTACAGCTCTTCGAGGTCGTCGTACGTGGTGCCGTCCTTCCACGCCGTCGCGCTCTCCAGCATGGCGATGGTGCGCTTGAGGTTCTTCACGCCGAGCGTCGTGGCCTTCACGGCATCGGCATCACCGACGGCTTCCGACTGTTCGCCCGGATCGGCACCGCCCGCGCCGGCGTCGCTCGCAAAGCGATACCACGGGATGGTGTCCTGCATGCGCGTCCACTTGTCGAGCGTCGCCTTTTCGTCTTCCGGCGTCTTCGCGTTGGGGATGGGCGTGTAGCCCCACATCACGGCGTACTTGTCGTACGGTCCGACCTTCGGGATGAGATCGTCGAGGTCGATGTTGTCTTCCGGCTGCGCGACGTAGTTGAAGCGCGAGTAGTCCATGAGCGTGGGCGTGTGGCCCATCTTCTTCACGAACGTGCGGCTGCGCACCGAGTCCGTGGGATACATGGAGCTGGCCTTGAAGTTGTGCGGGAAGCCGAGGGTGTGTCCGACTTCGTGTGCCGTGACGTATTCCACGAGACGGCCCATGAGCGTGTCGGGGAACGGCAGCTTCTGCGCGCGCTTGTCGAGATGGCCCACCTGCGTGAAGTACCACGACCGGTTGAGGTTCATCACGTTGAGATACGTTTGCACGTCGGCGTCGATGATTTCGCCGGTGCGCGGATCGCGCAGCGACGGACCGACGGCGTTTTCGGTGGCGCTGGGCAGCCAACGCACCATGGCGACGGTCGCATCTTCACCCGAGAAGTCGGGATCGTTCTTGGGGGGCTCGGCGGCCACGATGCCCTTGTAGAAGCCGGCGGCTTCGAAGGCGACCTGCCAGTCTTCGATGCCCTTCTTGATCCACGGCTTGATCCACGCCGGCGTGGCGGGGTCGAGGTAGTACGTGATCGGCTTGATGGGCACGCAGAGGTTGCCGACCTTCTTGTCGCTGCACTCGAGGCGCCAGCGGCCAATGAAGCGACGCGTCTCCACACGCTGCGTGTTGCCGCTGAAATCGCGCTGCTGTACACCGAAGTAGCCCACGCGCTCGTCGAGCAGACGCGGCTTCATGGGGACGTCGGGGAGCTTGGCGATAGAGAAGGTGTACTTCTCGGTCGTGGGCGCGGTGGCCGCAGCGGCCGCGCCCGGGAAGCCGCCACCACCACCGGGCGCGCCGCCCTGCGGGGTGAAGCTCTGCACGGCGGTGACGTTCACATTGCGCGAGTACGCCGCAAACTTTTCGATGTACGAGCGCGCGGCATCGACCTGGGCACGACGGCCGAGGGCGGTGTATTCGGCCACGCCGCCGGTGAACATGCGCGTGACTTCGACGACCGCGCTGCTGTCCGGCCCGTAGGCTTCGATGTTGAGCGCGGCGAGAATCTTGGTGACGCCAATGAGATCGGCGGCGAGCTTCTGCGACGTGGCGGTGTCGGCGATGATGTCGCGGTAATCGGCTTCGCGCACGAAGATCCGATTGTCGCGACGCTCGAAGCGCACGAGGTTGTTGCCGCCCTGCGTGCCGCGAATGCCGATTTCGTCGGGGGTGCCGGCGAGCGTGCTGACGATGACGTAGTCCTTGCCCAGTTCAGCGCGCGGGATTTCGAAGAAGAGTCGGGCGCCGACCTGATGAACCTTGAAGATGCCGTTCTTGGTGGTGGCGCGCGGCGTGATGACCGTGGCGTAGGGGCGGGGCTGGGGGTCCTGCGCAGCGGCCGCACCGCCACCCTGGGCGCCGGCACCGCCGCCTTGTCCGAAGCCACCGGCACCGCCGGGGGCACCGCCGGGACGACCAGCAGCGGGCGTAGGCGCCGCACTGGGGGCCGGCGTGGGCGCCGGTGTAGGAGCAGGCTTGGCGCACGCGGCAAGGCTGAGCCCCGCGGTGACGGCCAAGGAAAGAGAGCGTTGACGCATGCGTATGGGGTCTCGCTGAGGGGGGACCAACGGTAGGACGGGCGCGACGATGGGTGGTCGCGACATATGGTGTACGCGCGGGGCGGGGTTGGTGCTGACTACGGTTTTGGTCGGGGGTGGCTGGTCCGGCGACCTACTTTCTACGGATCTAGCCCTCAGGGGAAAGAACGTAAGGGCAAAGGAGAAAGCGCGATGCCGTTCACCCGGACCGCGACTGCGGTTCCCGTGTGGACCAAACCGTGCTTTCCCCTTTGTCCTTACGTTCTTTCTCCTGAAGGCTCGATCCGTCGGCGGGTTGACCGTCGGACCAGCCACCCGTTGTTCATAGCGCCGGCGGCAGCGTCATCACCCGCTTCACCACCAGCTCCTGACTCGGCACCCGCATCTCCACGAGCACCCCGTCATTCCAGACCGTTTGCAGTACGAGGCCGTCGGCGGTGATCCAGATTTCGTCGCCGAACACCTGCACCGCGGCGTCGACGGTTTTGCCTGAGGCGCTGAGAAACAGCGGTATCGTGCGCAGTCGCTGCTGCACCGCGTAGTAGGCGACGGACGCGAGATGGGTCATGGAGCTGCTGAAGACCGGCACTGCGCCGATCCGCGACGGGCGGACGACCGACTGCGACGAACGCGGGTCGCGCGCGGTGACGACGACCGAATCCGCGCGGCGCACGTAGTCGACCTCGCGATTCGGACGGGCTTCGGCGGGTGCGTCGACGGGGAAATAGCCGAGCATGAGCGACCCGGGCACACCTTGCATGAGCTCCTGATCCCAGTGAATGCGGAGCTGGTTCGGCACGATGAACACACCGCGCACCATGTCGGGCTCGCCGCGTACGACCTCGAAGGCGGTGGTGTCACCGGCGACGAGATAGGCGAAGACGACGGGCGGTGGTGGCGCTACTGGTGGTGCCGGCGGCGCGAATTGCGCGCCGAGGGCGCTGGCGGCGCAAAGGGCGACGGCGACGACGCATTTGCAAACACGGTGCATATACGGCGGGGAAAAACGGGTGGCTGGTCCGGCGGTCAACCGGTTACGGATCTAGCCCTCAGGGGAAAGAACGCAAGGGGAGAGGGGAGAGCACGGTTCGGTTCACCCGTTGTTCACGATTGCAGCGGATTGCGCCTGCTGTCGTACCGCCGTTGCGCCGCGTCGACTTCGGATTGGATGACGTTGAGAAACAGCCCGATCGCGATGAGCATGAACATCGGAAAGACGAGCGTGGCAATGGACAGACCGCCGCTGCTTTCGCCGCGCGCGCCGCGCCAGATCATGAGCTGCACCATCCCGAACGTGATGACGAGTTGGATGTTCATGACGTCCATGAACTGCTGCATGCGCACGACGGCACCGGTGCGATATTCGCTGGGCAGCTTGAGCAGCTGTTCCTTGCCGGGAAAGTTGAAGAGCTCGGGCTTCTTGGGGAGTCGTGCGCGCAGGACCTCGAGGCCGATCAGTGTGACCAGCCCGATGCACATGGGGAGCCCCCACGTGAACGGCGAGCGTGGCGTGAAGCCTTTGCCCTGGCCGTTGACGTCGATGCTTTGGGGAATCGAGGTGGGCAACGAGGGGTAGGCGACGACGACGGCGATGACGAGCGCGATCGCGAGAATCCAGGTCAGTGGGCGAAGAAATCGCATGGGGTCAATCCGGCATTGAGTGCGAAGAACGAACGCTTACTTGAGTGTCGTGACGAACCAGTCGGCGAGCGTGCCGAGCACGTCGCGACGGACGTGCACGTCCTTGAGTGCGCTGTAGCCTTGCGGGGCGCCGGAGGCGTCGGCGAGAAAGAGATGATTGGTCGCGGGGAAACGCTTGAGTGTGACGGCGCGATTGCCCGCTCGGCGCAGCGCCGTGGCAAGCGTGTCGGCCTGTTCCGGAGTGACCTGCATATCGGTGTCGCCCTGCAGGATGAGCACCGGTTGCTTGACGCGCTGTGCCGTAGGAAGCGGGTCGTACGCGAGCCAGAACTTGGTCCACGGTTGTGAGACCGTGTCGAGCATGGCGGGGACACTGGCCATGATGGAATCGCGCTGCGCCGGTGTGAGCGATGGTGTTGCGTCGAGCACCTGCCGGTTCTGAAAGAGGCTCACGCGACGGCCGGCGTAGGCGGGGCCGGCGAGCAGAGCGACGGCGCGCAGCTGCGCATCGGTGGCAGCGATCATCGGCGCAATGATCCCGCCTTCGCTGTGGCCGATGAGCGCGATGCGCTGTCCGTCGATGTCGGCGCGCGCGCGCAGCATGGTGATGACGCTGCGTGCGTCGTCGGCCCAGTCGGCGCTGGTGCCCTTGATGGCACTCGAGCGACCACCGCTCTCACCCACGCCGCGATCGTCGTAGCGCAGCACCGCAATGCCGCGGCGCGACAGCGTGTCGGCAATCTCGCGGAAGAGGGCATAGCCAGGTACGATGGCAATGCGTGAGTCCCGTTCCTGCGGGCCGCTACCGCTGATGGTCACGACCACCGGTACTTTGCCGCGCGCGCTCTTGGGCATCGTGAGTGTGCCGGCAAGCGTGTAGCCGCGCGTGGTGGGAATGGTGAGCGCCTGACTCGTGTACGACGCGTTGGCGGGTGCGTCGTAGTTGTTGGTTGCCGGCTTGGTGTTCGTCGGCGCAGCGGGCGGGCGAGGAGCGGTCGCCCCCGCGCGTATGGCCCGAAGATTTTGCGCGGGCACGTCGACGCTGACGGGCGCCCCGTCGGCCCACACGATGCGCATCGCCATACCGGCCACCGTCATGGTGGTGGTGTCGCCGCGCCGCTCGATGGTGGCATCGATGGTTTGCGCGCCCTGCGTGAGAAAGAGCGGCAACGTGCTCACACCAAGTTCACGTGCCAGCTGCGTGAGCAGGGCGCTGTGCAGGAGTGAATTGTTGATGAACGGCACGGCGCCCGCGCGCATAGGCATCATTTGCGGACGCATGGCGCCGCGCGTACCGACTTCGACGCTCAGCGAATCGCCTTGCGGTGCGAAGCTCGCGACCTGTACCGGCGCGGCGTCGGGCGCGCTGCCGGGAGCGAACACATTGAGCGTGAGACGCAGCGGCGTGCGCACCTGCTCCCATTCGAGGCGCGGCTGCCCGCGGTACTGCAGCACACCGCGTACGACGCCGTTGCCGGGCATAACGGTCTCCGTGCCGAGCGTGTCGGCGCCGCGCAGATAGACGAAGGTGACGGGCGCCTGTTGTGCGCGCGCCGATCGCGCCACGATCACGCCGGCCGCGAGGCCCACGAGTGCGCTGAACCACGCGAGTCGACGACGTGCCGGCGAGAGACGAGCGAAAGCCATGATCATGACGAAGACGCCTCAGGCGTCGGACAAAGTGTCAGTGGGGTCATCGGGCGCGTTGTTCGACGGCGCGCCGCCCTTGGGCGCGCGCCCCGCATCCCGCAGCGCGCGCCGCAACAGAAATTCGATCTGCCCGTTGAGGCTGCGCAGATCGTCGTTGGCCCAGCGTTGGACCGCGTCGAGCGTGTCGCGGTCGACGCGCAGCAGGAACGGTTTGCGTTCAGCCACGTGTCCGTCCGGACACGAAGGTCAGGCGCACGACGCGGTCAGGTGTAGAGCGAACCGGTGTTCACCACCGGCTGTGTGGAACGTTCGGAGCAGAGGACCACCAGCAGGTTGCTCACCATGGCGGCCTTACGTTCGGTATCGAGCTCCACGATGTCGCGCTGCTTGAGCGCGGCCAGCGCCATCTCCACCATGCCCACCGCGCCTTCCACAATGGTCTGCCGCGCCGCCACGATGGCACTCGCCTGCTGACGCTGCAGCATGGCCGCGGCGATTTCCGGCGAATACGCGAGGTGGCTGATGCGCGCTTCGATGACTTCGACGCCCGCTTTCGCGAGGCGGTCGACGAGCGCGTCAGCGAGCCCCTTGTTGACTTCGTTCTGGTGCGTGCTGAGCGCAATCGTGTCGGCGCCATGCGCGTCGTACGGATGTTGCGACGCGAGGGCGCGCAACGCGGACTCGCTTTGCACGGCGACGTACTGCACGTAGTCGTTCACTTCGAACAGTGCTTCGGCGGTGTCGGTGACGCGCCAGACGACGATCGCGCCGATCTCCACGGGATTGGAGAAGGCATCGTTCACCTTGAGCTTGTTCGTTTCGAAGTTGCGCACGCGGAGCGAGACCGCGGTCTTGGTCATGAACGGGTTGACCCACCAGAGTCCGGGCTCGCGCACGGTGCCCTTGTAGGTACCGAACAGGGTGAGCGCTTTGCCTTCGTTGGGCTCGACGGTGAAGAGCCCGGGGAGGCAGAGGCCGAAGATGGTGCCGACGATGATGCTGGGGATGGCGAGGCCGAAGTCGCCGGCGCGGGCGCCGATATAGAAGCCGTAGACGCCGGCGCCGAGGAGCGCGGTGAGGACGAGGGCGGCGAAGAGGCCGTTCGTGGGCTTGACGTTGAGTTCGCGGAGCATGGATGGGCTCGATTGGGGTGGTACCAAAGTGATATCACTTCGCTATTGGCTTACGCAATGGGTGGGGTGTGGTTTCACGCGGGTTTTTGGTCGTGGTCGGGGTGGCGGCGGGGGTCGGGGTACGGCCACTACAGTCGGGGTACCGCCACGACGGTCGGGGCACTGCCACTACGGTCGGGGTCGATAAACAGTCGGGGTCCCGGTCGGGTCTTGGCGCGACGCTTCGCTTGCGTGGGTCGGGGTCGGGGGTAGGGGTCAGAGTCGTGGTCGGGGGGCGACTGTCGGGGCGTGGGTAGGGGTCAGAGTCGAAGTTGGGGGGCCCCGACCCCCGCCAAGACGGTGTGACCCCGACCCCGACCCCGACCGCCCAGCGAAGCGCCGGCCCCCCGACCGCCACTCCGACCGCAGTGAGACCCCGACCCGGCCGGGACCCCGACCGCAGGTAGACCCCGACTGTGGTGGCAGTGCCCCGACTGTCGTAGCAGTGCCCCGACTGTAGTGGCCGTACCCCGACCATAGCCACGACCAAGACCAAGACCCCCCAACCAAGGCGATCAGCAGCCCGTACCTATGGCATGGGTCCTATTGCGCCACGGTCTGCCGGCAGCAATAGTCGCCGCTCGTCCCGTTCACCGTTTTTTGGAGGTCCCGCTGTGAAGCGCTTTACTCCGCGTCTGGCCCTGCTGGCCGTCGCGCTCGCTCCCGTCGCTGCCGGCGCCCAGGCCAAGCCTGCGGCCCGTGCCGCGACCCGGACCGCGACCCCCGTCGGTCCGCTTGCCGCGTCGTTCGATACCGCCGCCCTTTCCGCCATTCGCTGGCGTGAAATCGGTCCCTACCGCGGCGGCCGCTCTGTCGCCGTTGCCGGCTCCGTCGCCCGTCCCAAGGAGTATTGGATGGGCACCGTCGGCGCCGGCGTCATGAAGAGCACCGATGGTGGTGACAGCTGGGCTCCCATGACCGACAAGTATTTCGGCGGCACCGTGGGCGCGATTGCCGTGGCGCCGAGCAATCCGGACGTCGTGTATGTCGGCGGCGGCGAGTTCGCCATTCGCGGCAACGTCTCGCACGGCGACGGCATGTGGAAGACCGCCGACGGCGGAAAGACGTGGACGAACATCGGGCTCAACGACACGCGCCAGATCTCGAAGGTGCGCGTGCACCCCACCAACCCCGACCTCGTGTACGTCGCGGCGTTCGGGCATGTGTGGGGGCCGAATAACGAACGCGGCATCTATCGCAGCAAGGACGGCGGCAAGAACTGGCAGCGCGTGCTCTCCCGCGACGACTCCACCGGCGCCGCCGATCTCGTCATGGACCCGACCAATCCCAACGTGCTCTACGCCGGCTTCTGGCAGGCGCATCGCAAGCCGTGGATGCTCGTGTCGGGCGGCAAGGGGTCGGGGATGTTCAAGAGTATCGATGGCGGCGACACGTGGACCGAAATCACGAAGAACCCCGGTTTGCCGGCCGGTCTCTGGGGGAACATCGGCATCACGGTGAGTGGCGCCAACCCGAAGCGCCTCTATGCGCAGATCGAGGCCGAGGCCGGCGGGCTGTATCGCTCCGACGATGCCGGGGCCTCATGGCAGCTGGTGAACAACGAGCGCAAGCTGCGGCAGCGTGCCTGGTACTACTCCAAGGTGTACGCCGACCCGAAGAACCCCGACGTCGTGTACGCCTCGAACGTACAGTTCCAGGTGTCGAAGGACGGCGGCAAGACCTTCAGCAATCTCAATCCGCCGCACGGCGACTCGCACGATCTGTGGATTGCGCCCGATGATCCGGCGCGCATGATCGAAGGCGATGACGGCGGCGCGAGTGTGAGCGTCGATACCGGCAAGACGTGGTCGGCGCAGGACTTCGCGACGGCGCAGTTCTATCATGTCACCACGACGAATCACTTCCCGTATCAGATTTGCGGGGCGCAGCAGGACAACAGCACGCTCTGCGGCCCGTCGCGCGCGCGCGGCGGCATCACGATGGATATGTGGAAGGACGCCGGTGGTGGCGAGTCGGGCTTCATTGCCGCGTTGCCGGACAAGCCGGACATCGTGTTTGCCGGTAGCTACGGCGGCCTGCTCACGCGCAAGGACATGCGCACAGGGCTCGAGCGTGACGTGAACCCGTGGCCGCTCAACCCCATGGGGCACGACGCGAAGGACGCGAAGTTCCGCATGCAGTGGACCTTCCCCATCTTCGTGAGCCCGCACGACGTCAAGACGCTTTATGTCGGATCGAGCGTGCTCTTCAAGACCACGAACGAAGGCGAGAGCTACACCGCCATTTCTCCCGACTTGTCGCGCAACGATCCGCGCACGTTGGGCGCATCGGGCGGCCCCATCACCAAGGACCAGACCGGCGTCGAAACGTACGGGACCGTCTTCGCCGTGAGTGAGTCGCCGGTGGCCAAGGGCACCATCTGGGCCGGCACCGACGACGGCCTCGTGCACATCACGCGCAACGGTGGGGTGTCATGGACCAACGTGACGCCGCCGCTGCTCAAGGAGCGCGAGTGGGCACGCATTTCCATCATCGACGCGAGCCACTTCGACGCGGGCACGGCGTACGTCGCGGCGAATCGTTTCCAGATGGATGATCAGGAGCCGTATCTCTTCCGCACCACCGACTTCGGCAAGACGTGGACGCGTATCGATGCGGGCATTCCGCGCACCGAGTTCACGCGTGTCATTCGTGAAGACGAAGGGCGCAAGGGACTGTTGTTCGCGGGTACTGAGCGTGGTGTGTTCGCGTCGCTCGATGACGGCGCCACGTGGTTCTCGCTCAAGCGCAACCTGCCCATCGTGCCGGTGCATGATCTCACGATCAAGGAAGGCGATCTTATCGCCGCCACGCACGGCCGGTCGTTCTATGTGATCGACGACATCAACGTGCTGCGTCAGCTCAGTGCGGAAACGCTGGCCAAGCGCGCGCATCTGTTCACGCCGCGTCCGTCGTATCGCATCAACTGGGGCGGTGGATTCCAGATTGGCGCGCCCACGAGCCCCGTGGGGCAGAACCCGCCCAACGGCGCGATCGTGTACTACTGGCTCAAGGACAAGGCCAACAAAGTCACGATCGAATTCCGCGACAGCACGGGACGTACCGTGCGCTCGTTCTCGAGCGACGAACAGGCGGTCACCGCAGGCCCCGGTGGGCGCCGAGCGGTGGCTGGCGATCGTCCACCGACGAACACCGTGGGGATGAATACCTTCTCGTGGAATTTGCGCGAGGGCGACGCCACCACGTTCCCGGGCATGATCATGTGGGCCGGTGTCACCAACGGCCCGCTGGTGCTCCCCGGCAACTACTCGGTGCGTCTGCTCGTCGACGGCGCGCCGGCCGGTGACACCAAGCTGCTGGTCAAGAAAGATCCGCGCAGCGACGCGACGCCGCTCGATCTCGTGGCGCAGTACAAGCTGCTCATGGCCATCCGTGATCGCACCACCGACGCCAACGACGCGGTGCGCACCGTACGCAACGTGCGGCAGCAGGCCGTCGCGCGCATGAAGCAGGTGGGCAGCGACTCGGCCGCCTATGCGGGCCTCGTGAAGACGCTCGACACCAAGATCAGCGAGATGGAAGCGCAGATCTATCAGGTGAAGAATCAGTCGGGACAGGATCCGCTCAACTACCCGATCAAGGTGAACAACCAGATCGCCGCGTTGGCGGGCACCGTGGGCAGCACCGAAGCGCGTCCCACGCGTCAGTCGCAACAGGTGTTCGACCTCCTCACCAAGGAGCTCGAAGGCTATCTGGTGGAGCTGCGCAAGGCGTACAAGGAGCTTCTCCCGCCCATCGACGAGATCCTCAAGAAGCATGGTCACCCCGTCATCGAGGTGAAGCCTGCAGACACACCGCAGGCTCGGCAGACCAGCGCCGAAGAGGACGTGACCGGGCAGCAGTAAATCGTTCAGCCCTGCCCACGCGGGCAGTACGATAATTGCACAGGTCCCCTGTCGTGGATACAGCCGCGACAGGGGACCTCGTCGTTCCAAACATCTTTGAGAAGCGCCGCGGTGGCGATCGTCGCGCCGATCACCAGGCGCGCATCGAGCTCGCGCTCGATGCGTCCGGGGTGGGGATGTGGGACTGGGACCTCCCCAACGATGCGTTGTCATGGGACCAACGCTGCTGTGCGATTTTTGGTGTACCGCCCAACGCGCCCATGACGTATGCACTCTACCTCGCGCTACTCGACCCCGCGGACCGGGACCACGCGCACCGACTCGTGGTGGATGCGCTCGACCCGGGTGGGACTGGGCATTTTGCGATGGAGTACCACATCACCACGCCGGCCGGTGAGCGACGGATGATCTCGGCCCGAGGGCGAACGCTCTTTGCCGACGCGGTCAACGGACGGCGGGCGACAAAGCTGGTCGGGACCGTGCTCGACATGACCGAGCGTGGGCGAAGCGAGCGCGAGCGTCACATGGACAGCCACACGGCGCGCGAGCAGCTGCATGAACAGCTGCAGGAGCGACTTCGGCAAGCGCAGAAAATGGAAGCCGTGGGACAACTCGCCGGAGGCATCGCGCACGACTTCAACAATCTGCTCACCGTCATCACCGGCAATCTCGAGTTCGCGAGCGCCGACCTCCCGCCCGAGCATCCGGTACACGAAGACTTGAAGGAGATCGCGCACGCCACGGAACGGGCGCGCGAACTGGTACGCCAGCTGCTCGCCTTCAGTCGCAAGCAGGCGGTGTCGCTGCAGCCCGTGAACCTCAGCAGTGTCGTGGGTGCAGCCGAATCGCTGCTCCGGCGCGTCATCGGTGAGGAGATCGTGCTCGATGTGCACCTCGACATGGAGCTTCCCTCCATCCGTGCCGACCGTGGCCAACTGGAGCAGGTGCTCATGAATCTCGCCGTCAATGCACGGGATGCGATGCTGACGGCCGCGCACGGGACACAGGGACACGGCGGTACCCTGCAGATCGAAACGGCCAAGGTCGAGCTCACCGAGTACGACGTGCAGACCATTCCTGATTTTCCGCCGGGCGCTGCCGTACGACTGCGTGTCCGCGATTCCGGACACGGCATGGACGAAGCCACTCGGCTCCGCGTGTTCGAGCCGTTCTTCACCACGAAAGGCGTGGGGCAGGGGACCGGACTGGGACTCGCCACGGTCTTCGGCATCGTGAAGCAGTTCGGCGGCGCGATCACGCTCGAAAGCATCCCGGGCAGCGGATCACTGTTCACGCTGTACTTCCCCATCCATGACGGCGTGGTGGATGCAGCTCCCGTGTTGCCCGGAAGTCCGCACACCACGTCGACGGCGACGATCCTGCTCGTCGAAGACGAAGCGGCTGTGCGCAGCGCGGCGCGGCGCATGCTCGAACGGCGTGGCTACACCGTGCTCGAAGCGCGACACGGCGCCGACGCGTTGCTGGTGTGGCGCGACAAACAGGCGACGATCGACGCGGTCGTCACCGATCTGCGCATGCCCGAAATGGGCGGGCGTGAACTCGTGCTGCAATTGCGCGCCGAGCAGCCAGCGCTTCCCGTGGTATACATGTCGGGGTACTCCGAGCAGAGTGTCCCCGATGCGGATGCCGTGCGGACTGCATTTCTGGAGAAGCCGTTCACGATGGACGGCCTGATCGGCGCCGTGGAGAGGGTACTGGCCGATGCCTTGTCAGTGCACCTCGTGAATGCGCCGCGCCTCCTCGGCGAGGGCCGCCGAGTCGAGTGACTCGACGGGCAACGCGAGCAGCGCCGTGACGCGTCGCTCCAGCGCGTCGAATGTGTGCGCGAACGCACGACGCGCGGCATCGGGGACGGACTCCTCGGCTGGGTCGGGAAGCCCCCAGTGCACCGTGGCCGCGCCTGGAAGATACGGGCACGCCTCACGCGCGTTGTCGCACACGGTAATCACGAGGTCGTGGTGCGTATGCGCCACGGCATCGATGTGTTGCGGTGTTCGCCCCTCCCAGTGAATGCCATGCGCCTGCAGCGTTTCGACGGCGTATGGATTCACGCGCGGCGCTGGATGCGAGCCCGCGCTCGACGCGACGAGGCGTCCGGCGCCGCGCGTTGCGAGCAGCGCTTCCGCGATCTGGCTCCGTGCCGAGTTGCCGGTGCAGAGGACGAGCACGGAAAACGGCCGCGCTGACGGTGTGTTGGTGTCGGCCATGCTCATGCGGTGAGCTCAGCAGGCACCGCTGCGGTCGTCGCCGGCTTGGTGGCGCGTACGAACGCGGCCATGATCTTGCCTTCCATTGCCGCGAGGTTCGTGGTGTCGAGCCCCGACTCCGTCAGGAACTGCAGTGCGTCTTCAGGACGGTAAACGCGCGTGGGCTCGATATCGGTGTTGGTGAAGCCGGCCTCGCCGAGCAGTGTGTGAAACTCCGATTCGTCGAGTGCGCCCGCAACGCAGCCCACCCAGAGCTCCATGTTGCGTCGAACGTCCTGCGGCATGGCGCCACGGGTGACCACGTCGCTCACCGCGAAGCGGCCGCCCGGCTTGAGCACGCGAAACGCTTCCTCGAGCACACGCCGCTTGTCGCCCGACAGATTGATGACGCAGTTGGAGATGATCACGTCGACGGAGTTGTCAGGCAGCGGGATGGCCTCGATCTGCCCTTTCAGAAACTCCACGTTGGTGACCTTCGCCTCGGCTGCATTCTGCCGGGCCAGCGCGAGCATGTCGTCGGTCATGTCGAGGCCGAACGCCTTGCCCGTGGGGCCCACTCGCCGCGCAGACAGAATGACGTCGATGCCGCCACCGGAGCCCAGATCGAGGACGACTTCCCCGGCCGCCAACTCGGCCAAGGCCGTGGGATTCCCGCAGCCAAGCGACGCGAGGACCGCCGCTGACGGCAGGGCATCCGTCTCGCCATTCACGTAGAGGTTCGACGTGATAGGGTCGACGCTGCCGTTGAAGGCATCGCCGCCGCAGCAGGAGTTCACCGGTCCGCAGCAGCTCGCGGCCTCGCCGGCAGCCAATACGCGTCGCGCAGCGTCGCCGTACTTCTCGCGCACCAGGGTGGTGAGGGCGGAGTCCGCAGTCGCCGTCGTGCCGGTGGTCGAATTGGATGTCGTCATGGTGTCCCTTTGAACAAAAAAAGTTGATGGATTGGGCGCGAAACGGCGGCGTTGCCGCATGCCGTCAGCCGCAACAGCGGGCGTTTACGGGCAACTGTCGTCGGCCGCCGACTCCGGTCGGACGCATGCCGACCACGAGATCGTGTGCCGCGGCCAGTGACTCGGGCACAATGGTGTAGTAGGACCACCGCCCCTCTTTCCGGTCGGTCACGATCCCGGCTTCACGGAGCACCTTCAGGTGAAACGAGAGGCGCGACTGCGCCACGTCCAGCTCGTCCTGCAGGTCGCACACACACCGCTCGCCGTCACGCAGCATCTCGAGAATGCCGAGCCGCGTTTCGTCGGAGAGCGCATGGAAGAGGCGCACGGCAGCGCTGACGTCGGTGGCGGTGATAGTGGGCACATGGGAAGTATACAACAAGAAAACTTGATGGGTCAAGGGCGGATGCACAGCGGTTTGGGTTCAAGCGGGTGGCTGGTCCGGCGGTCTACAGGCTTTCGGCACTAGCCCTCAGGAGGAAGAACGTAAGGAGAAAGGGGGAAGCGCGGTGCCGTCCGCGCGAACCCCAACCGCAGTTCCGAGTGGACCGAACCGCGCTTCCCCCTTTCGTCTTGCGTTCTTCTCCCCGAGGGCTAGTGCCGTCGCCAGTTCACCGCCGGACCAGCCACCCGTAGTTCACCGCCGTTCACCGCAGTCGCCTTACGACAAGCATCCCCGCCAACGGCCCCGCCGCCAGCAGCGTGAACGCCCACGCCCATCCCCACCATCCGGCGAGCATCGGCACCAGCTGAATGACGCCGGCCGTGAGCAGAAATCCTGCCGAGGTTTGCAGGGTGAGCGCGGTACCCACGGCGTGCGGTGGGACACTCTCGGTAACCATGACGGAGAACTGCGCGCTGTCGGCGATGACGAAGAAGCCCCACACGAGCGCGATCGGTGTCAGCAGCCAGAGCGACCGACCGAAGGCCAATCCGATGAGCAGCGCGCAGCTGCCGCTGATACCCATCGCGAGGTTCACCAGCCAGGCGCGTCCATGACGGTCGGCGGCGATGCCGCCCCACACGCATCCGATGCCTCCCACGGCGAGTGCGAGGAAGCCGATGACCGAAGCGGCACGCGCACCGCTCGCGTTGCCGTCGTGTGCCACCACACTGGCCGCGATGAACACGGGGAGCCACGTCCACGCGGCGTACAGCTCCCACATGTGCCCCAGGTACCCGCCCATCGCGAGTCGCCAGCGTCGTTCGCGCACCACGTCACCCACGAGCCCCCACGAAAACTTTCGTGGAGGGAACGGATACGGCCCTTCGCGATAGCCCACGTACACGAGCACCGCCGCCACGAGCGCGCCGGCCGAGGCGGAGAGCGTCACGTTGACGATCGTGGCGCCGGGAATGGCTTTCACCAAATAGGGCAGCGCTTTGCCGACGGTCAGTGCGCCGACGACGGTGCCCACGGCAAGACCGCGCCGCGCGCGGAACCATGTGGCGACCATCTTCATGGCCGGTGGATAGACACCGGCCAGACAGAACCCGGTGCAGAAGCGCCAGACGAGTGCCGCGGGCAGCGCGGCGGCGGTGAGCATCATCGCGTTCGCCGCTGCGGCGAGCAGTGCACTGACGGCAAAGAGGCGCCGCGTGGGAATCACATCGGCGAGGTTGAGCAACGCCGACAGCGCCGTCCCGCCCACGAAACCCAACTGGACGATCGTGGTCAGCCACGCCGCTTCACTGCTCGTGAGGTTCCACTGCGTCTGGTATTGCGCGGATACGGCACTGGCGGCGAACCAGAGCGACATCCCGAGCAATTGTGCGACGGCGATGACGCCGAGCTGACGCCAGCGTGCGGGGTGGGTGTCGTTGACGGGCGGCGCCGCCACGTCAGGCGGCGCCGCCCGTCGCGGTGCGTTCGTGCATGCTCACGCCTCCGATCGTCACATCGGTTTCACCAACCTGCGCCGCGAGTGCACGCAGGAAACCGTCAACTCGGCTGGAGTCGATGCTGAACGAATTGAAGAAGCGCGCAATGACGTTGTGCAGTTCGCACGTTTCCGCGACCGACAGCTGCGTTCCCCCGTCGCGCGGGGATGCCGCGATGGTCCACTCGCCGAAGGCCACGCCGTCGTCATTGAGCAGCTGCAACCGCCGCAGTCGCGGTGCCGACTCCGACAGCAGCTGCATGTTGGGTAACTGCGCGCACCACGCCGGCGTCTGCTCGACCTGGGTGAGCAGTGGCCACACCGTCTCCAACGACGCGCGGAGTCGCACCTCGCGTGCTACGAGCCGCGTGCGTTGCGAGGCGAGCCCTCCCACGATGAGCGCCAGCACGACGGCCACGACGCCCGCCATGATGACGAGAATCCAGTTCATCACGGCCGCATTGCTCCGTCAGCCAGCGTGTACGGCGCCGTCGATCGTCTGCCGCACGCGACGCGCGAGCTCGAGCGACGTGAACGGCTTGGAGAGCAGTGTGCGTTCGCCGCTCACGAGTTCGTCCATCAGCGCGCGATCGTCGGTGTAGCCGGACACGTACAGCACCGGCAGGCCCGGACGTTCGCGGGTGAGCGCGTCCGCGAGCTGTCGTCCGCCAACCCCCGGCATGATGACGTCGGTGACGAGCAGGTCGATCCGCCCCGGGAACGCGCGCGAGATCGCCATGGCGGCCTCACCATCGCTGGCGGCGAGCACACGATAGCCACGGCGCTCGAGGGCGGCGACGGCCACAGCGCGAACGGCGTCTTCGTCTTCGGTGAGCAAGACGGTTTCGCTACCGGCCAGCACTTCGGGTGGCTCGGCAACCGTGATGGCAGGCGTGACGGCTTCCGAGAGACGCGGCAGCAGCAGATGCATGGTGGTCCCCACGCCGAGCTCACTGTCCACGCGAATCTCGCCGCCACTTTGATCCATCACACTGTAGGCGAGTGCCAGGCCGAGACCACTGCCTTTGCCGCGCTCCTTGGTCGTAAAGAACGGCTCGAAAATGTGCGCTTTCACCTCGTCACTCATGCCGCTGCCGGTGTCGCACACCCGAATGGCCAGCCACTCCATTTCGTGGTCGAGACTCAATCGGCGCGTCTCCGCGACTTCGAG
The DNA here is from genome assembly GCA_947457545.1 of Gemmatimonadaceae bacterium. GTDB lineage: Bacteria > Gemmatimonadota > Gemmatimonadetes > Gemmatimonadales > Gemmatimonadaceae > Gemmatimonas. Next base: position 17,477 of record CANGXD010000014.1, read on the forward strand.
GGCGGCGGTTTCGATCGTCAGATGACCACCGTTCGGCATGGCATCACGCGCGTTGCTGACGAGGTTGAGCAGCGCCTGTTCGAGCTGCGACATGTCGACGCGCACGGTTCCGATGTCGGCGCCCAGCGTCGTGACGAGATCGATGTTCTCCCCGATCACGCGACGCAGCAATCGGTCGAGTCCGCGCACGACATCGTTGGGGTCGAGCACGGTGGGCTGCACCATCTGCCGTCGGCTGACCGACAGGATTTGCCGCGAAAGCTCGGTGCCGCGCATGGCGAGCGCGCGAATCTCCTGCACATCGTCACGCGAACGATCGTCCGCGGGCATCTGTGCGAGCAACAGGTCGCAGTATCCCAACATGCCGGTGAGCAGGTTGTTGAAATCATGCGAGATACCGCCGGCGAATGTACCAATCGCTTCCATCTTCTGCGACTGACGCAGCTGTTCCTCACTGCGCGCGAGCGCCTGTTCCGCTTCGCGGCGTGCGGTGATGTCGATGCCGACACTCAACCAGCTCGCGCGCCCGAGGCGCCGTGAGCTCGTGGTGATCACCTCCATCTCCATTCGGCGGCCGCTGGCGGTGCGGTGCAGCCAGCTCCCGGCATTCTGCCTGGTCTCCGAAAAGGGCAGGCGCGCGCCCGTGAAGCGCGGCATCTCGACCGGATCGATAAGGTCGGTGATCTTGAGGGAGAGAAACGTCGCGCGATCGTAGCCGTACTTCTCGATGGCCGCTTCGTTCACGGCCAGAATGTTCGCCGTCTCGGCGTCCCACGCCCACATGGGGAGCGGATTCGAGTCGAAGAGGAAACGATACCGGCGTTCATTGTCGGCCAGCGCTGCACTGCGCCGCTCGACGGTATCGGCCATCTGGTTGAGCGCGACGGCGAGTTGCCCGATCTCGTCGCTCGACCTGATGGCCGATCGATGGCCGGCGACACCTGCGGCGAGCGCATGCGCGTCGGCAATGAGCGACTCCACTGCGTTTACAATCAAGGAGCCCATCGCATAGGCGAGCCCGAACGACAACGTGAGCGAGGCGCCGAGGGCCAGCAGCCCCGTCTTGCTCGTGTCGTCGAAATCGAAGAGCACGCCCACGAGAATGGGGGGCAACAGCGCCGCCACGACCATTGCCAACAAGCGCACGCGTAAACCAAGCCCCCGCGCCGGCGCGGGGGCAGCCGGCAGCGGGGGAACGGTTTTCAGCGGAGCAATGGGAGTGTCAGGCACGGCGGCGCGTCGTACTCGCAGTGGTTAGCGTGGGTCCCGTTCGTCGCTCGGCGGAGCGACGGCCATACCCATGGCGTGATACCCCTTGTCTACGTACACCGTCGAGCCGGTGATGCCGCTCGCCAGCGGGCTGCAGAGGAACGCCGCCGTCGTGCCGACTTCGCGCGCCGAGAGCTCCTCGGGGAGCGGCGAATTGGCGCGGCAGTACTTCACCATGTTGTCGATGATGCCAATAGCGCTGGCCGCGCGCGAGGCGAACGGACCGGCGGAAATGGTGTTGACGCGGAGTCCCCACTTGCGACCGGCTTCGTAGGCCAGCACGCGCGTGTCGCTTTCGAGCTGTGCCTTGGCCGACGACATCCCGCCGCCGTAGCCGGGAATCGCGCGCTCGCTGGCCATGTAGGTGAGCGAGCTGATGGCACCGCCGGGACGCATGAGCGGCCCGAGGCGCTGCACCATGGATACGAGCGAGTACGCACTCGCGCTCGAGGCGGCGAGGTAGCCGGCGCGGCTCACTTCGAGCAGCGACTTCTTGACTTCGGGGCCGTTGGCCAGCGAATGGAAGACGATGTCGAGCGGCTGCTCACCGAAGTCGGCGACGAGGCGCGCTGCGAGTCCGTCGATGGTGAAATCGCCGAGCTCCTTGTAGCGCTTGTTCTCGCGGATTTCGGCCGGCGTGCTGTCGAGATTGTCGTAGACGGCGTCGAGCGGATAAATGCGCTCGAAGGTGAGCATCGAGCCGTCGGGCATCTGCCGCGATTCGTCGAGCTTGCCGCGTTCGAGCAGGTTGAGAAAGATGTTGAGCGCCGGGGGCCAGGTGGCGACGCATACGCTGGCGCCCGCTTCGGCAAAGGCCTTGGCGATCGCCCAGCCAAAACCGTTGTCATCGGCGACGCCCGCCACAAGGACGCGCTTGCCGGTCAGGTTGATGGGAAGCATCGGGAAAAGATAGCGTCTGGAAGGCAGGGGAGCACAGTGCGACCGCTGTTCCTGCGCGCCTGCCGTCTGAGTGGCTGCCGTCTGCGATCTCGGCGTGATCCTGCGGCATCGCGCCGAGACGGCGGACGGCAGAAACTACAGATGGCAGGAGCGCAGACTCTTCTACCGGGCGGCCCTGCTGAGCCGGTCCCGTACGCCGTCCCAGCGGGAATCTCCCTCGGGCGGCGCCTCAATGAGTACGAGCCCCGCGCCCGCGGCGTCGGCGTCGTGCAGCGCCGCGTACAGCGCGCGGGCGTACTGCGATGCGTCATCGGGCATCCGCACTTCCGTAACGCTCGCGACATAGTTGCCATGCGAAGCAAGCGACACAGAGCGCAGCAGCGCATGCATGCGAACGCCCGCCGCGCCGTCGCGCACGCGCGCGGCCAATGCGTCCTGCATCTCGTTCGCCTGCGCACCATCGAAGAGCCACACCTCGGCCTTCGGCGCGTAATGTCGGTCGGCCATTCCGGGTGAGCGCGGCGCCGTGTCTGGCGTCGCGTCATGCGCAACGGCGGGGCGCGTCGCGAACTTCACGAACACACCGATCTCCTCGAGCGCCGCCTGTAGCGACTCCCGCCCCAGCATCCCCGGCCGGAGAATGACGACATCGTTGCCGGTGCAATCGACTACGGTGCTTTCGATCCCCACGGCGCAGGGGCCGCCGTCGAGCACGAGCGGCACCCGATCGCCCAGCGATTGCACGACATGCGCGGCCGTCGTGGGGCTCACCTGCGTGAACCGGTTCGCGCTCGGCGCCGCGACGGGCACGCCGGCCGCAGTGATCAGCGCCAGGGCCACCGCGTGGTCGGGCATACGCACCGCCACCGCATCGAGGCCGGCCGTGGAGATCTCCGGCACGTGCGCGGCCTTGGGGACCACCAGCGTAAGTGGCCCGGGCCAGAAATGCTTGGCGAGCTGCTCGGCCGACGCCGGCCACGCCCGCGACAATTCGCGCGCCGCCGCAATGGCGGGCACATGCGCGATGACCGGGTTCCACGCGGGACGCCCCTTGGCCGCATAGATACGCGCCACCGCCTCGGGATCGAGCGCGTTGGCGCCCAGGCCGTACACCGTTTCAGTGGGAAACGCGACGAGCTGGCCGGCGCGTAGCAGCGCGGCCGCCTGCTCGATGAGTTCCGGCTCGGGGTGCTGCGGATCAATGCGAACGACGGGCATACACAAAACTAGCGACGACGCCCCGCGTGCCTATTGCTTGAACTGAATCGCCTGCTTGGCAATACGGTCCACGAGCCGCGGCGAAATGAGCTTGAGCAGTCGCCCGATCTTGCCGCGCCACGTCATCACGAGATCGCGGTCCCGCCGGGCCACGGCGCCAAGAATGAGGCGGCAGCATTCGGCCGTTTCCATCGTCTCGCCGGGTCGGCGCTTGTAGGCACGGTCGCCGTACGCGGTGCCGTCGGGGGCGTAGGCGCGCGCATTGATCTCCGAAAAGACGAAGCCCGGATAGACCACCGTGACGCTCACGCCGCTGTCCTCGAGCTCGATGCGCAGCGAATCGAAAAACCCGGCCATGGCGTGCTTGCTCGCCGCGTAGGCACTGCGCTTGGGGACGCCGGCGAGCCCCGTGAGGCTGGAAATGGCGACCACGCGTCCGCGCGACTGCTTGAGATGCGGCAGCGCATAGGCCGTGCACCACACGCTGCCGAGGAAATTGAGACGCATGAGCTTCTCGAAGATCGAGAGGTCGGTGATCTCGTCGAACATGGCGCTCATGCTCATCCCGGCGTTGTTCACCAGAATGTCGAGACGCCCAAAGTGCGCCGTCGTCGTCGCGACCATGGCGGCGCATTGCGCGTCAATCGTGACGTCGGTGGGGACGACGAGTGCTTCACCGCCTGCCGCGCGGCACTCGGCCGCGACCGCCTGCAGCCTGGTCTCGTCGCGAGCCGCGAGCGCCACGCGGGCACCGGCGCGCGCGAACTGTCTGGCGAGCTCCGCGCCAATACCTGTCGAAGCGCCGGTAATGAGAACCACCTGCCCTGCGAAGTTCATGCGTGGGGAGGCATTCAGCGGCCCGTGGTCCCGCCAAAGGGCCGGTCGTCGTCGCCGCGGCTGTCGTCTTCGAAGGGGGCGTCGAGAATGCGAATGGCGTGCGTGGCGTCGACGGCACGCACGGCGAGCCGCACCGGGTAGAGCAGGCGCATGGCCGGGAGCATGCCGCCGGCGTCATCCCGAAGGACAACGGCGGGGATCTGATGTGCCTCGAGCACGCTGCGTGCGACGAGCGCTTCCATCTCGTTCACGTACTCGCGAATGACCACCATGGCTTCACCCATGCGGGCGAAAGTAGCACGTGGAAGGGGGCTTCGTGAGGTCGCTATATTTGGGAATGGCCGCTTCGTTTGGAATCTTTGTGCTCGCCGAACTCCCCGGAGAGGCAGGCGCGACTGTACGGGACATACAGCAGCGCTACGATCCCAAGCTCGCGCGGCTCACGCCGCCGCATGTCACGCTCGTGGGGTCCTCCGGTGTGGGCGCGATTCCCACCGACACGCCGGTCGACCGTATCCGCGCCGCGCTCGAGCCCATTGCGGCCAGCACGGCGCCCATGTCGCTGCCGCTCGGCAAGCCGCACCGCTTCATGCAGACGGACATCATTTCGCTGCCCCTCGATCCCAACGGGCCGCTGCGTCTGTTGCACGAGCGGTTGGCGCGCAGTGGGCTGCCCTTCAAGCGGTCGCGGTTTCTCTTTTCGCCGCACTGCACGCTCACGTTCTACCCGATGCTCACGCCCCAGACGGAGCGAGAGCTACTCGCGGTGCGGGTCACCGCGCCCGCCATTATCGACACGTTGCAGGTGTATCTCACCCGCGATCCGCAGCCCAGCAAACTGCTGTTCACGCTGCCCCTCACCGGCGCGATGCCGGCGCAGACGGTCAGCAGCGTTCGTCCGGGCGCAGCTTCTGGTATGTCGCGGTCGAGTGCTTGAGTCCGAGCAGCGCTGACGCTTCGAGCTCGTACTCCATTTGCAGATCGCCGAGCGTGTCGGCATCGCGCTGCGCAATCTGCCGCGAGGCCCGTTCGGCAATGCTGTGCCGCCGCAAATACTCGCGCGCCGAGAGCCAGAGCGCATTGGCCGCCTGACGGAGATCGGCCTGGTCGGTCACCGGGATGGTCGCGGCAACACGCTCGAAGTTCTTCACCGACTCCGCCAGTGCCAGATCGATTGTGTCGACCATGGCGTGCGCCGCTTCCAGTTCATCCTGCTCAACCCGGAGCTGCATGAGGCGCGCCAGGCGCTCGTGCTGACGCCACGTTTCGACGGCGGTACGCGCGAGCGCGTCGCAGCAGGAGATGGGGCTCGGGGCTACGGCAGTGGGATCGTCAGCGAGCGCGGCAGCAGTGGAACGTGAGGGAGCCATGGGACCGGGAGAGCGGGACGTGCGGAAATGCGTCGAGGCAGGGATACTTACCCTGTGATCTAGTGGGCGAACCCGTCCCCGTGGTAGTGGGGTCGCTCGATTCGAATCGTGATTCCAGACAACTGAGCACTCCATGCCTCCTTTCACGCATCTGCAGGTCGACACGTCACCAGCCGGCGTACGTACCATCACATTGGACCGACCGGACCGACTCAATGCGGTGAATCCCACATTGGCCACGACGTTTCCGCAGGCGATGCGTGAGGCCGCGGAAGATGATGCGGTGCGTGTCGTCGTGATTACCGGCGCGGGCCGTGCGTTTTGCGCGGGTCTCGATTTGTCAGCGCCGGCAGTGCCGGGTACATCACGCGCTGAGCAGCTCGATCCGTACTACTGGGTGGGTGCGTGGGTGCATGCGGTCACGCAGTGCGAGAAGCCGGTGATCGCGGCGCTCAATGGTGTCGCAGCCGGTGCGGGTTTCGGTTTGGCGCTGGCGTGCGATCTGCGCGTCATGAGTGCCGAGGCTACGCTCACCGCGGGGTACGTGCGTCGCGGACTGTCGCCCGATGCAGGAGTAAGCTGGTTCCTGCCGCGACTCATCGGGCAGGCGCGCGCGGGCGACATCATCCTCACCGGACGTGATGTCTCGGCCACGGAGGCCGAGCGCATTGGGCTGGTGAGCGCGGTGTGGGCAGCCGACGAATTTGCGTCGCGCGTGGACGCGTACGCGACGCAGCTGGCGGGTGGTCCGCCTATCGCGTTCGCCCTCACCAAGCGACTGCTGCTGGCCAGCGCCGATGCCACACTCGATCAGCAGCTGCGCGAAGAGCTCACGCACATCAAGAGTTGCTTTGCGACTGCCGATGTGCGTGAAGCGATGGCGGCGTTCAAGGAGAAGCGCGCGCCGGTGTTCCGCGGGGAGTGAGCGGCGCGCGTGCGACGCGTTTACTGACGTCCGGGGTTGAAGCGCAGACTTCCCGGGAGAGCGTTGAGCATGGGGCCAAGCTCCGTCGCGCGGTCCTGCGTGGTGACGAAGGTGAGGCCATCGATGCTCACGACGATCATGCCACTGATGCCATAGGCGACCACGCAGCAGCCGTCTGCGTGAATGACATTGCCGCTGCAATCGACGCAGTGCACATCGCCCATGACGCCGTTGCCGGTGTCGTCGAGTTCGCGCACGCGACGCAGTGAGGCCCACGTGCCGACGTCGTCCCATTCCATGGCGGCGGGGAGCACCACCACGTTGGACGAGCGCTCGAGCAGCCCGCGGTCGATGGAGACGCTCGTGACGAGCTCTGCAAATGCAGCCATCTCTCCGGCGGCGAGTTTGGGCAGGCCGTACTGCAGTTCGGCGGTGTGCTGTTCGAGCTCGTCGAGCACCACGCGTGCGCGCCACACGAAGATGCCGCTGTTCCAGAGCGCGCCCTTGTCGATGAGCACATCGGCGAGCGCCGCGCTGGGCTTTTCGACGAAATGCTCCACGCGACAGGCGCCCCCTTCGGCGCGACTCACCAGCGGGTCTATGGGCATACCGGGTTGCAGGTAGCCGAAGCCTGTTTCCGGGCGCGTGGGCTGCGCACCGATCGTGACGAGCACCTTGTCCGCCAGCGCAATCGACGCGGCGCGGCGCAGCGTATCGCGCAATACGTCGGGATAGCCGACTGCGAGGTCGGCGTGCAGCGCGACGAAGACCGTATCGGGGCCGGCGCGGCGCGACACTTCCTGAGCGCCCCACGCGAGGGCGGCGGCGGTGCCGAGCGGGCGCGGCTCCACCAGCATGTTGGCGCGCGGGACTTCGGGAATCGCTTCGTGCAGCGTGTCGGCGATGTCGGCGCTCGTGACCACGAGGACCCGTTCGGCGGGGACCAGCGGGGCGAGACGGGCGATGGTGTCGGCGATGAGCGGCCGCTCGTTGACGAGGGCCAGTACCTGCTTGGGACGGCGCGGTGTGCTCATCGGCCAGAAGCGGGTGCCGATGCCGCCAGCGAAGACCACGGCCCACATGGTGGTGCCCGTTTCGAGCAGCGCCTCCAATTCCACCTCGTCGAGCGTGTCGGCTCCGGTCACGGGATCTGCTGTGACCGACGACGGGGGGATTGGACTGACGACTCGGGTCTCGGGCATCGGTCGGCTGGTATGTCGTTGGAAAATCAGGGCGGAAAGCCCGGGCCACTGATTGGACTCGCTCGACTGTACCCTAGCGAATCGGACCCGGTGCGTCCAACATAATGTCCAACATACGTCAACTCATGCTTACACTGCACCTCACCAACGGCGATCACGCCGCCACCGCACTCGCCCGATCGGGGCTTCCCGGCGACATCCTGTCGTGGCGGGACCTGCTCCATGACGGCCCCGTGCCCTCCGACCGCGACATGACGGCATTCCGGCGCGTGCGCGGGGAGTTCCTGGCCAGCCGCGGGTGGCAGAGCCAGTCGGCGGCCATGGCCGACTTTGCCGAGCGCGATGCGCGTCTCGATGGCATTGGTCCGGAGGATGAGCTCGTCCTGTGGTTCGAGCCCGATCTCTACGATCAGCTGCAGCTCATTCAAGTGCTGGCGCGAGTGGAGCGCCGCCCCGCCGCCGAGCGGCCGCGGCTCACGATCGTACCGGCCGACTGTTTTCTCGGGCCGCTGGCGCCGGAAAAATTCCCGCCGTTGTACGAGGCGCGTCGGTCGGTCACCGAGAGCGATCTCTCGGTGGGCTCGGCGGCGTGGGATGCGTTCACGGCCGATACGCCCGACGCGCTGCTGGCGCTCATGGACCGCCTGGATCGCGAGGTCACGGCGCGCGCGTATGCGTACGACGATCACGTGCGATTGCCGCATCTGGTCGCCGCGCTGCGCCGTCAGCTCGAGGAGTATCCCGATACGCAGGCGGGGTTGTCGCGCTGCGAACGCCAACTGTGTGAGGCGCTGTCGCCCGGCGCGATGACGCTCGCCAAGCTGTTCACCGCACATCAGAGCGCCGAATCGTGGGTGTGGCTCGGCGACTGGAGCTTCGCGTGGTACGTGCAGCGCCTCAGCGATTGCGCGCATCCGCTGGTGGTGCATGTGAACGGGTCGCGCGTCATCGCGCCGCTCCGCGACACCGATGGCAAGGCGTTCTGGGAGCGCCAAGTGCAGCTCACGCCGTTGGGGCAGGACATGGTGCGCGATCGTGCGGACTTCGTGCGCATGAACGGCATCGACCGGTGGATTGGGGGCGTGTACAATACGACGTCGAGTCACTGGCGCTGGGATCCGAACCGGTACCGTCTCATTCCGCACGTGCTCCAGCGTTGACGCCCGTCAGGGGGCACCCATGAACAACGAAGACGTCGTCGATCCGCTGTCGCTGCTCGAAGCCGATACGTCGCTCGAGGCGGCGCGACCGATTCTGGAGCTGGCGGCGAACTATCTCACGGGCACGCGCAGTGGCGAGGGGCCCGTGTCCACGTGGCACAGCGCGGAAGTCATCGCCGACCGGCTCAACGAGCCGATGCCGCGTCGGTCGCGTCCGCTGGCGGATGTCGCGCGCCGTCTGTCGACGATGTTGCTCGACGATGTGAATCGGCTCGCGCATCCGATGTACATCGGGCATCAGGTGTCGGCGCCGCTGCCGGCCGCCGTGTGGACGGACGCGCTGATCAGCGCGCTCAACCAGAGCATGGCGGTGCGCGAGATGTCGCCGTCGTTCACACCGCTCGAGCATCAGGTCGTCGAGTGGATGACCGATCTGATCGGCTGGGATTCGCGCGCCGGTGGAACGATGACGAGCGGTGGCACGGAGGCGACGCTGACGGCGCTGCTGGCGGCCCGCAGTCGTGCGGTACCCAACGTGTGGTCGCACGGCTTGGGCGATCATGCACCAGTGCTCGTGTGCGGCGAACATGCACACTATGCGGTGTCGCGTGCCGCGGGCGAGATGGGGCTCGGTGTGCGTCGCGTGATCACCATTCCAGGCGTCGATCATTGCATGAGCATACCGATGCTGCGCGAGAAGCTGTCGTCGCTGCGCGCATCGGGGACGCGCGTCATGGCGGTGGTGGCGACCGCCGGGTGCACGGCTACGGGCTCGTTCGACGATCTGAACGGTGTCGCTGACGCCTGCGACGCGTTCGCGGACGATCACGGTCCGCTGTGGATGCACGTCGATGCCGCGCACGGCGGCGCGGCGATGTTGTCGCCGACCCATGCGCACCGGGTGGCGGGGATTGCGCGTGCACGATCAGTGGCGTGGGACCCGCACAAGACGCTGCTGTTGCCGCTGGCCGCGGGGCTGCTGCTGATGCGCGAGGAGCACGACCTCGAAGCCGCGTTCGCGCAGAAGGCGCCGTACCTGTTCAATCACAACGACGATGCGCGCGCCTGGGATATTGGCCCGCGCTCGTTCCAGTGTTCGCGGCGTGCCGATGTCCTCAAGCTGTGGGTGGCCTTTCAGCGCTACGGCGCCGACGCGCTGTCGTCGTTGTACGACAAACTCTGCCGCACGGCGCAGGCGCTTCACGGCCTGCTCGAGGCGCATCCGCAGTTTGCGCCGTTGCACGAGCCCATGAGCAACATTCTGTGCTTCGCGTGGAACCCGCCGGGGGTGGAGCTCGGCGATCGTGATGCGCTCACCAACGCGCTGCGCGAGCGATACAACCGCAGTGGCCGCGGCTGGATTACCGCCACGACCCTCGATGGACGCCGGGTCCTGCGGGTGACGGTAATGAACGCGCGCACCGACGTGCCGCACGTGGAAGCGTTGGTGGCGGGGCTCGAAGCCGAAGCGGCCTACGTGCTCAAGCACCACCGCTGAAGAGGGGCTTGGTGCTCCCTCTGGCTTTGGCGATTCAGAGTTGAGTGGGAGCTTTGAGCGATAGAGTCGAGATGCAGATTTCAGTCGGTCAGACGCCAGCCCGGATCGGTGTGAGAGTCGAGCAACGCAGGGGTGAGAAGCGAGGTCCTGCGGTGGCGGTTGCCCCAACCGCAGGGCCTCGCTTCTCACCGCTGCGTTCCTCGACTCTCACGCCTATCCGGAACTCGACTCTCAATTCTCACGCTCACCTCGTCATCTCGTTCTGAGGACTCACATCTCAGACAAACCGGCCGTCCGTCCAACCGTTTCGGCTTTCGCGGTTTCATACGGGTATCGCTCATCTCTTGGCGGGAGTCCGTGTCATGTCGATCCGTACCGTGCGTGTTGCGCTGTTCGCGGGCCTGTTGCTCCCATGGGGGGCGGGTTCGTTTCCGGCCGAGGCCTCCGTGATTCCGACCGCGTCGTTGTCGGCGGAACGGATGGCGCATACGGCGACACTGCTGGCGTCCGGAGACGTGTTGATTGCGGGTGGCTTTACCGACGTGCAACGGGCGGCGCGGAGCGCCGAGCTGTATAGCCCGGTATCGCGTCGTTTCGCACCACTGCCGCGCATGGTCGTACCGCGGCACAGCCACACGGCCACGCTGCTCGCCGACGGATCGGTGCTCATCGCGGGAGGGTACGGTACGAACGGCGATCCGGTGGTGGCGGTAGAACGTTTCGACCCGGTGCGCCGTCGATTTGAGCCGGCGGGGCATATGCTCGATGCCCGCGCGGGGCATTCGGCGCAGTTGCTGCGCGATGGTCGTGTGCTCATCGCTGGCGGTGTCGGACCCGGGTGGACATTTCTGTCGTCGGCGGAACTGTTCGACCCCACGCGGGGCCGCGCCGAGCGCGTGGCGTCCATGAGCGTCCCGCGGGAGAGCCACGTCGCGGTCACGTTGAACGACGGGCGCGTGCTCATTGTGGGTGGTCACAGCGGGCGTCGCGCAGCGATGCGGCTGTATACCAGCGCCGAAGTGTACGACCCCACACAGCAGCGGTTTACGCGCACGGGCGACATGCGCATCCGTCGACACAAGCACGACGCCGTGCGTGCGGCCGATGGGCGTGTGCTGATCACCGGCGGCGCCGACGAGCGGGACGACCAGGGTGCCTATCGCTCCACCGAGTGGTACGACCCCCGCACCGGCGTGTTCAGCTTGGGGCCTATGCTCACGCGCGCGCGGTACAAGCACGAGCGGAGCAGCCTGCTCATGCAGAACGGCGACATCCTCATTGCCGGCGGGGCCGCGGAGCCCGAGGTGCTGGAGGCGAAAACGAATCGCTTCCGCGTCATTCCCTCCGGAACGCCCCTCGCCGGTCAATTCTCGGCGGCTGCCCGGCTCCCCAACGGCCGGGCCCTGATCACGGGGGGATACGGAAACGGCGAGGGACCGAGAGCACTGGCTTGGGAATACGTTCCTTGAGAGGGATATCTGAGTGCTGAGAGCTCAGGGCTCAGAGCTCAGAGCTCAGAGCTCAGAGCTCAGAGCTCAGCACTCAGTTCCGGATAGGCGTGAGAGTCCAGCAACGCAGCAGTGAGAAGCGAGGCCCTGCGGTTGGGGCGACCGCCACCGCGGTGCTGGCTTCTCACCCCTGCGTTCCTCGATTCTCACGCCTATCCAGAACTGAGTTCTGAGTTCTGAGCTGTCAGTTCTCAGATCTCAGTCTGAACCATCTCGCTCTCAAGGCAGGAACCACGATCGTTCGTGTTCGCTCGGTACCCTGCAGCTCGAACGCCGCCCACTCCACCGGTGCCGGTTCCGCGCGATGAAGTCGTAAACGGCGTCCCGAATTGCCCGCGGAACGACCTTCAGGACGCGCACGGCGCTCCACGCCCCTCCCAGCTGCGCGATGGCGGCAATCGCGGCGTCGGAGCGCACCAGCAGGCGCGTGCCGTCGTCTACAATGACGGAGTCCACGGCGGGGAGCGTTGGGTAGCTCGCGGCGGTCTGCCCCTGAAGCGACGCGAAGCGCAGTGCGCCCTCGGTATCGCGCGCTACGAGGAAGTCGACGAAGCCGTTGCACAGGCCGCAGGCGCCGTCGAAGAAGACCAGGATGGTCGGGGCGTGGGTAGCCATGATGCCGAAGAATACCCATGGCGACTTGGAAAGTGACGCGGCGCCGCGCAACGTTCGGCCATGTCCATTCACGTCGTGCTCGTCCATCCGGAAATTCACTGGAACACCGGTAACGCCGGACGCACCTGTCTTGCCACCGGTGCCACCCTGCATCTCATCGAGCCGCTCGGCTTTTCCCTCAACGAGCGGGAAGTGAAGCGCGCGGGACTCGACTATTGGGAGCATGTCGACCTGCATGTCTGGAAGGACTGGGAGACGTTCGAAGCCGAGCTGCCGGCGCTTGGCGAGCCGTGGTTCTTCTCGACGAAAGGGACGCAAACGTTTTGGGATGCCCCGCTTGGCGAAACCGATGGCACCGTACTGGTGTTCGGGCGCGAAACCGGCGGGCTGCCACCGGCACTGCACAGCAAGTACGCCGACCGCTTCGTGACCATGCCCATGTACTCACCCGCCATCAGATCGCTCAACCTGTCCACGAGCGTCGCCATCGGGGTGTACGAAGTGCTCCGTCGTCAGCGGGGCCTACGCGCGACGTCGTAGCGTTGGCCGGGCCCCACGGGTAGCGACGGGTTGCCGATTGTCCAATGCGGGCGCACCGTTGTGCATGACTCCTTGCGGCGTCGTAATCCACCACGCCATTCACACGGGTACAGGTCCCACGGTATGACGCATGCGCGCGCGGGAGTTCTGATGGGGCTGATGGCCGCAACAGTCGTGGCTGGGTGCGCCAGCGCCGGCGCGACCATTGACGATGCGACGCAGCCACAGCAGACGGTCTTCACCGATCCGAACGTGTCGACGATACGCACCGATGCGCCGCGGTCGTCGTTGCGCACCATACCGGCGCCCGTCGCTGTGGTGCGCACCGCGGTGCAGCAGACGTTTCTCGACTACAGCATTCCGCTTTCCATGAGCAATCCGGCGGCCGGTCAGATCGGCAACACCGACTTCTATCGTACCGGCAAGTTCATGGGACGCCCCATGGTCGAACTCGTGTCGTGTGGCAGCGGCATTACCGGGCCCAACGCCGCCAGCTATCGCATCTACATGTCGATGCTGGCGACGTACAAAGATGACGGGAAAGGCGGTACGCTGGTCGGCATGAACTTCACCGCGGCCGCGCGCGACGTGGCCGGCGGCGCGACCGCCGACCGGCTGCCCTGTGGCAGCACCGGACGCGTGGAGACGCTCTTTCTCGAGCGCGTCGCGGCGCTGATTCCCAAGTAAACGTTCCATTCAAAAAAACATGCATGTCCATCGAAAGGATCGATGGACGCTATGCTTGTGGCCGGCTGTCGTTCGTCCCTACACTCCTCTCATGCTGTAAAAGGGAAGTGACCGCATGGAACGTGGGTCGCTTCGCGAACATGGGGAGTAGCCGCCCGCGCCGCCTGGCGCGGGGCTGATGACCGTCAACACGAGGCGCTGCCTCCGGTTGTCAGCGTACTGCGGAGGGTGTCGCCAACGGGCGATGCCCGAGCGTGGTGTCGCGCGAGACCATGGCACCTGTGTGCCGTGGCTCATGTGCATTTTCGCCATGACATCCGCGGCCCACTTTCCGGGCTCGAATCGTGTACATCGTGCGAAACATCCTCGCGGCACTCCTGCTCTCGCTGGTCGTCCTGACCACCTCTGCGTCGGCACAAGGCGCCCCGCCATCGGCGGGGAAGCAGGCGGACGCGCGCGCGGGGCTGCGCCCGACCCGCATTGCCGTGTTCGATTCGCGCGTCGTGTTCGATTCCATGCCCGAACGCAGCCGCGCCGAGTCGGAGTTGGCGCTGGCGCAGGCGCAGGCGCGTGTCAAGCTGGAAGCCGCCAAGGACTCCCTTCGTGCCGCCGTAGACGAACTCGCCAAGTTCGAGCAGACGATGTCTATGCGCGAACGCGAAGCAGTCACGCTCAACCTGCGCGCGCGGGAACTGCTCGTGGAGGAAACCGTCGCCCGTCTCGATCAGGACGTGCAGCGCGCGTACGTCACGCTCCGCCAACCCATGGTGGAGCGTCTGCGAGCGGCGGTACGGGCCGTGCGCGAGAAAGAGGGATACGATCTGCTGCTCGATTTGGCGAGTGAAGGACTGATGCTCGAAGCGAGTCCGTCCATCAATCTCACCAGTCTCGTGTTACGTGAACTGCGGAAGCCGGTCGCCGATGCACGACACCGTTGAAATTCACACGATCTTCCAGGACGCGTGCGCGCTGAAGGCGGAGTACACGCGCATCAACGAGCACATCGTCCGCGTGGTGTGTGCGGTGCCCCACGGGCGCGTCACGACGGTGGAGGCCATCAGCCATTTTCTGTTGGTGCCGGCGCATCACGTCACGTATCTGCTGGCGAGACGTCCGGATACCAACGGGCCGGCACCGGAGCGGCCAAGCGATCCGGCGCCGCCGCAGGTCTCGTGGCAATCGTCGGTGCCCTGGCACCGGGTGCTCGCGCACCGCGGCGCCATTGGACGACCGTTCCTCGACGCCAACGGACGTACGCAGGCGCAGCATCTGATCGCCGAAGGCGTCGCGGTGGATTTTCGCGGACGGATTGCAGAATTCGAAACGCGATTCTTCGAGCTGACGCCAGCGTCGACGGGCGTTACGCCAAACGTCCGCGAGAACGTTCGATAGTACGACGTGCCGACAGTCGCCACAGGCCGAGTGCCGTGGCGAGCACCGTGAGCGAAATGAGCGCGATCCCCACTTGCTGCTGTTCACTGCGCGCGTAGCTGGTGCACAGGCGCGCGGGCGCATCGAGATACAGCATGCCCACCGACGCCATCATCCAGACGCTGTTCCCCGCCACGAACGTGCGGACGAGCGTCGATGCGCTCGCCCATGCCCGTGCCCCCACCGCGCCGGCCAACAGCAGCGACATAAATTTGGCGGCGTTCACGGCCGGAGACTCGATGGCCCCGTCGAGCGCGCGTGGGATCATCCACGTCATCGCCACTCCCGTCACGAACACGGCCGCAGGCAACACGGGCACGTTCCATCGCCCCCACGACGTTTCGCGCGCTAACGCCAGCAGCACTCCGCCGGCAAAGAGCAACGGCAGCTGCACGAACATGTGCAACATCATCCGCGACATCAGCCAGTCGCCGGCCACCAATGCCGCCGCCACGACCAGCACGCCGGCGCGAAGTGCATTCACGGGGTGCGGCCCGTCTGCGCCGCCGCCAACGAAAGCGCGTCTTCGACGTTGGTGATCGGCACGATCCCCACCAGACGCCCCGTGGGAGCGACGATGTGCAAGGCGGTGTTGTGCACGAACTCCGTGCCGTCGCGAATGACCCGAATGCCGAAGGACCGCAGCAATGGCATCAGTGCCGTGCTGTCGCGCGGCGTGAGCACCGTCCATACCGACCGGTCGGTGCGCTGGGCCAAGGCGAAGTAGCGCAGCACCCGCGGCGTGTCCCACGCCGGGTCGAACGAAATGGTCACCAGTCGTACGCGCGACGCGAGGCCGCGTGCACGGATGTCACGCTGGAGCTGCTGGTATATCCCATTTTGCGTCGCGCACAGCGTATGACAGCGCGTCGCGATGAAATCCACGATCAGGGCGCGTCCGTCGCCCGTGAGCGGCTGCGACACACTGTCGGCGTCGAGCAGCGCCACCTTCGGCACCACTGGCGGACTCGCCGCAACACTCAAGGCACGCGCCGTATCGGTCGTGAAGGCGGTGAGCCATCGCGAGGCCCCCAACGGTGCCGCGATACCAACGCCGAGCAGCACCAGCGATGCCATGCGGCGTTGCCAGTGCGGCGCGGTGGTCACGGAACGGAATCGAGCGCCGCGCCACCTTCCCATGACGTAGTGCGCGTGCTCGTGCGTGCGCGCTCGGCCGCCACCGTCGCGGCCGAGACCGGTGAGGCACTGTTGCCGAAGCCGCTGCGCACGTACGTGGCGACGGCCGCGATTTCCTCGTCGGAGAGCGACTTCCACGCAGGCATGAGGCCATTGTAGGTCGCGCCAAGCACCTCGATGGGCCCTTGAATGCCATGCAGCAGAATTTGTACGAGACGCGTCTCGCTCCCCGTCACCCAGGGCGAATTGGCCAGCGGCGGAAACACGCCCGTGACGCCCGCGCCCGTGGCTTGATGACAGCCCGCGCACTTGCCCGCGTAGACCTGCCCGCCATCGAGCGCTCCGGCCTTCGGTGCGGCAAATCCCGCGGCGGTGCGTCCATCGCCGAGGGTGGCGTCCATCTGTGGCGTGCTGGTGGCGAGGTACCACCCGGACCACGCCAGCAGCACAACAATGACCGCGATCAGTACGCGCGGCAGCGGCCGCACCCGCTCATCGGGATCTTCGAACTCGCGCTGCCGTGGCGGCAGGTCTTTGCGATCCGGCGTCACGGTGTCTGCTCCTTCGCCACCTGTCGTGCCGGATAGCTGTGGTCGAGCGACAACAAATATTCCACGAGATTGACGGCGTCCTCGGTGGCAACGACGCGCACCCCCGGTGCGACGATGCCCGGCGGCAACGCCACCACTCGTTCACCGGGCTGCGCTGGACCACGCCGCTGCTCGAAGAGGAACGGGTACGCCGGCATGATCGACCCCGGCAGATATGCGCGCGGCTGATACAAATGCCCCAGGTGCCAATCGGCACTCGGCTGGCGCACCGCAATGTTGAACAGATCGGGCCCGGTACGCATGGTGCCGAGCAGGTGCGGCGTGTCGTAGCGATAGTCGTTGGGCACCGACGGACGCCCCCATCCGCGCTGCATGTCGGGCGCAATGCCGGGATCGCGTGGCTGCTGCGAGTGGCAGTAAATGCACCCGTTGGCGATGTACACCTGACGCCCCGCGATCTGCTGCGCGGTGTACGGGCGAGGAAACGGCGTGACCGCGCCGGGCTTGGTGAGGACATACGGCAAGGCGACAAGCGCGATCATTGATACGACCACGATGACGACCGCACCGATGATGAGGCGCGTGACGTCGACGTTGCCGTGCGCGCCGCCGGCGGGGGGCTTGCCTGGTCCTGTCTGCGGCGTGCTCATGCTCTCGCCCCCTGCACGGGTGACGACATGGGCGTGTTCATGCTCTGCCGGCGCAGCAACGTCGGTCCGCGGCGCGCCTCACCACGACGCAGCAGCATGAGTCCGACGTGCACGGCAAAGACCAGGTGCCCCAGCGTCATGAGGGCACCGCCAATGGAGCGCAAAAGCAGATACGGTTTGGTGATGTTGACGCTGTCCATGAACGGCTTGCTGCCGTCGAGCATGGCGAGGCCCTGCAGCCACCCGCCGATGGACAGGCCGACGAAGTAGATCGCGAAGCCCACGATCACCAGCCAGAAATGGGCGCGAATGAGCGTCGACGACGGCCACTCCCAGTCGAGCACGCGCGGCAGAATGAAGTAGATCGCGCCGAACATCACCATTGAGAAGAACCCGTACAGCCCGAGGTGTGCATGGGCCACGGTATAGTGCGTGAAATGCGTGATCGTGTTGACGGTGCGCAGCGACTCGATCGAGCCCTGAATGGAGGCAAGCGTGTACATCATGCCGCCCACCACGATGAAACGCAGCGTGGGCGAATAGCGCAGCGCGCCCAGGTGCTTCCACGACGTGCGGTGCTGATTGATGGCGACGGCCAGCACGGGAATGACCATCATCATGCTCTGCACAATCGACAGCGAAATCACCCATCCCGGCACAGGACCGCCAATGAGATGGTGTCCGCCCACCTGGCTGTAGAAGAAGGCCAGACTCCAGAAGCCGATGAGCGACAGGTTGTACGAGTGAATCGGCTTGCCGAGGACTTTGGGAATGAAGTAGTAGATGGCGGCCAGGCCGATGGGCGTGAACCAGAGCCCCAGCACGTTGTGGCCGTACCACCAGTTCATCGCCGCCTGCTGCACTCCGTGATGAAGGCCCGGCCAGTTCGCGACGGTGATGAGAATGGGGAGCCACACCAGCCCCGCGGCGATGTACCACACCGACACGTACAAATGGTCGACGGTGCGACGCCGCAGCGTGCGCAACAGCGCGACGCCCATGAGCGTACCGCCGATGACCAGCGGCACGTCGCAGAACCACGGGAATTCGAGCCACTCGAGCCCCGTGCTGTGGCCCGTCAGGACGGCGACGAGGCCGGCGGTGACCCCCAGGCCCCAGAGGGTGGCGCCCAACGCAGCGGTCCGCCCACCCACCAGCGGGGTGCGCAGCAGGCGCGGCATGAGCCAGAGCGCGACGCCGAAGGCCGCCAGGCTGCACCAACCGTAGGCCACCGCATTGAGATGCGCCGGGCGAATGCGCCCAAACGTGAGCCATGCCTCGCTCACGAGCCAATCCGGGAAATGCAGCTTGATGCTGGCCACCAGGCCGAAGGCGGACGCCACGACCAGCCACAGCGCAGCGAAGCCGATGCTGAGGAGCACGGGCCAGCGTCCCGACTCGTCTTGCGTGGCGCGCTCGTCGGCTTCTTCGGGAGTGAGCACGGCAAACTCCCCGGTGTGCCCCGTGCGGGTCATCGTGTCCTGCAGCTCGTCCTGCTGCTGCACCGACGCGGCCGCGGGCTCCTCGATCAGACCGACTTCACGACTGCCGAAAATCACGCGGCTGGCACGGTCCTCGGGACCGAACAACCCCTGCGACATCGACCAGATAAAGACGAACAGCGCGGCACATGAGACGAGGAACGTCACGGCCAGCAGCCCTGCCCACATACTCATGATTTACCCACGGAGAAAAGCTAAAAGTATGGACGCCGCACTGGTGGCAATGGTTCCAGTGGAATCGGGATCGTGCATCGTTCGATGTGCTCTTGCCCGGTCTGGAATGGCCGGCGAGTATTCAGCGTGACCGAGCGCGCTCTTCCATACGTTGGCTTCCGGCCGTTCGAGACGGCCGACGCACCCCTGTTCTTTGGTCGTCGCGAGCAGTCGATCGCTCTGGTCGAGCGATTGCGGAGCACACGATGTCTGCCGGTCATCGGCAGTCGCGGCACCGGCACGTCGTCGCTCGTGTTGGCGGGCCTCATTCCCGCGCTCAATGCCGACGCCGTGGCACAGGGGCGGGACGAGTGGGTCTGCGTCGTCACCCGTCCCGGCGATACGCCGTTCGACAACTTCTCTCACGCGCTGCTCGCGACCACTGGCGTGGCCAGCGACACGCCGACGCGCGCAGTCCCGCGTGATGCGGTGGTGCAGTTTGCGGCACGACTGCGCGCCGAAGGGCTGACCGCGCTACGCGAGTGGTACACCGCACGCGCGATCACCAGCACTGGACGTCAGCGACCGGTGCTCCTCGTCGCCGATCAGTTTCACGCGCTCTTTGAAAATCAGCGACCGACCCGCCTGCCCCCCGACGATGGGGACATCGAGTTGGCGGTGCAGCAGCAGCTGGCCGCCGAACGGAGTGCCCGTGAGGCCGAATCGGCCGCGTACGTGGCGCTGCTGCAAGGTGTGGCGAGCGACCCGTCGCTGCCCATCCATGTCGTGCTCACACTGCACGCCGAAACACTCGCGGCGTGCGCGCAGTATGCGGGGCTGGCCGAGTTGGTGAATGCCCACGGGTATCTGGTGCCGCGATTGTCTCCGGCGCAGCTCACGGAGGCGATCGAGCAGCCCGCGCTCCGCCTGGGTGGTCGCGTGGCGCCAGCGCTGGTGCAACAGCTGCTCGCGTTTGCCCATGCGCGCGGCGCCGATTCGCACAGCGAGGTGCTGCCGTACACGCAGCATCTGCTCCGACGCCTCTGGGAACGCGCGTGCGCCGCATCGCCAGCGGGTGCCGACGGTGTGCCGCCCGAGCTCCTGCTCGATGTGCCGCTTCTCGCGGAGATCGGTGGGGTGGACAACGCCCTGTCGCTCGACATCGAGCGTGTGGTGGGGAGCTACGATCGAGAGATGGTGTCGCGGGTGTTCAAGCGTCTCACGCAGGTGACGGCCAGCGGGCACCGCGCGCCGCGTGCGGCGCGGTGGCTCGAGTTGCGCGCGGTGGCCGCAGGAAAGCAGCCCAACGCGCAGGCCCGACTCGCGGCGTTGCTCGAGGCGCTCACGGGTGACGATGCGCAGGTGCTGCGTCGCGCCGACGATGCGCAGCCGGACAATCCGCGGTATCTGCTGGCCAACGACTGTCTCATTCGGCAATGGCTGGCGCTGCGCACCTGGATGGACGAAGAGCAGGCACTCGGCGATTGGTACTACGCACTCGCCGATCGGGCGTCGCGTCATGCGCGCGGGGCCGACGTGGAGCTCCTGACGCGCCCGGCGTGGCAGCTTGCGCAACAACGCCTCAACGGACCGGCGTCGGAAGCGTGGGTGTCCGGACGCTACGACGACAGCGCGGCACCGCTTCGACTGGTGCACCATTTCGTGCAGGTCAGTCGTGATGCGCGCGTGCGACGGAACACCACGCGCGTCGCTGTTGCCGCGTTGCTCGTCGCAGCGCTCGTGGCGGTGCGTATCGAAGTCGGCATGTCCGACAGCACCGTGCGCAAGCAGCAGCTCGAAGCGGTCCTGTCGACGAGTCTGCAGCGGTTCGCGGCAACCGATCCCACCTACGGACAATTGCTCGCCGGTTTTCTCGGGGTCGAACTGTCGGAAGACTCGCTGCGGGCCTCGGTGCATCGACTCGAAGAACGACCGGCCGCGCTGCTCGAAGTGCCGCAGGTTTGTGCGGTCGCCATTTTCGACAGCACGCATGTGGTGACAGCGTTCATGAGTGGTGACGTCACGGTGTCGTCGCTGCGCGCGCCGCAACGCGCGGTGGCGGTGGTGCCGCGCGGTGCGAATGCGCCGGCAGTGGAGTTCGTGTACCGCGCCCGCAATGGGGCGCTGCTCCTCATCGATACCACCGGCACGCTCGAGGCGTACACGCTCTCCTCGCCTACGGCGACGGCCAGTCGCACGACCCGGCAGCCGCTGCGCTCGCGCGTGCTGCACGCCGCGCGGTCGGCCGACAGCAGTACGATGGTCATGCACACCAGCGACGGACGCTTGTTGCGGTGGCGGGCCGACGCACCAGATCGTGTCGATGTGCTCGTCGATGCCGAGCAGGTTACGGCGTTCGCCTTCTCCCCGCGGGATGCCGACCGGCTCGTGTACGCCAGCAGTGGCGAGAACGCCGCGGTCGTTGTCGTGACGTCCCTGCAGACGACGCCACAGTTCACGCGCGTGGGCGGTCTCTCGTCGCGTTCCGTGCAACAGGTGGCGCTCGCAGCCGATGGACGCGTCGTTGCACTCGCGGGCGACGATCTGCTCGAACTCCGCAGCGGCACCGACCCACGGATCGTCGCGGACTTTCATGGCACCACGCTCTCGGCGATCAACGACAGCGCGGCGACGGTCGTCGCGGGAACCGTCGACGGGCACGTCGAGCTGCTGCGTGCGGGGCAGGTGAGCAACCCGACGCGCCTTGCCGACCACGCCGATTTCGTGAGCGCCATCGAGACGGGTACTGCCGGTTATGCTCTGTCGACCGCGGCCGATCACGCCATGCTGTACACGTCGCTGGCCGATCCGTCGGAGCAGTACGCGCTCGATGGGCACCGCGGTGTCGTGCGCACCGGCCGTACTGCCAGTGGCTACGGCTTGCTCGCGACCATCGACGAGGACCACCGCCTGCGCGTGTGGCAGCCGGCGCCGTGGCGCCGTCGCTATCTGCTCAATGCGACGCGCAGCAGCAGCCCCGCCTGGTTCATCAGTCGGTTCGGCGATCGCGTGGTCACCACGCAGCACGATTCGTTGGTCGTCGAGCAGGACGGACGCGTGCGCATGGTCACCGCGTTGCCGGCGCCATCAACGCGCGTGCTGGCGCTCTCGCCGGCCGGCACGACGGCCATTCTCGGCGCCGATGACGGCTCGCGTTGGTGGTGGCACGAACGCGCAGGCTCGGCGACGGCTTCTGCGGACTCGCTGACGGCATTACGCCCCGCGTTCGGGGCCCTCGGCATGGACTTCAGCACCGACGGCGCCATCCTCATGAGCGTCCACGCCGATTCCACGGTGTCGGTCCTTGACGGTAACAGCGGTGCCTCGCGGACTGCACAGGCGTGGGGAGCGGTGCGCGTGCCGACAGCACCGCGACTCGACAGCGCCGGGGCGCAGGTGGCGTATGTCGATTCGACCGGCGTGCAGGTGCGCACCGTCGCCACCGCGCGACTGGTACGCCGCTTCCCGCGTCGTGTGAACGCGAACACCGTGTACCACGCGCTTTTCCCCAGCGGCAAGCGGGTGCTCTGGATGGATGACGACGGGCGCGTGTTCGTGCGTGATCTCGCATCCACGCGCGATACGCTGGTCACGCGCGCGGCGTTTACCGGCGCGCCGCGGACCACGATGACATCGTTCGCCACACGTCGCGACGAGTACGTCTTTGCCTACGTGACCGACCGCGGCGGACTCTTTCTACTCGAGGTGCTCCCCACCTCGATGCGTCAGGTGGCGCTGCCCATGCGCCTGTCGAGCAAGGATGCGGTGCGCCATGTCGCGTTCGACTCCAGCGGGCTGCGCATCGTGGCCACGACGGAGTTCGGGAGCGTATACCTGTGGGAACTGTGGTGGGACAGCAGCGCCGAAATGATGCGCGCGCGCGCCGTCATGCAGCGAGAGCACGCCCCGCGCGTGCGCCGGTCGTCGGCGGTGCAGCTGGCGGCGTCGGTCTTCTCCGAAGACGGCACGCGGCTGCATTCGGTCATGGCACTGCCGGGCGAGCTCTCGCGACAGCGCACATGGGAGCTCGACGCCAATCTCATTCGCCGGCGCGCGGACTCGTGGAAGACACGCTGCGTGGATTTCCGCTCGCTGTTTCGCGAAGCGTCGCGGGAGTTCGAGCGAGAGAGCGCAAGCTGCGTGTTCAACCCGGCGACGACGCCGACGACGCCGCGGCCCTGACTACTGCGTCCTCCTCGCTGAGAGCTCAGTACTCAGCGTGAGACGAAGCAGTGAGAGTCGAGAGCTGAGTTCTGGATAGGCGTGAGAGTTCAGCAACGCAGAAGCGAGAAGCGAGCACAACCGCCACCGCGGGTCCTCGCTTCTCGCTTCTGCGTTGCTGAACTCTCACGCCTATCCGGGCTCGCCTCTCGCCGACTGAACTCTCAGTCTCAACTCTCAAACTCACGTCTCACGTGGCGGCTTCCATCATTTTGTGGGCGGCTCCACAACTCGACCGGATCACCAACTGCGCCGGCAGGATTTCATGATTCGCCGGGACCGCGGTTCCTCCCGCGCGCAATGTTTCGATGAGGCGCAGGGCGGCGCGCTCGCCGAGGGCGAAGATGGGCATGCGGACCGTCGTGAGCGGCGGCGAGAGAAAGCGCGTCATCGGGATGTCGTCAAAGCCCGTCACGGCGATGTCGTCGGGGACCCGGAGGTCGGCGTCCTTGACGGCCGAAATGGCGCCGATGGCCATCGTATCGTTGGCCGCGAAGATGGCGTCGGGGCGGGCGCCGCTCTGCAGCAGTTGCGTGACGACGTCGTAGGCCGTGTCCATGCGGAACTCCCCTGAGACTTCGGTGAGTTCGCAGTCGTCGTACCAGTTCGCCACTTCGCGTACGGCATGCAGGCGTTCGCCGGCGTCTACGTTGCCAGCCGGTCCGCGCAAAAAGACGACTTTGCGATGGCCGAGCGACAACAGGTGCTTCATCATCGCGGCGGCGCCCTGGAAGTTGTTCACCGAGAGCGCGGCGAAGGCGCCCACGTCGCTGCCGGCGCCAACGAGTACGGTGGGATAGCGTTCGGCGACTTCCGCGAGGGTGGCCCGGGCGGCGACCGACGGTGAAACCGCCAGAAACCCGTCGACCCGTCCGCGCATGTTGCTCACGGCGGCCGAAATTTCATTGGCCTCGCGTCGGGCACTGGTGACGAGCGTCAGGAAGCCGTGCTTCTTGGCGGTCTCATCGATACCGCGGATGAACTCGGAGAAGAACTCGCCGTAGAGCTCGGGGAGCAGGACGCCGAGGGTGCGCGTGCGGCGCACCACGACGGTGCGGGTTCCGCCGTGCGGCGCGTAGCCCATTTTGTCGACCACCGAGCGCACGCGGTCGCGCGTGTCGTCGGTAACGCGCGCGGCGTCGTTGAGGACCCGGGACACGGTGGCGATGGACACACCGGCCGCTTTGGCCACGTCGCGAATGGTGGGCGTAGGGCGACTGCTCACGCGAAAGCTCGATGTTTGAGGCGGGAAACGACAGCCGCGTCGCAGACAGCGACGCGGCGGGTTCGGACCGGCTTTCCAAGTACAGGGTGAATGTAACGCGTTACAGTCGATCCTGCACGATTGGTGCGCTGTTACATGGCCTTCTTGATGGCCGCGTCGAGGTTCTGGGTGCCGCCCACGCCGGTGTAGACGATCTTGCCGGTCTTGTCGACGACAACCACGTAGGAGGTCGCCGGCACGTCGTAGGCGCCGCTCACCGTGCCTTTGCGATCGTACAGCAGCTCACCAGGCAGCTTGTTGGCCGCCTGCCACGCTTTCACCCGCTCCACCGACTGGTTCACCGACACCGCCACCGTGACGAAGCGGACGGTGGTGCCGTACTTCGTGTGCGCCGCGCGCACCGATGGCTCGAGCTGCTTGCAGTTGCCACACCAGGTGGCCCAGAACTCCACCACCGTGGGCTGCTTGCCAAGGAAGCTGCCGAGATCGACGGTCTGGCCGGTCAGCGTTTCGAGGGGACCGCCCGGGGCTTTTTCGCCGACGGCGATGCCCAGGTCCTGCGCGAGCGCGGGCGCGGCGGTCAGCGCGATGGCCGCGACGGCGACGCGGGCGTGCTGGAGGAGACGGGTCATGAGATGGTTCAAGGGTGCACTGAACGGGTTGGACACAGAAAACGGATGTTTGGTCCGTCGGTCTACCAGCGACGGATCTAGCCCTCAGGGGGAAGAACGCAAGAGCACAGGGAGTAGCGCGGTACCATCCACTGAAAAACGTCAACGGCAGTTGCGGTTTTGTGGACGGCACCGCGCTTCCTCCTTTCCCCTTGCTTTCTTTTTCCTGAGGGCTCGATCCGTCGTTCGTGGACCGCCGGACCAACCGTCCGCAGTCCACTCAAAGCAGATCAAAAATAGACCTGCCCCATCTTCACCAAGTAGTACTCGGCCATGCCGATCATCACGAAGGCGAAGCCCTTTTTTACTGTCAGCATCCACGCACCAGCGCGTGGTAGTCGCGACAGTGTCCCGGCAGATACCCCAACCAGCACCAAAAGGGTGCACATGCCGAGGGAGAAGGTGAAGAGGTAGGTAAAGCCGAGGAGCGCCGACTTGGTGGTGGACACCCACGTGAGGACCGCGGCCATGACCGGCGCGGAACAGGGGGCGGCGACCAATCCGGAGGCGGCGCCCATGATCAGGGCGCCGGCGGCGCGTCCACCCGTCCCGGCGTTCGCGGCGCGCTGCATGATGGCCGACGGCACGCGCACCGGAATGACATCGAGCATGGAGAGCCCCGCGAGCATGAGCAGGTTGGCCATGACGAAGAACGCCCACGGGTTTGCCGACACCGTCCCGAACATCGTGCCGGTGAGCCCCGCCAGTAGTCCGAGCCCGGCGTAGACGCTCGCCAGCCCGGCGACGTAGAGAATGGAAAGTCCGAGCGGACGCCACCGTGATACTATAGTGGCGCCAGACTGTTCCGATGATGACTGACCGCCGACGATTGCGGCGGTAATCGGGATCATCGGGTACACGCAGGGCGTGAGGCTCGTGAGCACTCCCGCACCGAACAGGAACGGGAGCGCCGCGGCCGGATTGCCGGAGAGCTGGGCCGACAAGTCGGAGATCTGGAGCAGGAGGGCAGGCATTGCCCTTCATACGGGCGTAGGGGCGGGAGCGTTCCCGACAAGTCGGTTCCTGCGCGCCTGCCATCTGTGTGGCTGCCGTCTGCGCCACTCGGCGCGATGCGGCGGCACCGCGCCGAGACGGCGGACGGCAGGAGCCCAGACCGCAGGGGCGGGGGAACCGCGGTCGCACTGCGCCCCTGCCATCTGTGTGGCTGCCGTCTGCGCCACTCGGCGCGATGCGGCGGCACCGCGCCGAGACAGCGGACGGCAGGAGCCCAGACTGCAGGGACGGAGGAACTACCGCTAGCCCGCCGCCTGGCGCCGTTCCGCCCGGTCGAGCAGGTCGAAGAACGCCAGCAGCAGATCGTAGTCCAGTTCGCGGCCGGCCTGCAGTCGCATGTGATGCAACGTCCGGGACCGCGGCCACGCGGCGCGGTACGGGCGCTCGGTGCTCAACGCGTCGTACACGTCGCACACCTGCACCAGCCGGCTCACATAGTGCGTGCGCCGCGGGAATTGGAACGTGGGGTAGCCGCCTTCGCCGTTGGCCCACACGTGGTGCTCATAGGCGACAATGGCGGCGAGTGCATGGCCTTCGCCGCGCTCGCCGAGCAGCTTGGCGCCTTCGATGGGATGGGTGCGCATGAGCTCGCGCTCGCTGTCGGTGAGCGCCCCGGTTTTGCTCAGCAGCGCCTCGGGGAGCCTCACCTTGCCGATGTCGTGCAGCAGGGCGGCTGTTCCCACGGCGCGCACATCGCGTGACGAAAAGCCCAGCGATTCGGCGAGCCCCATCGAAAGCATCGACACGTTGAAGGCATGCACCGTGGTGTACTGATCGACCGACTTGAGCGAAATGAGCGGAATGAGCGTGTCGTGTTCGGCCTGCATGGACAGCGACAGGCCGCGGATGACAGCCTCCACGTCGCCCATCGGTACGCGCCCCTTCGCGGCGGCACTCGACGTAATCCACGTCATCGTTTCGAGCTCTTCCTGCAGCCCGCCGGCCACGAGGGCGTCCATGAAGGCATTCTCCTCGCTCTCCTGACGGCCGACGCCCGAAGCCCCCGCCGAACTGTTGTCCTCGGAGGCGTCGTTGAGCAGCGCCACCGGACCCAGGCGAATGCCCGGGAGCGACACCATCTGCGTGACCGGGGTGCCTTGCGGGCCGGCCGCCGCGTAGAGCGTGTCGAGGAGCGCCGTCATGACGGCGTCCGTGGGGACGGTCCCATCGAACTCGAGGCGCTGCACGCCGGCGGCCCCGAGCCGCTGCCCGAGGTCACCGGCGCGCAACTCATGCAACGCCTGCAGCCCCACAATGACATCGCCGTCGAGGAACGTCAGGCGTAGCGGATGCACGACGGCCAGTGCGGCGGCGAGTCGTTCGTGGGCGCGCGTGCGGCTGATGCCGCGCGACGGATGCCCCGCGCCGTACAGCGACATCGACGCTAGTGCCTGGCCAAGGGCAGTCAGAAACTCGGCCACCAGCGCATGGTGTTGCGCCACCCCGGACGACGATTCCGCACTCATCGACTGGTGCGGAGTCTTGCTCCACGTGTTGCTCATCGCGTCTCTCCCACCATGCCGGCCTTGCGGGCGAGCACGAGAACCGGTGCGGCCAGCGGATCGGTGGCGAACGCCGTGGCCAGCACGTGCACGGCCGCGCGTACCGTTTCGCTGGTCGGCGCGATCTTGGTGGAGCCCGTGAGCCGCGCCCGACGCGTGCTGTGCGCAATAAGCCAGGTGCGCACGTCGGCGTGTCGCGTGCCGCCCACCGCGCGCACCGCTTTCTCGCGCAACTCCACCGGCACGGTCTCGCGCTCGGCCAGCCCCAGCAGGCGCGTCGCCACGTCGACCGGAAGTTCGTCCTTGCGCTGCGCGAAGGCGACGTCGATCGCGGCCTGTTGTACGTCGTCGGACTGATCGTCGAGGGCGCGCCGGAGGGCGGCGGCACGAACGGATGGAACACCCGCCAGCAGGCGGATGGCCTCGCGCCGCACCGCTGCGTGCTCGTGACGCTGGAACAGGAGCAGCGGCCCGACGGCGAACGACGACGGCAGGTCGGGGGTGGCCAGCAGCAGCTCGCGTAGCAATGCCAGCAGATTGCGCGCGAGGAACCACGGCATGGGTTCCGCCATGCGCGCGCGCACCGCGTCGGCAATGCTGATGTTCATCGTGCGCAGCCGGTCAAAAATGAGCCGGCGCCCGGCGCGTGTTTCACACCGCTCGAGGGCGTCGATGAGCACCGCGGCGACATCTTCGTGCGTGGCGTGGAGCAACGCCTTCGCGGCCGCGCTGTCCAGCGGGGTCGCCAGCAACGTGCGCGAAATGGCGGTAGGGGTCAGCGTCATTTCGCGCAGCTGCCGCTTGGTCGACTCGCTGAGTGCGCGATCGGCCCACGCCAGCACGGCGCTCGAGTGGCCGTTGTCGGCGAGCTTCTGCACGGCCACCGTCGTATCGGGGGCGACGAAGTCGAGTTCGCACGCCATCTGGACCAGTCGGGCGGCCTCCTGCGACGCCGAGTCGAATTGGGAGGCGCTTTCGCCCGTTGGGGCGCCCTCGCGCGCGGTCCACTCGGCCAGCGTGTCGAGCAACGCGGTGTGATCGACCGGGTTGGGCTGCCCACCTTCCCAGCCGCTCATCAGTTCGGCGGCGGTCTCGCGCAGCGCCTCTTCGGCGGCTTCCTTGCGACGGCCGCGGAAGTGCACGGACATCTTGGACAGCAGACGCAGCATGTGCGGCGACATGTCCTCGCCCGAGGCCGTCGTCGCCGCATGGAGCCATCGCACCACGGCCGCCGCCGGGAGCACATTCACCACGTTCTGCACGAGGCGCTGGCGTTCCGCCCGGCCGGCTACGCGCAACGTGGCGATAATCGCGCCTTGCTCGGTGGCCGAGAGGAGCTCCTGCAGTCGCTCACCAATGGTTTCGCGGACCGCGCGCGGCGCCAGCGAGACGCCGTCGGCCAGAGTGTCGAGCGCCTCGAACGCGCGTTGCGCAATGGCGTCGTCGGTCGACGCGTCGGCCAGCGATGACGCGAGTCCGGTGGGTGACACGGCCTCGCTGGCCTCGTCGCTCTCACCCACCGATCCCAACATGCGCTCGGCCAGTGCCCGCCACAGTTGCGCGCTTTCGGTGCGGCTTGTTTCGGCGTCGGCCAGTCCGAGCTGCTCGTAGTCGATGCGCCCGAGCGCGATGCCATTGATGCTCGGCAGCGGGTCCTGGAGCGTGGGGTCGTTGAGGCGGCGGGAGAGCAGGCGCACCAGCTGCGTCACCGCCTCGACCGTCACGCCCCGCTGCAGCTTGATGGCCCCGATGCCCATCCCGTGCAGCCGGGTCGCGAGGTCGCGCACCACGGTGCTCGTGGCCGGCAGGACGGCGCCATCGAGCAGGAGTTCCCGGTTGGCCACGCCAAGGGCGAGCGACGTTTCCCCGGCCAGGTAGGCGGTGAGGGCCGCGGTCAGCGCCTCATCCGCCTGCACGGCCATGGGATGCCCGTCGGCGTACGATCGCCGGCGCGCGATCGCCATGGCCAGCCGGGACAGGATCGACTGGACCGTGGTGGGCACGGCGGGAGATGGGGCAGCGGCGGACATGATTGGTAAATCATATATCGGCCGGCGCATACGTGTTCTACAATGGCTGGAAAAAACGCGTTCCCGTCGGGGCTCCAGCGGCGACCGGGTCGGCCCCGGGGCGTCCGACGGCGCCGTGGCCGTCTGGGCAGGCTTCCGTCGCCGCCTAGATTTCGCCCCGTAGGCCGCTGCCATTCGGGCGGCGGCGCATTCTCTTCTGTCTCCGTGTCCATGGCTCCGCAGTTCATTTACGTCATGAAGGCGCTGCGCAAGGTCGTTCCGCCTTCGCGCATCATTCTCGACGACATCTGGCTCTCCTTCTATCCCGGCGCCAAGATCGGCGTGCTCGGTCCGAACGGGGCCGGTAAGTCGTCGCTGCTGCGCATCATGGCGGGCGTGGACACCGAGTTTCAGGGCGAGGCGTGGGCGCACAAGGGCACGCGCATCGGCTACCTGAGCCAGGAGCCCGAGCTCGACCCCACGCTCGACGTGCGCGGCAACGTGGAACTCGCCGTCAAGGCGCAGCGCGACGCGCTCAACGAGTACAACGAGATTTCGATGAAGTTCGCGGAACCCGATGCGGACTTCGACAAGTTGATGGACCGTCAGGCGAAGCTGCAGGAGTACATCGACCAGCACGATCTGTGGAATCTCGACAACAAGATCGACGTGGCGATGGACGCGCTGCGGTTGCCGCCGGGTGATGCCGACGTGACGGTGTTGTCGGGTGGTGAAAAGCGACGTGTCGCGCTCTGCCGCATTCTGCTCGAAGAGCCGGACATGCTGCTCCTCGACGAACCCACGAATCACCTCGACGCCGAGTCGGTGGCGTGGCTCGAGCATTATCTCGAGAAGTTTGCGGGGACCGTGGTGGCCATCACCCACGATCGCTACTTCCTGGACAATGTGGCCAAGTGGATCCTCGAGCTCGATCGCGGCAAGGGTGTGCCGTACGAGGGGAACTACTCGGGATGGCTGGAGCAGAAGCAGGCGCGGTTGGCGCTCGAAGAGAAGCAGGCCAGCGCGCGTCAGAAGACGCTGCAGAAGGAGCTCGAGTGGGTGCGCATGTCGCCGCGTGCGCGTCAGGCCAAGAACAAGGCGCGTTTGCAGGCGTACGAGGATCTCGCCAGCGAAGCGCAGAACGATCGCGTGATGTCGAACGAAATCGTCATTCCGCCGGCGCCGCGCCTCGGCAACGATGTCGTGCGCGCGAAGGGGTTGAAGAAGGCGTTCGGTGACAAGCTGTTGTTCGAGAACCTGAACTTCGACTTGCCGCGTGCCGGTATCGTGGGGATCATCGGCCCCAACGGTGCCGGTAAGACGACGTTGTTCCGCATGATCAACGGCTTGGAGACGCCCGACGGCGGCGAGCTCACGATTGGCGAAACGGTGCAGATCTCGTATCAGGATCAGCAGCGCACGCTCGAAGGGAAGCGCACGGTGTGGGAAGAGATTTCGGGGGGCCGCGAAACCATTCCGGTGGGCAAGCGCGAGCTCAATTCCCGCGCGTATGCCGCGAGCTTCAACTTCAAGGGCGCCGATCAGCAGAAGCTCACGGCCAACCTGTCGGGTGGTGAGCGGAACCGGTTGCACTTGGCGAAGACGGTGATGCAGGGCGGCAATCTGCTGCTGCTCGACGAACCGACGAACGATCTCGACGTCGATACGTTGCGTGCGTTGGAAGAGGCGGTGATCGACTTCTCCGGCTGCGCCGTCATCATTTCTCACGATCGCTGGTTCCTCGATCGTGTGGCGACGCACATTCTGGCGTTCGAAGGTGACTCGGAAGTGGTGTGGTTCGAGGGCAACTACGGCGCGTACATCGAGGACCTGAAGAAGCGGAAGGGGCCGGATGCGGACCAGCCGCACCGGATCAAGTACAAGAAGTTGGTGCGGTGACGTGTCGAACGACACGAGCGCGGATGCCGAGGCGGTGCGCGTGGCCGCTATCCGTGCCCGCTCACCGGAAGCGCGTCTTCGCGATGCGCTCGAGTTGAGCGAGCTCATACATGCGGCGGCGATAGCGCGCTTCAAAGCGCGCTATCCCGACCGGACCATGGTGGAGTTGGCGTACATGGTGAGTGAGGGGTCGCACACGCCGCGGGCGGACTAATGACCGTGCTCTCTCTGCTCGACGAAATGGTCGTCGCGCTGAAGTCCGCCGGGGTGCCGTTCATGCTTACCGGATCGTTTGCTGCGGCCGTGCACGGCGCAGGCCGTTCGACGTTGGATATCGATTTCGTCATCGACCCTACGCCTGCGTCGCTCGAACAGTTTGTCACGGCGATGCTGTCGACTGGTCGGTATGTGTCGATGGACGCTGCCGAGGAGGCGATGGCGACGCGCAGCATGTTCAACGTGGTCGACGTCGAATCGGGGTGGAAAATTGACCTTATTGTTCGGAAGGCTCGGCCGTTCAGTATTGAGGAGTTTTCACGCCGGGTCGATCTGGCGCTGGGCAATGTCACACTGCCGGTGGCGACCGTCGAGGACTTGGTGATTGCGAAGCTCGAGTGGGCGCAGCTTGGCGCGTCTGCCCGTCAGTTGGAGGATGTACGGGCGCTCGTGTCACTTGCTGGCCCCGCATTTGATCGTGCGTATGTCGAGCGCTGGGTGAGCGCGCTCGGTCTTGGCGCGCAGTGGCGGGCGATCGGTCCGGTGGACGCCCTGTAGTCCGAGGGGAACTACGGCGCGTGTATCGAGGATCTGAAGAAGCGGAAGGGGCCGGATGCGGACCAGCCGCACCGGATCAAGTACAAGAAGTTGGTGCGGTGATACGTCGTTGATTGGTTTGGGTTTGCCGGTGAGGTCTCGTTCGTGGCCGCCGGCGAGCCCGGTTCAACGCCGGCGACGCCCGGTCGA
>CANGXD010000015.1 GCA_947457545.1 Gemmatimonadaceae bacterium
GTAAGGCAAAGGCGCTACTTTCTCCGCATGTCAGCAGGCGTCCCTCCACGCGCGCGTATTCGATTCTGGGGCACACGAGGTACGTGTCCGTCGCCCGGCCCTCGTACCGTGCGGTACGGGGGGAACACGCCGTGTGTCGAAGTACGCGCGCACGATGGCGATATCGTGATCCTCGACGCGGGGAGCGGAATCCGTGCCCTTGGCGCCCACCTCGTGTCGACCGCGCACGAAGGGCCACTGCATCTGTTCCTGACGCATCGCCACAGCGATCACGTGTTGGGGCTCGCGCACTTCGCACCGCTCTTCACGGACGGTCAGCGCATCAGTGTCTGCTGCGGCGACGGCGAGGCGACCTCACTGCAAGCCTTCACGACCTCGATTCTCACGCCGCCCATGTTTCCGTACGTGGATGGCGTGTCCACCCGTCTCGACATTTCCGAATGGGACGACCGCGAGGCGCACCGTGCGGGCGGCATGGCGGTGCATCGTCACGTCGCGCGTCATCCCGGCGAGGCCGCGGTCTTCCGGCTCGACGATGAACAGGGGCCGCTCATAGGCTACGCGCCGGACAACGAGCTCTCGTATTGTCGCGACACCGACGCGGTCATCGCGTGGCGACAAGATCTCGCGCGTTTTCTGCACCGCGTCCCCATTCTGGTGCACGATGCCACCTATGAGGACAGCGAGGTCTCACGCTACATCGGCTGGGGACACTCGTCGAACATCGAGGCCGCACGCTTCGCGCTCGAATGCGAGGCGCGAACGCTCGTGCTCTTCCACCATCACCCGGATCGCGACGACGACGCGGTCGAGCGCATGCTCGACGATTGCCGCACCTTCGTCGAGCGTGAGGGCGGTTCCCTGCGGCTTCTGGCCGCGTGGGAAGGATTATCCCTCGCTGCCGACTGACGGCGGCGCGGTGCGCGCGCTACGCAGCATGACCATCGCGGCGTAGACGACGACGAGCACCACCAGCCAGCGCAGGATATCGAGCGGTAGCGACTTCACGACCAGCGCCGCGAGCAGCACGCCGGGAATACTGCCCAACGTGAGACCGAGCGCCGGTTGCTGTACATGCTGCTGCCGCTTGATGAAGGCGAGGCATCCCATGAGCGCCGCCAAGGCGCCGCTTCCCATCATGATGGGAAAGGCGGCGCGAGGGTCCATGCCGAGCACGCTGAGCAACACGAAGGTGGGGCCGTAGTTGCCAATGCCGAGCATGACGAGCGCGCCAAGCACGAAGTTGACGCCCAGCGCGAGGAGCAGCGGTGCGCCGGTGAGTGTAAGCGCGCTGCCGCCTACCGGCATCATGCCCAGTTGACTCACCCCCATGAAGAGCGCCGCCACGAGCAGTGCGACCCCCATCCCCAATTGAATGGGACGGCGCGGCAGCCGTGAGACGACGCCGGCTCCAAGCCAGCCGCCCACGAGCGCGGTGGCGATCATGAGGGCCAGTACCGTACTGTCGATCTGCACGACGGTGATGAAGATGAGCGCTTGCACCACTACCGAGGTCGTGAGCCCCACGATCATCGTCGCTGGCAGTCGTTCATCGGGAACCATGCGCAACGCCTTGAACAGCGTCGTGGTGGTCGCGAGCGAGCCAATGCCGAGCGTATCGAAGAAGGCGACGCCGAACCCGATGAGCAGCTGTACCGGCGTCGGCCACGGGCGGCTGGCACTGTCGGCCCGCGACGCCTGCCACCACCGCCAGAAGAACACCGACGTGAGGAGACCGATGGCCGCCAGCAGCAGGATGCGAATGTTCACGCGTGCCGCGCTGGCATCTGGTGGTCGGACGTGGTCGTCCCCCAGCCACCGCCGCCAGGTGATTCGAGCGTGAGCACATCGCCGGCCTGCATAGTCACGCGCGTTTTCGCTGGGAGCGGTTCCCCGTTGAGCAGATTGCGACCGGCGCTTCCAGCGCTGCCACCCTGTGCGCCCGGCGGCGCCACACGCCGACGTTCGGTGAGCAGCGTGGCCGTACAGGGCACTAGCGTCTGGTAGCGGCGCACCACACCATCACCACCGTGGTGTGCACCCGCGCCACCGCTGCCACGACGCACTGCGTACTCCACCACGCGCAGTGGGTACGCACGTTCGAGACTCTCCACCGGCGTGTTGCGCGTATTGCTCATCCCCACGTGCACGGCGTCGGGGCCATCGCCGCGCAGGCTTGCCCCCTGCCCGCCGCCGAGTGTTTCGTAGAAACTCCATCCGGGAGCGCCGAGCGTGATGTTGTTCATCGTGCCTTGGCCGCACGCCGGAATCACGAGATCGTGTACGCCGATACTGGCGGCGGCATTCGCGAGGGCCGCAAAGCACACGTCGGTCATGCGTTGCGACAGCTCCACGTTGCCGGCGGCCACCGCACTGGGGCGTTTGGCATTCGCCACACAGTCCTCGGGCATGACGATGTGCAAGGCGCGCGCGACACCGTCGTTCACCGGCACGTCGTCATCGCACAGCACGCGCAACACGAACACGGCCGCAGCACGCGCGACCGCCGGCGGTGCGTTGACATTGCCGCGCACCGACGGCGACGTGCCGGTAAAGTCGAGATGCAACGTACGGTCACGAATGCTCGCCGCGATCGCGACCGGAATGGGGGCGTCGCTCACGCCGTCCCCTTCGAGGGCATCGACGGCAAATCCGTGCGCGCCATCGAGAAGTGCCAGGCGGGCGCGCACGCGTCGCTCGGTATAGTCGAGCAGCGCGTTCACGGCCGCATGCAACGTGTCTTCACCGAGCCGCAGGAAGAGCGCCTGCCAGCCCTTCCGGCCCGCCGCGCACGCCGCACGCTGCGCCCGCAAGTCTCCCTCGCGCTCGGCCGGGGTGCGCACATTGGCCAGAATCACCTGTAGCACATCGCGCTGCGGCACACCGTTCACCTCTATGCGCACCGGCGGCACGATGATCCCTTCCTGATACAACTCCGTCGCCCCAAAAGGCATACTGCCGGGGCTGATGCCGCCCACGTCGGCATGGTGCGCCCGCACGGCCGCGTAGCCAATAATGCGCGCGGCGTCGTGCGGGTGCGCGATCACCTCGACCATGGTGAGATCGGGGAGGTGCGAGCCGCCGTGCGACGGATCATTGAGCAGGAACAAGTCACCCGCGTGCGCACCGGCGGCACGCACCGCTGCGACCGACTCCGGCATCGCCCCCAGGTGCACCGGAATGTGCGCGGCCTGGGCGACCATGCGTCCTGCAGCATCGAAGAGCGCGCATGACGCATCGCGACGCTCGCGGATATTGGGCGAAATGCTGCTGCGCTCGAGCAGTCCCCCCATCTCTTCGGCAAGCATCGCAACGCCCTGCGAAAACACCGTGAGCTCGAGGGCGTCGAACGGACCAGCGTGGGGCTCGCTCATGATTCGTCGTACACCGGCGCCGGATAGCCTGCCTGCTGCACCGCATACTCGCAGCGCACCATCCACGCCTGTTGCAGATCGGCCATCTTGGCGCCCTTGCCCCGATTGGGTGCCATGGAAAGCAGCCCCTGCGCCGACGGATGTGGCAACGCCCGTCGCGCGAGCGCGGGGCGCGGCTTCTGCTTGAGCAGCACGTCAAAGGTTCTGGTCGCGACGCGTCCGAGCGTCACGATGCCTTTGAGCCCGCGCGCCGCCAGCTGATCGAGCTCGCGATTCAAACGGGAAAAGTTGCGCGTGCTCTCCAACTCAGCGCGAATGGGCGCACGAAACGACTGGCCGTCATCAGAGGGACAGCGATCGTACGCATTGCCGAGCGCGACGCCATTCGCGAGTGGCACGATCGACGCAGCCGTGAACTCGGCACCGTCCCACGGCAGACTGTCGAGTTCCGGCGGCAGGACCATGGCTCCCATGCGCGCCAGCGCGGCATAGAGGTGGTGCCCGGCGGCATCTCCGAAAAACGGGATGCCACTCTTGTCCGCGCCGCGCGGTCCGGGCGCTTCGCCGACGATGAGCACATGCACCGGCCCCTCATCGGGGAGCAGCATGGGGACGGGCGTCCCCAGAATGCGGCCAATCTGTATGCGATTCGGGGTCATGATGCCTCCAGCATCCATCCACCAATGTCGAGAGCGCGCGCGGTCCAGCCCGGCGCCACGCGCAGCGTGGCATCGGGGAGTCGGACAATGGCGTCGCCGTGCAGCGTGCGCGTCATGGCGCGGCCGTCGTCTTCATCGTTCGGGAGATCGCCGCTTCGGGCAGGGCGCACGAAGTGTACAGGCCACGGGGTACTGCTCAGGGTCGTGCGTGCACTGATGAACTCCACCGGACGATCGAGCGTGAAGCCCGCACGCAGTTCGTGTCGCGCCACGAACTGCGCGGCTACATGCGCAACCGTATCGGTTGGCGCTACCGGCACATCGAGTTCATAGCCTTGGCCCACATAGCGTGCACGCAGCCACCAGCGGGGCTCGAGGTGTGTAGCGCCCTGCGCGAGTTCCGCGGCCGATGAGGCGAGCAGCGTGCGCATGGAATCATCGCTCCACTCCGCGGCCTGCACCACACAGCTGGTGAGTCGTTCACGCCGCTCCGGGGCCAATGCCAACCCCACCGCGCTCAGCACGCCGGCATGCGGTGGTACGATGACCTGCCGCATGCCGAGTCGCTCCGCGAGTCCGCACGCGTGCAGTGGACCGCCGCCGCCAAAGGCAATGAGCGGGATGTGGCGCGGATCGACCCCGCGCTCGACGCTCACTCGGCGCAGGGCGCGCGCCATGGTGGCGTCGGCAGTGGCGATGATCGCTTCGGCGGCGCGTTCCACCGTCACGCCCAACGGCGCCGCCACGCGCATCACGGCCTCACGCGCCTTCTCACGACTGATGCGCACGCCGCCGCTCCACTCGCCCGCGGCAATGGTGCCGAGGACGACGTGCGCGTCGGTTACAGTGGGACGCTCACCACCACGATCGTACGCTGCCGGTCCGGGTGACGCACCGGCGCTCTCGGGGCCGGCGCGCAGCGCGCCACCATCGTCGAGCCACGCAATGCTCCCACCGCCAGCAGCGACCGCTTCGACCAGCACACGCGGCAGGGCGATGGGCACGCCGGCCACGCCGCCGCCACGTTCGACGAGCGGCTCCCCGTCGTCAATGAGCCCCACATCGGCGCTGGTCCCGCCAATATCGATGGTGAGCGCGCGTGGCACGCCAAGGGCACGCGCGATGGCCGCCGCCCCTGTCACGCCGCCAGCGGGGCCACTGAGTGCGAGCGCCGCCGCGTGATGCGCGGCATCGGACGCTTCGAGCGTCCCACCGGCCGAGGTCATGACGCGAGGCGCCGGATAGCCTTCCGTCGCGAGTCGGTCGGACAATCCGGCGAGATACCGACGCACCGCCGGACGCGCGTACGCCTCGGCGACCGTGGTGGCCATGCGCTCGTACTCGCGAATCTCCGGCAACACCTCGTGGCTCGTCACCACGTCGAGCGTGAGCTGCTGCGCGGCGATGGCTTCGCGCAGCGCATGCGCCAACTGCTGCTCGTGAACGGGATTGCCGTACGCATGCAGCAGCGTTATGGCCACGGTTTCTGCACCGATTTGGCGCGCGTGATCGAGCACCTCGGCGACGACCCCCTGCACCGCGTCGTCGGTAAGCGCCGTCACTACACCTTCAGGCACGATGCGCTCGGGCACCGCAATCACATGCGCGCGCGACACCAGCGGATCCGGGTGGTGCTGCGCCAAATCGTACAGTGCGGCGCGCTCCTGCCGTCGTAACTCGAGCACATCGGTGAAGCCCTGCGTAGCGCACGCCACCACCGGCGCGCCGCGGCGTTCGAGCAGCAGGTTGGTCACTACCGTGGTGCCATGCGCAATGTGCGCAATGGCCTGCGGCGCCAGCGACGCGGCGGTCAGCGCGTTGAGCACCCCCTGCGCGCGGTCGGCGGGCACGCTCAGCACCTTCGTGGTGGAAACCGTTCCGTCGTCGTGCAACGCCGCGAGATCGGTGAACGTCCCGCCAACATCGATACCGATTGCGACGCGCGACGCGTCACTCATGTCCGGGGCGCCGCGGATACCGTTGCGCGGCGGTTCGCCACGACGGCGAGCGCGACATGCACCGGTACCATGGTCATGAACAGCATCATGCTCCCCTGCGCGACGCCGGGGATGTGCATGACCACCAACCCGACGACGGCAATGCCCGCGGTGATCACCGGCAACGCGCGGCCGGCGCGGCCGCGTGCGTCGGCACGCGCGCGCCACAGCCAGAACAGGGCCGCGAACAGCAGCAGCGGTGACACCAGCGTGAGATTGAGATTGCTCCCCATGTACGGGATGTGCTTGGTCACTGTCCCAGCCAGCAGCAGCGCCGTGCCAAGCACGCCGCCAACGCCGTACCAGAGCATTCCCAGGGCGGTAAGGCCAACGGGAGCAACACGCGCGAGCACGAACGCCAAGACGCCAAGCAGGACACCGATCGCCAACGCGGGCATCGTACGATTGGGCGCGCGATCCGCGACACTCAAGCTTTGCGAGCGGTACAGCACCGTATCCTGCAACACGAGCGACGTACCAGCGACTGGAGTGCGTGCCAGATCGTCGGCGAGATAGTCGGGAAGAAACGCCAACTGCCAGCGCGTAAGGTGCTTGTCGGCATTGCGGCCGAGCGCGAGTTCGATGCCGACGTACACCGGCAGATTGTCGGCGGTTATGCGCGCCGTTTCGTCACGCCACGTGTGGTGCCCGTCAACGCGGTCGAGGGCGGGACGCAGGGCGCCGCCAAGCGCCCAGTCGAGGGCATCACGCACGCGCGTACTGCAGTTGTCGTTGTAGTAGTCGTAGCGGTAATACTTGTTGGCTTCGCTCGCATTCCACGCGACCAGATCGTACAGGGCGCCGCGCTGCACGGGTGTGAGATTGAGCACCTGTTTGCGGATAGAGCGGTCCTGCCCCTGATATAGCGCGTTGAAATCGGTGGTGCGGTATCCTTCCATCCAGTATCGTGTGTCGCCCGTAAGGAAGCGCCACACGAAGGTGGTGATGGGATTGAAGTCGAACATGCCCCAGTTGAAGGCGATGTCCTGCCCCGTTTGCGCATCGACCAGCGCGAGCGCGATATGCCCGAATCGTTCAAACACTTCGGGGCCCGGGCCGTACGTATAGATCACTGCTTGCAGCGTGGCGCCTTTCACCGCGCGCGCGCTATCGACCGATGCCGAGGCGCCGGGGGCCGGCGGACGCGGCGTTTGCGGCATGTTGTCCGCCGCCTGCCGAGCACTGGCCGTCTTGAACGGCAGCAACGTCATGCACAACGCGCCGGCTGCCACGCCAACGGCGATGGCAACACGGCGCGCGAACGAACGAGGGCGTGTCT
Organism: Gemmatimonadaceae bacterium; assembly: GCA_947457545.1. Lineage (GTDB taxonomy): Bacteria > Gemmatimonadota > Gemmatimonadetes > Gemmatimonadales > Gemmatimonadaceae > Gemmatimonas. The sequence continues at coordinate 7,310 of CANGXD010000015.1, forward strand.
TCACGGGAGTCAGAACCGGATTTCCTTGCCGTCTTCGGCGGCCTTGTACACCGCTTCGACAATCTTCTGCACCGCGATCTGATCGGTGGGCGGCTCGTACGGCGTTTCCCCGCGAATAACCGCGAGGAAGTGCGCGATCTCCGCCCGATAGCTCTGCAGGAACGGACTCTCGCGCACACCAGCGCCACTGGGCGACACATCGACGGCGCGCCCGTTCAGTTCCTTGGTCACGCGCAGCGGCGCCAGCTTCGCCGACCCGCGCGTGGCGTGCACCTCGAACCACCAGCGGTCGTCGTCACCGACGTAGCTCCACGACAGGTCGAGATTGACGACGAGCCCGTTCTCGCACTCGAGGAACACCTGCATCGCGTCTTCGACCGCACCGGCGCCACGACCGCGACGCATGCTCGACACGACGCGCACCGGCGACGGTCCATCGGCCAGCCACATGGCGAGGTCGAGCAGCGGAAAGCCATGCTCGAGAAACACCCCGCCGCCCGACTCGGCGCGGCGATTGCGCCAACCGTCGGCGTTCTTCTTTACCTGCAGCGAGCCGCAGCGAATGCTCGTGACATGCCCGAGCTCGCCGTTGCGGATGAACTGATCGAGCGCCTGCGTGTCGGTGCGAAAGCGATGATTGTGCCCCACGACCAAACGCACGTCGGCCTTTTGCGCGGCCGTGATGCAGCGCTCGATGCCGCGTGCCGACAGCGCCAACGGACGCTCGCAGAGCACGTGCAGCTTCTTGCGCAGCGCACTCAACACGTGCGGCTCGTGCAAGTGATTGGGGGTGGCAATGACGACCGCATCGAGTTCGTCGCTGTCGAGCAGCTCTTCGAAGTCGGTGAACACGTCGGGAACCCCGAAGCGGTCCGCCAGCGCACGCGCTTTGGCCGCATCGTTGTCGCACAGGGCAACAAGCGACGCGCCGCGCAGCTTGGACAAGACAGGAATGTGCGTCAGCTGGGCAATGGCACCCGTGCCGACGACGGCGATCCGTACGCCGTCTTTCATCAACGCCTCCGGGGGTAACTGATCAGTCGGCGAAGCCGACGACGGTCCCCGGATAGTAATGGCGCAGGATTTCGCGGGCGTCAGCACCGGCTCGCGCCCGGCCGATCGCCCCCCACTGGCACATCCCTACTCCGTGGCCGTTGCCGGCGCCGCGCAGGGTGACCGCCGTCAGGCGTCCACCGCCGCGCGATTCGCGGTCCACGGAAAAATACGTGCTGTTCAGAATAGCGCCACGCGCATCGCCCATCACGGCACGAATATCACGCGCCGAAATGGTGACATCGCCACGTTCGGTGCGCAGCACCACGCTCGCCGCACGCCCCGAGCGTCCGCGGGAGGCGATCGTGAACGCCGTTACCGCCGCCGGACGCGGGTCGCGGGCACCGGCGGCCTGCAGGGCCTTGCGGACGATGTCCCGCAGCTGGGTCTCATCGAACTCCGCCTGCCAGTGATTCCGCGGCGAAATGTCGCAATACGGGCGCCCCGTGTGCGGATCGACATCGTCGACCGGCTGCAGGTACGGTTCTTCGCGCGCCCCGCGCCACGCTTCGGACGGCACGGCGGTGCGCCCGCCGCAGTTCGAATAATAGGGCGCGTCGACGAGCAAGCCGTTGTATCGGATGACCAACCCGGCGGTCGCATCGATGGCCGCGTTCACCACCGGGTGCTCGGCGTCGACGCCACCGTACACCTGATTGCGCACCGTCGCGACGAGATTGAACCCCCGCACCGGCTCGTCCACGATGCCGCTGGGCACGCGGATGTAGGTGTAGCTGCGCGCCGCAATCGCCTGCGCCTCGAGCGCCGCGCGCTCGTTGGCGGCGCGCGCCGGAAGCTCCAGCGGCACCACTCCGCGCAAGTAATCCTCTACCGGCAGCCGATTCACCACCATCACGCCGCTGTCGGTCGCGGTGAACACCAGCTCTCCGCGATACCGGCGATTGCCGAAGCGCAGGAACGTGTCGCCCGTAGGACGGGCCACGAAGGGGCCTTCACGCCACGGTGTGGCGTCGCCGTTATCACCGGCCACCCGCAACAAGCCGTTCTGCTGCTCCACACGCCACGCTTCGTCGCCGCGTCCCTTGACGAGGCCAACTCGACCGCCCTGCTCGTCAATACGCCAACGCCCGGTCGCGCTTACGGCGGCGTCGCGCTGACGGCCACCGAGTGCGACGAGCGCCACACGATCCCGCTCCAGCTTGCCGGTGGCTTCGCCCTTGGCGACGCCGCCCCCGACCGGACGCGGGGTCGCGAGCGGCGAGGACGGCGCACACGCCAACATGGCCGCGGCCGCGATGATCACGCCTCCAAAGAGCGAAGGAGCCAGAATGCGCAGGGCGCCCGATGGGGCCGTGCGATGCGGCGACGTGGTCATACGCGGCGGGTCATGCGTCAATCCTGATCTGCGAGTGCGGCGCCGAGGGCGTCGTCGAGGCGATTGAGCGTTTCGGCGATCTCAGCCGGTCCGTGGGCCGACGACATGAACGCGGCCTCGAACGCGCTGGGCGCGAGGCTCACGCCGCGACGACGCGCGGCATGGAAGAAGCGCTTGAAGAGCGACACGTCGCTCTCCTTGGCTTCTTCGAAGGTGCGCACGACGCCATCACGGAAGAAGAAGCCCCACATGGAGCCGCTGTGACTGGCGCTGAACGGCACGCTGCGGCGCGCCGCAATGTCTCGCAGCCCTTGCACGAGATTGGCGGTTTGTGCCGTGATGCCATCGTGCACTTCACGGGTGAGCGCACCCAAGGTGGCGAGTCCACCGGCCATGGCCAGCGGATTCCCCGAGAGCGTGCCGGCCTGGTACACCGGCCCGGTGGGCGCGATGTATTCCATGAACTCGCGCTTTCCGCCGTAGGCGGCCACGGGCAAGCCACCCCCGATCACCTTCCCGAGGGCGGTGAGATCAGGGGTCACTCCAAAGCGCTCGGCGGCGCCACCGTAGGCAATGCGGAAACCGGTCATGACTTCGTCAAAGACGAGCAAGGCCCCCGTTTCGTCAGCAATGCGACGGAGCCCGGGAATGAACTCCGCAGTGGGTTCGATGTAGCCGCCGTTGCCCACAATGGGCTCGAGCATGATGGCCGCCAAGGGCACTTCGCGCGCGATCTTCTCGACCGCCTCGAGATCGTTGTAGGCGCAGGTAAGCGTAAGGCGCGCCAGCGCTTCCGGGACACCCGGGCTATCGGGAAGACCCAACGTGGCCACCCCGCTACCGGCGCGCACGAGGAACGCATCGGCATGCCCGTGATAGCACCCTTCGAACTTGAGGATGTATTCCCGCTTAGTGATGGCGCGGGCCAGCCGCGCAATGCTCATGGCGGCTTCGGTGCCGCTGCTGGTGAAGCGCACCATCTCGAGGTGCGGCATGCGGGCGGCGATCATGTCGGCCAGATCGACCTCACGCTCGGTGGGCATGCCGAAGCTCGTGCCGTCCTGCATGACCTTGGCGAGCGCATCGAGCACCACCTGCGGCGCATGGCCGAGGACCAGCGGCCCCCACGACAGGATGTAGTCGATATACTCGTTGCCGTCGGCGTCCCACACCAGCGCACCCTTGCCGCGAGCGGCAACGAACGGTTCGCCACCGACACCGCGGAACGCGCGGACAGGCGAGTTCACCCCGCCAGGAAAGCGACCGCGCGCTCGCGCCATGATTTCAGCGGAGCGCGCGTTGTTGGAGTGCAGCATCGAAGTGGGGGTCATCGGCCAAAGCTCCCGGCAGTCGAAGTGTCGATCCCGACCAGCGGCAATGCGCGAGTCGGACGTATGGGCGCGGCTCCCTGCGGGGCATCGGCAATGCGCAGCAGTGTCGCGGTGAAATCGTAGTCGTCGACGACCTGATCGACGTGGACATCGAGGAACGCCCCCGGCACCGGGCGCACACCGTCGCGCAGCAGTCCGTCGGGGACACGCACATGCATGAGCCCATCGATGTCATCGGCCTGCCACGGTGCGCGGCAGGTCCAGACATTGGGCGAGTCACCGGCGCGCTCGACGAGCACGCGTGCTTCGCGCGACAGGAACCGCTCGTAGCGCACCGCGGTAATGCTGCGCTGCAGCTCCTCGATGCGCTCCTTGCGCTCCTGCTTGATGCTGTCGGCGACGTCGTCGTCCATCGCGTGCGCACGCGTGCCTTCCTGCGGCGAATACGTGAAGACACCCACGCGATCGAACTGGATTTCCTCGAGGAAATCGCAGAGGATGTTGAAGTCGTCTTCGGTTTCGCCCGGGAAGCCGACAATGACGCTGGTGCGTATCGCGAGGTCGGGGACGATGCTGCGATACTGCGCGAGCCGCTCGCGAATGGTCTTTTGCCGTTCGGGGCGACGCATGCGCGCGAGCACGGCATCACTGCCATGCTGCATGGGCGTATCGAGCCAGCGCACGATGCGATCGTTGGCCGCAATGACCTCGAGCAGCCTCGGCGTGATGCCGGTGCTGTAGAGATACATGTTGCGGATCCACGGGATGCTGGTGTGCTGCACGAGCGCCTCGAGCAACTCGGGGAGCGCATTGCCGTCGCGGCGATCGCGCCCATAATGCGCGAGGTCCTGCGCCACGAGATTGATTTCGCGTGCGCCCTGCGCCTCGAGCAGCTGTGCCTCGCGCACGAGATCATCGAGCGCAAAGCTGCGGTGCTTGCCGCGCATGAGCGGAATGGCACAAAAGGCGCAACCGTGGTCGCACCCTTCGGAGATCTTGAGGTAGCGCACCTGCGGCAGGTCGCCGCTGAACAGGCGCACACCGGGGTGCTCCACCAGCGAGCCACCGAGCAGCCCGCGTTCGACCAGCTCCGGCACGATGCGATCGGTTTCGCTGTTGCCAAGGAAGACGTCGACCTCGGGGAGCGCGTCGACGAGTTCGTCCTTGTGGCGCTCCACCATGCAGCCAATGGCAAACACCGCCTTGACCTGGCCGTCATCCTTGAGGCGCGCGGCGTCGACAATGGCCTCGATGCTTTCGGCCTTCGCCGCATCGATGAAGCCACACGTGTTCACCAGCACCACGTCGGCCTCGCGCAGGTCCTGCACCGGCTCGGCGCCGTGCGCCACCAGGTCAGCGAGGTACCGCTCGGAGTCTACCGTGTTTTTGTCGCACCCGAGGGTGACCAGGCCGAATTTGAGCATCTTGGAAAGATAACGGATTCGTCTGCAACGGGACGAGTCCGCGCGAGCTCAGTCGCCGATTTCTGCCCAGATTTCAGCCAGCGCAAGGCTGAATGCCTGCGCCCCGGCATTGGGCGACCAGGTCACGGTGTCTACGCAGATCTCCGGGCGGTCGGCGCCCGGAGTCCACCGCTCAACCAGGTGCGACTCGACGTCCACCAGCCAGCACTCGATGCCGGCACGCTGCAAGCGGGGGCGTTTCTTGAGCCGGTCGTTGCGGGCGGTACTCGGTGAGAGCACCTCGATCGCGAGGAGTGGCGCTGGCGCGGGCTCCCGCCCGAACATCACCTCCTTGCTAACGGGCGGCAAGACGAACAGGTCCGGCTGCACGAGCGTGTACGGGTCCAGGATCACGTCGGCGGGTGCCAAGAGCGCGATGCCAATGCCCTTGCCGGGACCGCGCAGCCACATGCCAAGCTGGAGATGCATGGCCCCAATCACTTGCTGGTGCACGTATCGTGGAGCCGGGCTCACGAGCAGCTCCCCGTCCACGGTTTCGTAGCGATTGCCGTCGTCGGGGAGGGCCCAGACGTCCTCGACCGACCAACGGCGCGTCTCTCCGATTGGCATACCCATATTGTGCTCTTCGTACGGCGTTTTGCGCAACTCGGCGGCAGCATGGGCACAACATGTCATGCTGCATCTGCTGGCATGTCATCAGAATAACGCGCATGTTATCGTCGAGGCGCACTCAGAGGTAAACGTCGCGTGTGCAATCTCCTGCCAATTGCTCCAATGCCACCGTCAGGTGTTCCTGGTTGGCGCCGACATAGACTCCGCTGCTGTCTCTTCGCCGTGCTGGCTTCAGCCTTCATGACCGAACAGGCAAAGGCCATCGGAACAGGCCACGAACCGCCGCTGCCGCTCTTCTATTCGTCGTCAGCGGCCTCCAGGGCCAGTACGGATGCGCCCCCAGACTCGGCGCAACTTGTGGCTCAGGCAAGACAGGCCACAGTGGCCTTTTTGCGCACGTGGCGCGTTGCCTGGCTGCGCAGCGACTTCACGCAGTGGCAGGCACTGGACCGCAGCACGCCCCGGACGCGCAACGCGCGTTACTCGGAGAACGCGTGGTATCGGCATTGGTGCAACTACGCCTGGAAGCCCCCACAGGGTGTGGAGGGCCAAGACCGACGCAGTCATCTCATTCCCAGCGAAAATTTTCCGTCGCTTATCTGTCCAACGTGGTCCGTAAATGCAGCACACGATGCAGACGCAAGCGTGGTGATCGATTCGGCGTTGACGCTCACGGAACTAACAGCCGTCGTAGCGGCCCGCGATTCACTAATCACGCTGTTGCGAGAGGCGGTGTCGCGGCTCCCTGCTGACGAGTGGCTCCGCGGCCAGTATGTACGATTCCTGGTGGATCCGGGCTTTCATGCGCGCCGATATCACGACGAGGCGTTGGCCGCTTCGCAGTCGTGTCTCGGCAACCGCTGGTGGTGCGGAATGCTCTCCGGCTACGTGTTGGCCCATCAAGGGCAATCGGAGAAGGCTAGTGTCGCTTTCGCGGAGGCACGCGGCGCGTCACCGGGTGCGCTCCGTTGCCAAGTAGACAGTGTCGTTGGATTGATGGACCGTCGCGCCGTTCCCAAAGGCTACACGCTGCCGACCTCATGCGCCGAACACGCCGTGTTCGCACGTACGCTTTGGTGGCTGGCAGACCCGTTCTGGTCTGATACCATCAATGAACGGCAGATCGAGCACGACGTACGCACCACCAAGCTGCTGCTGGTGGCCAGCCTGCCAGTCAGCGAGCACTTCGATTGGGGACCGGACGACCCCACCGACGCGGTCGGCCAACTCGTCACGCGTTACGGATGGCCGTCCAAAATGTTTTGGTCGCTCACCGTTCAGAACGGTGGTGTTGGGTCAGCGGGGACTCAGCGCAGCCGTCCGTTTGTTGTCGGTAGAGATCCCTATGAGCAGGCGCCGTCGCCCCCGCTCACTTCTCAGGAATACACCTTCGGCCGTGTGCACGTCGTGCCTGAATGGGTGGCGCTTTTCGAGCCCTTGCGCGCGCCAGCGTCAGGGTGGCAAGTGCACGCGCAAAAAGGCGACGATCCATGGACATGGTGGCCGTTCGAACATGTCCGATTACCGCGAGCGTTGGCGGCCATCACCGATTGGCAGGAGCAGCAGTGGCGCCGCCCCACGGGCACCCGACTGGCGATCGCGGCCCACATACCTACGCGTCTATCCAGCGGCGTTTCTACACCGGCGGACTCCTTGAGTGCTCACCTGATTGCCGCGCGTTCACCAACATCAATGCGCGTGGTCGACCAGCGCCGAGTGTCCTTGAGACAACAAGTGATCATGGCCGGCACGCTGACCATGGACTCCGCCGTGGTGTCGCTCGAATTGCGGAAAGACGGCGCAGGAGGCAGCGATGCACGCACACGCTTTGGCCTCACTTCAGAGCCTCCGCTTTCATCACTGGTGGCTGGTGAGGTGGCGCTGGCTCAGCCGGCCCTGCTCATCCCTGGGGTACCTGCCGGTGCGCTCTCCCTAGACAGCGTGGAGGCGCGCCTGCTCCCGTCCACGACTCTGCGTGCAGCTGGCGCGGTCGGCCTCTACCTGGAAAGCTACGGATTCGCTGCGTCAGATTCGGTCCACTACGAGTTACATGTGGAGCGACTGAACCGGCGCGGCGTGTTCGAGCGCCTCACTGTTGCGCTCGGGGGCGGACGGGGAGACGTGACAGATACGCGCATTCGCTGGACTGACAGGCGTCCAGGAGAGGTGATTCCCGTGGACGATGGCATGCCGTCGATTCACGGACGGTACCTCACGCTATCGACCGCCACGCTACCGCCAGGCGACTACGCACTCACAATATCCCTTCGAACCGACCGTGGAGCAAAAGCGTCACGCAGTCGGCTGTTTCGAGTATCGTCAAGCCAATAACCAAGCGTCGCCCCGCAGACTCGACTTAGCGGAAATTCCCGAACTGCAGCTCCACGCCGAACTCGCCCTGGCGCAGCATGGCGATGCACTCCTGCAGCATGTCCTTGTCGGGGCTCGAAATGCGGACCTGCTCCCCCTGAATGGAGGCCGTGATCTTCTTGAGCTTGGCCTCCTTCACGGCGGCGGTCACCTTCTTCGCCGTCTCGCTGTCCAGCGCCATCTTGAGCTTGATATCCGAGCGCAATATTTCGTGGCTGCCGGGCTTGGGGTCGCCGAACTCCAGATTCTTCACGCTCACGCCGCGCTTGATCAATTTGCCGCGCAGCACATCCACGAGGGCGTCGTGACGCATCTCGCCTTCCGCTTCGATCTGGATGATCGCGTCGGCGCGCTTGAACTCGATGAGAATGTGCGAGCCCTTGAAGTCGAAGCGCTGCGCGACTTCCTTCTGCGCCTGATTGACGGCGTTATCGACTTCCTGCAAGTCACAGCCGGTCGTGACGTCGAACGAATACGCTGAAGCCATGTTATCCGAGAAAACTTTCGAGTGATTTGGCGCGACTCACGTGGCGCAACCGCGAGAGCGCCTTTTCCTTGATCTGCCGGACGCGCTCACGGGTGATCCCGAGCTGCGAGCCGATTTCTTCGAGCGTCATGGCGTCGCCGCCGTCGATCCCGAAATACAACTTGAGAATCTTGGCCTCACGCTCCTTGAGCCCGCCAAGTGACTCGGCGATCGCCTCGATCATGGCCTTCTCGAAGGTCTGATCTTCGGGCGTGGGGTGCATCGTGTCGGGCAGATAGTCGAGCAGACGATTGTCTTCGCCCGGCGTGAGCGGCGCGTCGAGCGACAGGTGCACCTGCGAGATGGACATCGTCTTGGCGACTTCCTCCTCGGTGATGTCCATGCCTTCGGCGATTTCCGCGTGCGTGGCTTCGCGGCCGAGCTCCTGCAGCAGTGTGTTGGCGCGCTTGCCAATGCGATGCAACGTGCCGGCGCGGTTGAGCGGGACGCGCACGATGCGCGACTGCTCGGCCAGCGCCTGCAGAATGGCCTGACGAATCCACCAGACGGCGTAGGAGATGAACTTGATCCCCTTCGTTTCGTCGAATTTGTGCGCGGCGCGAATGAGGCCGAGGTTGCCTTCGTTGATCAGGTCGGAAAGCGACACGCCCTGATTCTGATACTTCTTGGCGACACTGACGACAAAGCGCAGGTTCGAACGGACCAGCTTGTCGAGCGCATCCTGATCCCCCACTCGGATACGCCGCGCGAGCTCCGCTTCTTCTTCCCGCGAGATGAGCGGGTATGCACTGATGTCGCGCAGATACTGATCGAGGGAGCCTTCCTCGTACGACGCCTTCTTTTTCGGGGGGGTAACCGCCATGTTCGACCGGCTCGTGTGCTGAGAGAGCTATCGTGTTGACCGCGCGAGGGAACGCGGGATGCCGCAACGCTGAACGACAAAAACAACCGACTCATAAGCCTTACCGAGCCGAGGCCATTCGTCAACGAGTGGTCCCGCCAAATCGGGGACGATTTTCGTGCTTCGGCTATCGGACCGACGTTCCGATGCGCGCCCACCGGATGCGCGTCAGCCACGGAGCGCGTTCGGTGGAGTCGGGAGTGAAGCTGTAATACACGAACCACGGCGCGCCTCGGAGCAGGCTGTCGGGCACGAATCCCCAATAGCGACTGTCGAGCGAGTTCGCGCGGTTGTCCCCGAGGACGAAGAGGTGACGCGGCGGCACCACCAGCGGCCCCCAACTGTCGCGCGCATCACCGTTGGTGTCGTACGCGCTGCCGGTACTCGATCCGCGCGAGACGTAGCGCTCGCGCAACAACGTGCCGTTCCGAGTCAACACTCCCTGCATCATGCTCAGGGTGTCGCCGGGGAGGCCGACGAGGCGTTTGACGAACGCCTTGTCGGGATCGACTGGCCAGTCGAAGACGACGACATCTTCGTGCCGCGGCGCGCGCAGCGCCGGCAAACGCGTGTGGGTGAACGGAATTTCCGCCCCGTACACCCACTTGTTCACCAGCAGAAAGTCGCCCACGAGCAACGTGCGCTCCATGCTCGACGACGGAATGCGAAAGGCTTCCACGACAAACGTGCGAACCACGAGAAACAGCAGCAACGCAATGGGAAGCACCGCCAACCAACTGCCGGTGCTTCGGACAGTGCTCTGTCGCCATCCCTGCAGGCCGCGCCGCGTGCGATTGGCCTCGCGCAACGCCTCACTGCGGCGGTCCCGGTCTACCGGACGCATAACATGCCCCACGGTGTCGTGACCGGAACCGCCTGCGTGCGCTTAGTAATTGTCAATTTGCGCGCGTTGCAGCGCGCCCGAGTAATCCACGTAGCCGACCTTGGTCTCGGAATAGAACTCGTACACTTCCCACCCGCCTTCGCGATGCCCGTTGCCGGTTTCCTTCACGCCACCGAAGGGCAAGTGCGCCTCCGCACCAATGGTCGGCGCGTTGACGTACGTGATGCCGTTGTCGAGGTCCTGCAGCGCACGGAACGCGACGTTCACGTTGCTCGTGTACACGGAGCTCGACAGGCCGTAACGCACGCCGTTGTTCACCGCGAACGCTTCTTCGGCGCTCTTCACCTTGATGACGGACAGCACCGGTCCAAAGATCTCTTCCTGATCCAACCGTGAACCGGCGGTGACGCCGGTGAAGATGGTGGGCTGGAAGAAGAAGCCCTTGTCGAGTGCGCCACCGGTGGCGCGCTGGCCGCCGCACACGAGCGTCGCGCCCTGCTCACGCCCGACGGTGATGTAGTGCTCGACCTTGTCGAGCGCCGCCTGATTGACGAGTGGCCCCACATCGTTGCCGGCCACGCGACCGTCCCCCAACACCAGCGCCTTGGCGCGCTCGGCGAGGCGCGACACGAACACGTCGTGAATGCCTTCTTGCAGGATGAGACGGCTCGTCGCGGTGCACCGCTGCCCCGTCGTCCCGAAGGCGCCCCAGAGCACGCCATCGATGGCGAGATCGAGATTGGCATCGTCGAGCACGATCTGCGCGTTCTTGCCGCCCATTTCGAGCGACAGGCGCTTGTGCATGCGTCCGCACGTTTCGCCCACGAAGCGTCCCGTTTCGGTGCTCCCGGTAAACGAAATGACCGGCACATCTTTGTGCTCGACCAGCGCCTTGCCCACGACTTCGCCCATGCCGTGCACGAGCTGAATGACTTCTGGGGGCAGACCGGCCTCGAGCAGCACTTCGACGAGCACCGTGCACGTGTGCGGCACGTCTTCGGCGGGCTTGATGACCACCGAGTTGCCGCAGAGCAACGCTGGGAATGCCTTCCACGTGGGAATGGCGAGCGGAAAGTTGAACGGCGTGATGAGCCCGCAGACGCCGATGGGGCGGCGCATGCTCATCGCCCACTTGTTGGCGAGTTCGCTGGGCACGGTGTGCCCGAACAGACGGCGGCCTTCGGTCGCGGCGTAGTACGCGGTGTCGATGCCCTCCTGCACGTCGCCACGCGTTTCCGCGAGCGGCTTGCCCATCTCGCGCGTCATGATGTTCGCGAGTTCTTCCTTGCGTGCCGCGAGCAGATCGCCCACGCGGCGCAGCACATCACCGCGCGCCGGTGCCGGCGTGCGCTTCCAGCGCTCGAAGCCGCGCTTGGCGCTGGCAACGGCCGCATCGATGTCCGCCGTCCCCGAGGCGGGAAACATGCCAATCAGATCATCCTGATTGGCGGGATTGCGATTCTCGAACCAGGCGCCGGTGGACGGGGCAACCCACTGGCCGCCGATGTAATTCTTGAAGGTGGTGGTCATGCAGCAAATCTAGCCGGACACACTAGAGCGTAGTGCCGCCGGCAGGGCTCCCGGTGGGGGCGGGGGTGACGCTGGGCACCGTCCCGGATGGACCGGCCGGTGCGCCCAGCCCTGGTGCCGGCAAACCGGGCACGGTGGTTTGCGCGGGCGGCAGGCCATCGCAGCTCCACTGCGCCGCCCGCTCGATCGTCGGCACGGCATACCCGACACGCGGTAGGACCTCGCGCGCGCCCAGCGCCAGCCCCCACGCCGTGACCAACAGCGACGCGAAGTGGGCCCATCCCAACCGGTGACGCCACGTGCCGACCGCGCTCCACACGCCGAGCAGGGACACCGCTCCGGTGGCGGCGGTAAAGCCGATGAGCGGAGCGCCACAGCGCGCCGGCCACGGCCAATACATGAGGCCGGCTGCCGCGCCCACCGCCACGGCCACCTTGAGCCACGACACCCAGGGCTTCCCCGTCCCCACGCTCGGCGCCGACGCTGCCGGTGCCGACGCGGCTTTCGCCGCAGGGAGCGCCTTGGCCCCCGCGGCGGCCTTGGCCGGTGCCGCGGGTTGGGCACTGCGCAGCAGCTCCTCGTCCGAAATGGACGCGAGCTGCTTGTCGATTTTGGCCAGTTCCTTGTCCCAGTCGCTCATGCCCTTCTCCTAGTCCGCGGTTTCGCGCTGCAGGGCATAACGTTCGATCTTCTTGTAGAGATTCGACCGGGGCATGTCCAGGGCGCGGGCCGTCTCGCTCACGTTCCAATCGAAGGCGCGCAGTTTGGCCAACAGATACGCCCGTTCGGCCGCCTGCTTGAACTCTTCGAAGGTCGCAATGTCGAGCAAGCCGCCCAGCCCCGGTGACTCGGTGCTGCGCCGTCCCACCAGCCGCTCCACGTCGGCCGCGCCAATGGTGGCGTGACTGGCCAGAATGACCAGTCGCTCGACGGTGTTGCGCAACTCGCGCACGTTCCCCTGCCACTCGAGCTCCGCCAGACGCTGCAGCGCCTCGTCGGTAATGCCGCGCGCCGGTAACCCGTCGCGCGCCGCGAGCTGCTGCAGGAAGTATACGACAAGCAGCTGAATGTCTTCGCGTCGTTCGCGCAGCGCGGGCACCGTGATGGGCACCACGTTCAACCGGTAGAACAGATCTTCGCGGAAACGGTTCGCGGCGATCTCGTCTTCGAGGTTTTTGTTGGTGGCCGCGAGCACACGTACATCGACCTGCACCGGCTTGCTGCCGCCAAGGCGCGTCACGACGCCGTCCTGCAACACGCGCAGCACCTTGGCCTGCGCACTCGCCGACATGTCACCGATTTCGTCGAGGAAGAGCGTGCCGCCGTCGGCCTGTTCGAACTTGCCGGCGCGATCGGCAATCGCGCCGGTGAACGAGCCCTTCATGTGGCCGAACAGTTCGCTCTCGATGAGCTCACTGGGAATGGCGGCGCAGTTCACCTCGACGAACGGTTTCTTGGCGCGCGGTGAGCCACGGTGAATGGCGCGCGCCACGAGCTCCTTGCCGGTGCCGTTTTCGCCGGTGATGAGCACGCGCGCCGGCGTCGCGGCCACCTTGTCGATACGATCGAGCAGCGCCCGAATACCGAACGACCGCCCCACGATTTCGTAGCGGCTTTCGATCGTTTCGCGGAGCCGCGCGTTCTCTTCGCTGAGGAGCCGGTTCTCGAACGCGTTGCGCAACAGCACGAGCACGCGATCGGTGTCGAGCGGCTTCTCGAGGATGTCGTACGCGCCCAGCTGCGTTGCTTCGACGGCGGTCTGGATGGTGGCGTGCCCGCTGATCATCACCACCGTAGCGGTGGGGTCGGCCTGCCGCAGCCGCTTGAGCACTTCGAGGCCGTCGAGCCCCGCCATCTTCACGTCGAGAAAGACCAGCTGCGGCCGGAAGCTGTCGTACAGCGTGATCCCTTCAGCGCCGCCGCTCGCGGTCTTCACCTCGAAGCCTTCGTACTCGAGCAACTGTCCAAGGGCCTGGCGAATACCCGGTTCGTCGTCGATGACGAGAATGCGACGGCTCATGGTTTCTTGCTGGAGGTGGTGGCGCGATAGAGCGTGAGCTTGCCGTTCACCACGCGCACGTCGCTGACCGTCGCGGGGAGTGGCACAGGGAGCGCGTCGGCCGACACGCCTTCGGTGGTAACCGCCGGGTTGGGCGCGGTTCCCGAGGTCGGGCTGGACGCGGCGCCCGTGCTGGCGCCGCGCAGACTGCGCACGATACCGGGGATGAGACGCGTGGGTACATCGATTCCCTTGAGCCGCAGCTCGCGCACCTGGAACTCGGCGAGCCCAGGGCGCACCGGCTCGAGCGAACCGGCGAGGAAGAGGGTGTCTTCGCCCACGAGCGCTTTGCCAAGAACGGAGCCGATGGCGGTTTGCCCGGTAAAGTCGCTGAGCGAAACGGAGGTGCGTACCAGCAGCTGATCGCCATCGAGGGCGAGCTGTGCGGTGGCGGCCGACGGCGGCAGCTGCTGCAGCAGCGGCGCGAGCAGGCCTGCCACCTGGGCCGCATCGAGCGAGACGTACGCCGGGCCGTTGCGGCGCTTGAGGGGCGCCAGCGGGTTGACCTTGGGGGGAACCGGACGGTCGGCGTTGACCGTCACCCACCCCAGCTCGCGGTCGCGAGCCTCGCGCGCCGACCGTCGGCGCGCCTCCTGTTCGGCGGCAATGCGTGAGCCTTCTTCGCTATCGAGCCGTTCGCTGGTGCGGACCGCCGCGTCGGTCACCTTGTCGGCCGCGCCGCTGGCCGCGCGCGACAACACCGACGGCAGCCGATCGCCGTACAGCCAGTAACCTGCGGCGCCGCCGGCAACGAGCACGACAGCACATCCGATTCGCGTCAGACAACCCACGGGGGCACGGTGAGGAGGGGGGCACTGTTGGGGATAGGGGAAGCTACGGCGGACGGAACGGCAACGGCAGTCGTGGTGAGTCGTCCCGTGAATATGCCCCTGATCCGTATTCTGGCTCTGGTGTTTCTCGCGTCGATGGCACTCGCCTGCGGAGGTGCCACCAAAGGCATGCCCCGCGGATGGCCAGACCTGGTCTTGGCGAGCGACACCCTCTGCCCCGATGTCGCCGGTCGCTATTTCGACTCATCCGAACCGATCACTTTCCTGATGGCCAAGCGACGTGTCGCGTTCGACAACGTCGAGGCCGACTGGGCCTACTTTGAGCTGGCCGGGCACGCAGACAGTGCGTTGACGGTCACTGTCGTCTTTCGTGATAGTGTCGAACGAACGGGGACGATGCGAAAAGGTACGGAGTACGACGGCGACTACTACTGCAGCGACGGCTGGCTGCGCGTCGCCGGAAGCGGTGGGCCCAGCCGTTGGGCCAGTGAAGTCCGCGACCAGGACTTCTACCCGAAGCGACACGCCGTCCGACTCGCGCCCAATGAGGACGGTGCGCTGGTCGCCCGGCTCGACTTTACCGACTACGCCGAGATCACGGTGTGGTGCGGGGATGGCTGCAAAGGGGTACCGATTCCCGGCACGTTCGACACGCGATCTGTGTGGACCATGGCGGAGAAGTTCGACCCGGATCTGCCGCCACCGGTGGCGCGGGCGCGGCAGCGGGTCGCTGAGCAGACCGCGGCCGACCTGGAACGGGCGAAGGCGGACCGGGTGTGGCAGCAGAATGACGAGGCCGAAAATGGGCCGCCCGATCCGGAGCGCGACGCGGTCAGAAAACGGGCCCTGAGCGCCTTGGTGCCGGGGATGCTGCTGCAGGGGGTGGGGCCGAATGCGAACGGCTGGCATTTGAGCGTCGAGTTCGACGAACTGCACCAGCTGGAGGCGTACATGACGCGCCTCAATGGGTCCGGTTCAGTCGCGGAGCTGCGCATTGCCCCGTTGTACCGAACGCGCACTACGCAGGGGCGGTGGACGGACGTGGTGTTCATTCGCTACGAACCCTGAGTGCGCTGCGGGTATCGTTTAGCGCGTAAGACAATCGACAACCCGTAAGGCCCCACGTTCCGCTCCGGCGCGCTTGGGCTGAATACGTAGTTCGATATCCACCCCGAGCGCCACCAACACCTTCTCCAGGCGTTCGAGGCTGAATCGGGCAAGATTCCCTCGACATACGTCACTCATGTCCGGCGTGGCGAGCCCGCTGGTCTTCGCCGCGAACGTCTGAGTCCAGTCATTCGTCACGATCACGCGCTTGATGGCACGCGCGAGCTGGGCCTTGGCCATGCGAATGTCCGCGTCAGGCAATGCAAGGTCGGCAAAGACGTTGCCACTGCTCTCCTCAATCGCAAGAACGGGCGGCTGCGCAGATTTCCGCGGGGACTTCTTCACGTTCGGCCTCCGATTTGCTGCTGCCCACCCAGCAGAGGGGGTGCAATGAGTGCGGTGCCGATGTCGCGTGAACCGTCGTGTGCTTTTTGCGCACGTGCAGCCACTTCACACGAATGTTAGCAACAGTGCTAACATGCCGCAAGTCATTCCAAGAGGCCTAGTCACAAACGGTCGCCGCGGTCGAGACCTGCGCGTCCTCCACCGGCCGAAATCGCAGCGCTTCCCCTACATGCGTACTCGTCACGACCTCGAGGTCATCAAGATCCGCGATGGTGCGCGCAACGCGCAGCACGCGGTGATACGAACGCGCCGATAATGAAAGCCGGTCGGCGGCGCGCACGAGCAGGGCGCGGGCCGCTGGCTCGAGGCGGGCTGCCGGGGCGACGAGCCGAGTGGGTGCCGATGCGTTGGTGAGCCCGGCGATGGTGGCATGTGCGCCCGTCGGCAACGTGGCCGTGTGTGCATAGCGCGTGCGCTGCCGCTCGCGGGCGCACAGCACGCGTTCGCGCACGGTGGCCGAGCGTTCGGCTGGGGCGTGTGCGTTGTGTTCGGCCAGCGCGGCGGGAGGAACGCGTTGCACGTGCACGTGCAGATCGATGCGGTCGGCGAGTGGCCCCGACAATCGCGCGCGGTGTCGTTCGAGTTCGGCCACGGAGCAGCGACACGCTTTGTCGTCGCAGCCGGCGTATCCGCACGGGCACGGATTGCTGGCGGCCACAAGCGCGAAGCGCGACGGAAAGCGCATGGCGCGGGCGGCGCGGGCGACCACGACGCTGCCATCTTCCAGCGGTTGTCGCAGCGCTTCGAGGGTGTGTCGCGGGAAGAGCGACAGCTCGTCGAGAAAGAGCACGCCGTGATGCGCGAGACTGACCTCACCGGGACGTGGCCAGCCGCCACCACCGACCAGCCCCGCGGTGGAGATGGAATGATGCGGCGCGCGAAATGGTCGCGCGCGACTGAGCAGCTGCTGATCGGCGGGTCCCAGCAATCCGGCGACCGAGTGAATGGCGAGCACTTCGAGGGCTTCCTGTTCGTCGAGCGGCGGCAGAATGCCGGGCAGACGGCGGGCGAGCATGGTTTTGCCAGCACCCGGTGGGCCCACCAGGAGCAGGTTATGCGCACCCGCCGCCGCGATTTCGAGCGCGCGCGCGGCGAACTCCTGTCCCACGACATCAGAGAGATCGGGGACATTGTCCTGCATGTCGAAGCTGGTGCGTACTCGTTGATCGGCGCGCGCGGTCCCGTCGCGCAGCGCGTTGACCAACTCGCCCAAGGTGCGCGGCGCCATCGCGCGCGCATTGGGCACACGCATCGCTTCGGCGAGATTCTCCGGCGGCACGATGAGCAGGGCGTTGCTGGTCGCCGCGACATGCCGCGCCACAGCAAGCACCCCACGCACCGCGCGAAGTTGTCCGTCGAGCCCCAGTTCGCCCACCGCGCACGTATCGAGTAAGGACTCGGGCGGCAACTGGCCGCTGGCCGCGAGCAGTGCGAGGGCGATGGGGAGATCGTAGGCAGTACCCGTCTTGGGTAAATCGCCGGGTTGGAGCGAGACCGTGACCCGCCGCGGCGGAACACTGAACCCGCTGTTGGCCAGCGCCGCGTGCACGCGGTCGCGGCTCTCCTTCACTGCCGTCGCGGCCAGTCCGACAAGCGTCCATTGAGGTAGCCCATTGGCTACATGCACTTCGACAAGCACGTCGAGCGCGTCGATGCCAAGAACGGCGGCGGAAGGGGCGGCGGCAAGCATGGAGATACAGTAGGCGCGCGGCGCGCCGCGTATGTCATCGAATTCGTGCGCGTATCACCCTTCCAACGCGATGAGCGGTTCTGCCGCGCTCGAGCACGTACCGTGACGAGGTCGCCAGTGGAATGGCACCGACGACGCACGCCGTCGAGCTTGATTGCATTGCATCCCGTGATCCACCACACTGCATGCATGGCGCACAGCATGTGCGGCTAATGCATGTCCTTCGAGTCTCTCGGCAGTGCCCTCAGGCACAGAGTGTAGCAATGAGCACGACGATCGCGACGACCTCCGCGCACCACGACGACCACCTGCGCGCCGTGCTGCTCGGCCTGGTACTCGCCACGCTGACATTGCTGCTCGGCTTCGGTCTCGGTGTCGTGTTTGGTCTGAACGAAGAGGCAATCACCTCGCGTCTGGCGGCATCGGCCGCGGCAGCACCCGCTGCGATCTACCACGGTGATGCGGCCATGATGAAAAGCGTGCTCGCCAAATCATGGGCCTATATGCAGCGCTCACATCTCCACGCGGGCGCGCTGGGCACGACGGCTGTTGCCCTCACCATGATTGTCGTCATACTCGGTGTGCGACCGATGCTCGCACGCATCATCAGCGCGGCGGCGGGTGCCGGAGCGCTTGGATACTCGCTGTTCTGGTTGTGGGCCGGCTCGCGCGCCCCCGGGCTCGGCAGCACTGACGCCGCCAAGGAGTCGCTGACATGGCTGGCCATGCCCTCGTCAGGTCTCGTCGTCGCCGCAACCTGCGCGGTACTCGCGCTGTTGGTTATGCGACAGCTGCGGCGGCCGTTTGGCACCATGACGATGACGCCATTGCCATAGGGTTCCTTCGCGCATGCGTCAGCGCGCCGCTCGCACGATCACCCGCCCCGCCCGTACGCCCGTCGCCTTACCGCCGTCCACCGATACGGTGCCGTTCACGACGACGGTCTCGATCCCCAGCGGATATTGGTGCGGTTCGGTGAACGTCGACATGTCCTTCACCGTCTTCGCATCGAACACCACGATGTCGGCGAGCGCGCCCGTCCTGAGTACGCCGCGATCGGTGAGCCCGAGCCGCTTGGCTGGCATCTGCGTCATCTTGTGCACGGCGAGTTCGAGGGGCAGCAGATGCTGCGCGCGCACGTACTCGCCCAGCACCCGCGGGAACGTGCCATACGCACGCGGATGCGGGTGCCCGTCGCCCGGACGGGAGAGGCGACCGTCGCTCGCGATCATGGTGAACGGCGACGTCATGATGCGACGCACGTCGCCTTCGTCGAGCACATGGTAAATGGCGTTGGCGCCGCCCTTGAGCATGGCCTCCAGGACGAGCTGAGCGCCGTTCTCCGGTGTTGGCGCGAGCTTCTTTCGCGCGGCCCAATCCTTGAGCGTCTTGCCCTCGAGTGTCTTGTCCCAGTTCACACGCGAGAACTGCACACGCGCGAGATCACCGCCGCCGCGATCGTTGAGAATATTGAAAATGATTCCCTGTACGATGCTGTCCTTGAGCGCCGGTACCGCCAGCCGCTGACGGAATTCCGCATCACCACCGGCCATGGCCCAGCTGGGCACGAGCACGCCGAGGTTGGTGTGGGTGGCGGTGTAGGGATACTGATCGATCATGACATCGGTGCCGGCTTTGCGCGCGCTGTCGACCATGGCGAGGGTGAGCACGCTCTTGCCCCACATCTGTTGGCCCACCGCTTTATGGTGCGTGAGCACCACCGGGATTTTTGCCCGACGACCGATTTCGAGCGCTTCGCCCACGCCGTCGAGCAGTCCAATGCCTTCCTTGCGCAGGTGCGACGTATAAATGCCGCCGCTGTCCGATGCCGACTGCGCGAGCGCGATGACTTCGTCCACGTTGGAGTACGTGCCCGGCAAATACAGCAAGCCGGTGCTCAACCCCAAGGCGCCCTGCCCCATCGCTTCGGCCACCAGCCGCTTCATGCGCGCGAGTTCGCTCGCGTTGGGTGCGCGCGCGGCCATGCCGAGCACACTGCGGCGAATGTCGTTGTGCCCGACGAGGTAACCCACGTTGATGCCGGGCTTTGCCGTACGTACGCTGTCCATGTACGGCGCGAGCGGTAGCGGCGAACCGCCATCGGGCCCGCCGAGCGCGAGCGTCACGCCCTGCCGCAGCGCACTCTCCATGAGCGGCAGCTCGAGCAACGGCTCGAGATGCGCATGCAAGTCGATGAACCCGGGCGACACCACCTTTCCCGTGGCATCGATGACGCGCGTGGCGCCGGTGCGCGACAGGCTGTTGCCGATGGCCACGATGCGATCACCGCGCACCGCGACATCGGCAATGCGGCCCGGCGTGTTGGTTCCGTCGATGACGGTGCCATTCACGATGAGCAGATCGACGCCCTGGGTGCGCGCCGCCAGCTCATTACGGGCAAAGAAAAACCCGCCGGCCAGAAGGCCGACGGGTAGTCCCAGGCGCCAGAAGGCGCGCATCACTGCACTCCGTTCAGTGTCACGTCGAACACCAACGTCGCGTTGGGCGGAATCACACCGCCGGCGCCGCGATTGCCGTAGGCGAGCGACGACCCGATGACGAGCTTGCGCGAACCGCCGACCTTCATGCCGGCCACGCCCTGATCCCAGCCCGGGATCACTTCGCCGGCGCCGAGGTTGAACGAGATGGTGCCCTGATCGAACACCTGCCCCGACGTCAGCATGCCCTTGTAGGCCACCGTCACGCGCCTTCCTACCACCGCGTCGGCGCCCGTGCCCACGACGGCATCACGCGTATACAAGTTGTCGTTCACCTTCGTCATCTGCGCGATGACCACACCGGTCGAGGCGGCGTACGTTTCCACGGCGGGATTGGATGGAATGTTGGGAGCGGTGCTTTCGGACGTGCTGCAGGCGGACACCAGCATGGCTGCCCCGACAAACGGCGTCACGCGACGGGCCAATGAACGGAGCGACTGAAAAAGCGACATGTCCTGACGGCTGAGGAATCGATCGGGCGGAACCGCCCGGCGGCGAGTGAGGGCATCGCGTGATTCTCGCGCGCCCTACCGGATAACGATACTCAAACATATTCACTTTCCCGTTGCGCGGGACATCGGGCTGCATGTACGCTCACAGACCATGAACGCCACGCGACCGACCCCGCCGGTCATTCCCGAAACGCTCGACCCGCTCGACATGCCGCCCCCCAGCGGTGAGCGCGCGCCGGCGGCATCTGCCGTCTCGCGCCGCTTCATTCTCCAGCTGGCACGGCAGCTCCACCGACACGGGACCCCAGCCCACCGGCTCGAGGTCACGCTTTCCGTTCTCGCAAAACGGTTGGGCGTGCAGGCCGAGTTCTTCTCCACCCCCACCAGCATCATGGTGGGGATCGGCGAGCTCGAAGAGCAGCGCGTGCACCTCATGCGCGTCGACCCGGGGGAGCCCAACCTCGGCCATCTCTCGCAGCTGGGCGAAATCACGCGGCTCGTCATGGACGGGGAGATCACGCCGGCCGAGGGGCTACGTCGCATCGATGTGATGGATGCACAGCCGCCGGCGTATCCGGAGTGGCTCACGATGCTGGCCTTTGTGTTGGCGTCGGCGACGATTGCCTGCTTCCTCAAGGTGCGCGCCGGTGATGTGCTCGTGGCCTCGATGCTCGGTCTCGTCACCGCCGTCACCGCCATTACCGCCAGTCGGTGGGAAAGCACGCGTCATGTGACCGAACCGTTCGCGGCGTTCATCGTCACGACGCTCGCCTTCACGCTCGACAAGGTGCTCGGCACGCGCACGGGATATGCGACGAGCCTCGCGGGGCTCGCGATTCTGCTCCCGGGGCTCACCTTCACCGTCGCGCTCACGGAGCTGTCCACGCGCCATCTGGCCTCGGGCACGGCGCGGTTGAGTGGCGCCATTGTCACGTTCCTCGGCCTTGGTTTCGGCTTGGCGCTTGGCGCCAAGGCGGGGGCGGCTGCGGGCGTCGTGCTTGCCGACTTGCTGCCCATGATGCACGGCGCGTTGTCGCGCGCGGTATTACCGGGGTGGGCAGAATGGACGGCGCTGTTGGTGGCACCGCTGGCGTTCACGGTGCTGCTGAGTGCGCGACTCAAGGATGCGCCGTACATCGTCGTGGCCTGCGCGGCGGCCTACGTGACGAGCAAGTTTGCCGGCGCGGCGGTGGGAGAAGAACTGGGCGCGTTTCTGGGCGCGTTCGTGGTGAGTGCGGGGAGCAATGTGCTGGCGCGGACTCGGCGACGTGTGGCGATGGTGACGCAGGTGCCGGGGCTGCTCATTCTCGTGCCCGGGAGCATTGGGTTTCGCAGCATGACGTCGCTGCTGGGGCAGGAAGTCGAGACCGGGATTCAGACGGGGGTTCGGGTGGCGATCGTGGGGATTTCGTTGGCGGCGGGAATACTCGCGGGCAACGTCGTCACGCGTGCGACGAACAGGGTTCGCAACTAGGGGTCGGGGTCGCGGTTGTGGTCGTGGTACGGCCACAACAGTCGGGGTACCGCCAAAACAGTCGGGGTACTGCCACTACGGTCGGGGTCTACCAACAGTCGGGGTCCCGGTCGGGTCTGGCGCGGCGCTGCGCTGGCGCGTCGGGGTCGGGGTCGGGGTCGGCGCTTCGCTGGCGCGGCGGGGCGTTACTCGGTGGCGCGCAGCGTCTCCACCGTGTGCACGTAGGCGGGGCGGGCCCACGCGAGGAGGGCCAGCACCAGCGTCATGCCGACGACGGCGAGGATGGACAAGCTGAAGCGAATGGCCTGCGGATCGCCGAAGACCTTGTCGGTGAGCAGCGCGACGGCCGTTGGCCCCATGACGCCGGCCACAAGATTGACGATCAGCTGATACACGGCGCTCCCCTGCCCGCGCATGCGCGGCGGCATGACCTCGGCGACGGCGGCGCTCGCGGCGCCCCAGGGGAGGGCGGCGAACACATTGACCGCCACGAGCAGCGCCACGACCACGGGGACCGACGGCACCAGCGGATAGAGTCCGGCGCACACCAGCATCCCGGCGGCGCCCACCATGCCCACGCGCAGCGGCGCATCCGTCAGGCCTTTGCGGGCCCACGCATCGGTGAGACGGCCGCCGAGCACGACGCCAGCGGGGCCGACGAAAAACGTGAGGCCGCCCTGCAATAGGCCGGCCTGCTCGGATGTCCAGCCGTGCGTGCGTTCGAGAAACGTCGCGAGCCACGCACCGACACCAAAATTGACGCTCAATGAACAGGCGAAACCGAAGGAGATGGCGCCGATCGTGCGCACGTTGGCGCGCATGTACAGCAGCACGTCGCGCAGCGGGATACTCGTTGCTTCGGGGGTGCTACTCGCCACGCGGCGCGTCTCATTGCGCGGTTCGCGAATGGTGAGCGCGAGCAACGCGACCACGAGTCCCGGCAGGCCCACCCAGAAGAACACCGTCTGCCACGGAAAGATCTCGATGCCCAACGGCAGCGTAATCTTGCCCGGCGCCGTGAGCCGACCCACGATGAGCGCACCGATCGCGTATGCGAAGCCCGACCCCATGAAGGAGCCCATCTGGTACACGCCCATGGCCGTCGCCAGGCGCTTGCGCGGGAAATGATCGGCAATGATCGACACCGCGGCCGGTCCCAGCGTGGCTTCCCCGATACCTACGCCGATGCGGGCCGCGAACAACTGCCCGAAGCTTCTCGTGAATCCGGTGAGCGCGGTGAGCAGGCTCCAGATGGCGGCGCCGAGGGCAATGATGCGCGGACGCGCGCCACGGTCTACCCAGCGACCGATGGGCAAACCGAGCACCGAGTAGAAGATCGTGAAACTCAGTCCCATGAGCAGACTGATTTCCGTATCCGTAAGGCCAAAGTCGCGCCGCATGGGCTTGACCAGCAGCGACAAAATCTGCCGGTCGACGAAACCTGAGATATTCGCGATGGTCAGAATCGCGACGGCGTACCACGCCTGCGCGGGCGTGACCCGCGGCGTGCTGTTCTCGGAGGCGGAGGAGTCGGACACGCCTGTAAGCTGAGCGCCTGCTCCCACAATTGCACCTCTCGTCCGTACTATTCGGGATGCTTCGAGCGTCAGCCATTCTTGCACGGGCCGCAGTCCCCGACGTGCCCGACCATGCCAACTGGGACGAGCTGCTCGACGAGCGCGTGGTAAACGGCCAGTTGCATCCGCTCGAGGCCGCGCTCGCGCGGAGTTTGCCGAGCCCGCGTCGCGCCACGTTCGTCGCGGGACGAACTGCCATCCGCTCGGCGATGGCGTCGCTGAGCGAGGTCCCGAGTCCCGGTGACACCCCCATTTTGCGCACGCACCGCGGCGCGCCGCTCCTCCCCGACGCCGTGACCGGCTCGGTGACGCACAAGCGCACGCTCGCCATGGCCGCGGTGGCCCCACGTGGCGGCACACTGCAGCACATCGGGCTCGATCTCGAAGCGCGGCCCACGGCGCGTGATCTCGAACGCCCGTCCATTGCGCGCAAGATTCTCACCGCCGCCGAGTTTTCGTGGCTCGAACAGTTCGACCACGACGCGCTGCAGCAGCGTGAACAGCTCCTCGTACATTTCGCGCTCAAGGAAGCGGTGTACAAAGCCATCGACCCGTTCGTCGAGCGCTACGTGCGCTTCACCGAAGTCGAGCTCGACCTCACGAACGCCGACGACGTCCGCGTTACGCTGCACCTGCCGGAGCCAGCGGTGGCCGACATTCGCGTTGCGGCGCATTGGCACACCGACGGCGAGTGGATCGTCGCGATGGCGTACAGCCACGCGGGCTAGTTGCGGAAGCACTGCGCTCCTGCTTTCTGAGTGGCTGCCGTCTGCCGTCTCGGCGCGATGCCGCGGCATTACGCCGAGACGGCAGACGGCAGCCACTCAGACGGCAGGAACGGAGGAACTGCTTACTTAGCGCCTCCGCGCCACGTGCCGCGCAATGCCGCCGAACAGGTAACGCTTCACCGACACCACCTCGAAGCCTTCGTCGATGAGCAAGGCACTGAACTCCGCCTCGGTCATGAAGTGCGAAATGCTGCGTGCGATATAGCCGTACACCACCGGATCGCGGTGCCATAGATAGCCCACCATGTCGCCGGCGATCTGCAGATATCCCAGAAACAGCATGCGCCACGGCGCAAGCGCCGGGCGATAAAAATCGAGCGTAACGAGCACGCCATCGGCGCGCAGCACCCGTGCCATTTCGCGCACCGCGCCACGCGCATCGGGCACGTTGCGTACGGCATAACTCGCCGTCACCACGTCGACCGAGCCACTCGCCTGCGGAAGCGCCATCATGTCGCCCACCATGGGATGCACGACCGACGCCACGTCCGCGTCGCGCCGAGCGAGGCGAGCAGTGGCTTCGTCGATCATGCGCGGCGAGGCATCGAGTGCGTCGACGTGCACCCCGGGCCACAGCCGCGCGAGCGCCACCGCCAGATCGCCGGTCCCCGTGGCGAGATCGAGCGCGCGCTGCACCGGGCGCAACCGCCGCGCCGACTCGCGCACCGCGTCCATCGCTTCGCGCTTCCAGCTTCCGTCCATACCAAACGAAAAGAGGCGCGTGAAGCGGTCGTAGCGCGGCGCGATGATGTCGAACATGGGCGTCACGAACGCCTGCTTGATCGACGGATCGGTGAGGTGCGTCTCCACGTCGAGCGCGCGAAGCCGTTGTTCCGGCGTCGGGGTATATTCTCCCTGCGAAGGTGCCATGGCCCCAAGAGTACACCGGAGGGCCTCACTCATGCACTCCCCTGTCCCGTCCGTCATGTCCTCCAGCTCACGTCCGCGCCGCGGTTTCATCTCCGTCAGCACCCTGCTGCTGGGGATCGTCGCGCTGACCTGTGCCGTACTGGTCGGCACGCGGGCCATGCAGGTGGCCGCGCAATCGCTGAGCGCCGTGCAGGTGCGTGACCTGCGTGGACGGGTGGTGCCGCTGCTCCCCGCGGGCGAGCCGCAGGTCGTCATGATCAGCTCGCGCACCTGCAGCTGGTGCAAGCGCGCGCTCAAGGATTTTGGCGGGATGGCCAAAGGGCGCCCGCTTACACGCCTCACCTTGCTCACCCTCGAAGGCGCCGGCGACGGCACGGCGATGCTGGAGCACGAGGGGCTGCGCGGCGCGCGTCTGGTGGGCCCGTTACGCACCCGCGAAGAGACGCTGCAGACGCTGGGCTACGCCGGCACGCCGGTCTTCATTGCCGTCGATCGGAACGGCAAAGTGCTGCACACCATTCCTGCATATCCCATCGGGCCGGAACTCGAGCGCATGTTCGCCGTCATCGTTGGCGAGGCCGACGCGCCCTAGGCCCGCGTTACCTCAGGCGGCGGACAACCGCTGGACCCGCTTCCACTCCATGAAGATCAGCACGGTGAACGCGGTGATGGAGACCGCCGAAATCGCGCACCAGCGGCAGAAGCCCTGCAGTATGATGAACTCGGCGTACTTGAGCCGCAGCGTGAACGCGAACGCCGGCAGAATGAGCAGCTGCAGCGCACGCACGGGCCACTTTTCGTCTTCGAATTGCGGCAGTGCCGCGATAATCGCCACGAGCACGATGACCGCGTAGCCCACCGCCCCAATGAGTGCCACGTCGACGCCCATGAACCAGCCGTAGCGGCTTCCCTGGATGTACTCGCACCCGTGCGCACCGCCACACGACAACGAACCCGCCAACCCGATCTTCCAGAGGTGGAGATAGGTCGCGACGAGCGCGTTGATGAGGGCCACGACAGCGATGAACTTGCGGATGGTCACAGCGGGTCTCGGGCGGTGCAGGAGAAAACCGGGTGCTCCATGAATGCTAGACACTGACGCGCTCCGACGGAACGCTATCGCCAGTCAACTCCCTGCAGTAGCTTCGCGCGCCATGACGACCGGACTCCCAACTTCGAAGGCCGATGCGCTGCTGGCCACACGCCGCGTCGCGGCGCAGCGCTGGCGCATCGCGATCATGCTCACCGCCGGCATGGTACTGGTGTACTTCGGCTTCATCGCGCTGGTGGCGTTCCAGCCGGCGCTGCTGGGCACCCTGGTCACGGAAGGCCTCTCCGTCGGCATCGTCCTCGGCGCCTGCGTGATCGTGGCCGCCTGGGTGCTCACCTACACGTACATCTCGTGGGCCAACCGGGTGTACGACCCGGCACTCGCTGCCCTCAAAGCCACCCACGAGGACGCCCGATGATCGGCGTGCTCCAGGCGGCCGTTCAAGCCGCGGCGGCGCCGGCGACCACCTCCTTCGGGAAACCCGACCCGGTCGCCATCGGCTTCTTCGCGGTCTTCATTTGTGTCACGCTGGGCATCACGTATTGGGCCGCCCGCCGCACGCAAACCGCAGAACACTTCTACGCAGCGGGACGGTCGGTCACGGCGGGACAGAATGGCTTTGCCCTCGCCGGCGACTACATGAGCGCCGCGTCGTTCCTCGGCATTGCCGGTCTCGTCTCGACCAGCGGGTTCGATGGGCTCATCTACTCCACGGGATGGCTGGTGGGGTGGCCGGTGGTGCTCTTTCTCATCGCCGAACCGCTGCGCAATCTCGGGCGATACACCTTTGCCGACGTCGTCGCGGCGCGCCTCGATCCGGTGCCGGTGCGCATCAGCGCCGCCTACGGCACGCTGGCCACGATCGCGTTCTATCTCATCGCGCAAATGGTGGGCGCGGGCAGCTTGGTCCGCCTGCTCTTTGGGATCCCGTACGAGACGGCCGTCCTGATTGTCGGCATCGCGATGATGGGGTATGTGCTCTTTGGCGGTATGCTCGCCACGACCTGGGTGCAGATCGTCAAAGCGGTGTTGCTGCTCGGTGGGGCGGCGCTGCTGGCGCTGCTCGTGCTCTCCAAATTCGGCTTCGACCCGCGCGCCCTCTTCGCCGCTGCGGCCACCAAATACGGCGCGGGCGTCCTCGCCCCGGGCAAGCTGGTCTCCAACCCGTGGGATGCCATCTCGCTCGGGCTCGCGCTCATGTTCGGCACCGCCGGCCTCCCGCACATTCTCATGCGTTTCTACACGGTCCCCGACGCCGTGGCGGCCCGCAAATCGGTGTTCATTGCCACCGGGCTCATCGGGCTGTTCTATCTCATGACGTTCATTCTGGGCTTCGGCGCCATGGTGCTCGTGGGCCCTGACGTCATCAAGAGCATCGATGCCGGCGGCAACATGGCGGCCCCCATGCTGGCCGAACTGCTGGGCGGACGGCCGTTCCTTGGCTTCATCGCCGCGGTGGCCTTCGCCACCATTCTGGCCGTGGTGGCCGGCCTCGCGCTCTCCGGCGCCGCCGCCATCTCGCACGACCTCTGGTCGAGCGTCATCCGCAAAGGGCACCCCAATCCCGGTGAAGAGCTCAAGGTGGCGCGCTTCGCCACCGTGGGGCTGGCGCTCGTCGCCATCGCACTCGGCATGGCCTTCAAGGGGCAGAACGTCGCTTTCATGGTAGGACTGGCCTTCGCCATCGCCGCCAGCGCCAACTTCCCCGCGCTGGTGCTCAGCGTCTTCTGGCGCCGCACCAGCACGGTGGGCGCCGCCGCCAGCATGGTCGTCGGGACCACGGCCACACTGGTGCTGATCGCCCTCTCGCCTGCCGTGCAGATCGATCTGCTGCACAAGGCGACCGCCATCTTCCCGCTCAAGAACCCGGCGCTGGTCACCATCCCGCTGTCGTTCCTGACGGGCATTGTCGCGTCCCTGCTCTTCCCCGACGCCAACGGCGACGCGCGCTATCAGGCGCTGGAGTCGCGTCTCCTCCTCGGCGCCGACGACTAAGGCGGCAAAGTTGTCCTACTGCCGAGCTTCGGTCGCTCGGCGGTATCGGCCAGCATTCAGGGGTAGGCTGATTTTGCCGCCTCACAAACCTTGCTTTGAATCACGGAATGAACATCCAGTCGAAGTAATTAGCTAAGCTATTGACTGAAAAGAAATTGAGGGGTTTTCCACAGCGTCGATTTGCGAGCAGTTTTGCGCTCGTCCGCGTTTGGCATGACGGTTGCTTTAGTGTGATCTGCCGCACCAGCTCGGGCTGGTGAGGTTCGGGAGACGGGCCGACGCAGGTTCAGGCTTCCGACAGACTCCGTGGACTCCTCCATGTTCGACCGCCTCGCTCTGCGCACCACCTTTTGGGGTACGCTCGTGACCCTCTCCGTCTTGACCATCGCGATGACTACCGGAACCATGACGCTGCCCAGCTTTGTCGCGGCCGCACCGTTCCTGTCGGCCATCTCGCTGCTCGTTGCGGTAACCGGGTGGCGCCTTCTCCACCGTGAACTGCTGCGTCGCATGCAGGATGACGCGGTACTGCAGGACCGTGTCCGTCGGCTGACCGACGCGATGCAGTCCAGCATGGATGGCATGTTCCTGTTGCGCTCCGTGCGCGACGACAACGGCGAGATCACCGACTTCGAAATCACCGAAGCCAACGGTCAGGGCGCGGCGATGTTGTACAAGCGCCCCGAACAGCTCACCGGGTTGCGCCTCAAGCGGGACATGGCGCTCATGGGCCAGCAGCTCTTCAATCGCTACCTCGACGCTATGACCTTCATGGCGCCGGTGCGCGAAGAAATGCGCATGCATCGTCGTCTGCTGAATGCGAGCTGGGTCATGCATCAGGCGACACCCACGGCCGACGGCATCGCCGTAACGCTCCACGACATCTCGGTCACCAAGCGTGAGGAGCTGCGCCTGCGCAAGGCGTCGCTCACCGACGACCTGACGCGCTTGCACAACCGGCGCGGCTTCATGGCGCTGGCCGAGCAGCAGCTGCGTCTCGCCCGTCGTCAGGGGAAGGACGCGGTGGTGATGTACGTCGACATGAACGGCTTCAAGGAACTCAACGACACGTTCGGGCACGCTATCGGCGACAAGGCGCTCATCGAAGTGGCGCGTTTGCTGCGCAACACGGTGCGCGACTGTGACGTCGTGGCGCGCCTTGGTGGTGACGAATTCACGGTGCTCGCGCTCGATGCCGACGGCTGTGGCGCTCGCGTCATTCAGAAGCGCATCGAAGAGCAGCTGGCGGGGCTCAATGCGTCTGGCGTGCTCCCCACCACCATCGGCCTCACCATGGGGCACACGCGCGTGCGTCCGTCCGATCCGGCCGGTATTCACGAGCTGCTGTCACGTGCCGACCAGCTGCTGTATGCGCGCAAGCGTCGCCGCGCGCTTACGCTGAGCGTCAGCAACGAAAAGCCGGTCCGCGCGCCGCGTCGTACGCCGCGCAGTGCGCCCTCGGTGCCCACGATGGTCATTCCGCCGGATGTCGCCGCGGTCGCGATGGCGGCGGCACGCATGCTGCCCACGCAGCTCGCGACGACTCCGATGGGCCCCGCGCTCCCGCTCGAGCGCAGCGCTACCAGTCTGGCGTAACCGACTCCGCGGGCTCGTCTTCCTGCACGGCTTCGATCAGTCGACGCCACCAGGGACGCAAATCTTCAGCACGGCGTGTCGCCCGGACCACCTGGCGCCACGCCGCGCGCATTTCCTGGGCGTCCGACCAGCGATCTTCGACACGCTGCGCGAGCCCACGCGCAATCCACTCACGCAGTGCATCGGGCAACTCGTCCTGCGCGAGCCGTTCGGCGAACGAATCCGCCAACTGCTGCGCGAGCACATGCTCCGCCGGCCCGTCGCCAAAGGGCGGACGTCCGGTAAGCACGAAATACACGATGCTCGCCAGCGCGTAGAGATCGGTGGCCGGCCCCTGCGCTTCGCCGAGCAGCTGCTCGGGGGCCGCGAACGACGGCGTGCCGGATGTCCCGGCGTTCTCGTCACCAAGGGCGTACGCAATGCCGAAGTCACCGATGCGCCAGCGACGGTAGCGATCGATGAGAATGTTTTCCGGCTTGAGATCGCGGTGAATGATGCCGCTCGTGTGTGCGGCATCGAGCGCTTCGAGCACTTCGTCCACTTGCGGGGCGATTTCCTCGAACGGACGCGCGCCGCTGCGTGAGACGAGGTTCGCGACCGAGCCACCTTCGGCGAGCTCCATGGTGTACCACACGACACCACCGCGGCTGTCGGTGTCGTAAATGGGCA
The DNA here is from genome assembly GCA_947457545.1 of Gemmatimonadaceae bacterium. Taxonomy (GTDB): domain Bacteria; phylum Gemmatimonadota; class Gemmatimonadetes; order Gemmatimonadales; family Gemmatimonadaceae; genus Gemmatimonas. Next base: position 38,220 of record CANGXD010000015.1, read on the forward strand.
CGATCGCGGCGTGCGCCAACTGCGCCGCCAACCGTGCTTCGCGACGGAAGCGCGCCACCGCCATTTCGTCCTTGGCGATATGCGGATGCAACACCTTGATGGCGACTTCGCGCGACAAGGACAAATCGCGCGCACGCCAGACGCTGCCGAACTGACCAGTACCCAGCGGCGCCAGAATCTCGTAGTCATCCGCGGTGGCCCAGCGCAAACGGCCCTCGGCGGAGTCCAACGCCTTGGGCAGTTCGTCCCCTTCCGGCGCGATGAGGAGCGGACGCACCGACACGTGCCGGTCGAGTTCGCGCAGCATCGTGGCGACGCTGGGATACCGGTCGGCCGGGTCGACGGACAACGCGCGCTCGATCACCGTGGCCAGTGCGGTGGGACAGTCACTGCGCAGCAACTGCAAGGGCGGCACATCACGCTCAGGAGGCGTTTCGCCGGTGAGCATCATGAACAGCATCGCGCCCAGCTGCCACTGATCGGACTTCGCGGTTGGCTTCCACACACCGGGCGCCCACTCCGGGGCCCAGGGCGTGAACTGCGGATCGGGGGTGAGCCCTACCGGACGATGATCCTTGGGCAACACCCACTCCCACCCCAACAACCACAACCGACCACCAGGCGTGAGCCACACGGTGCTCGCCGATACGGCGCCATGCGCCGCCGTCGTATCGTGCAAGTAGGCGAGGGTGCTGCCGGCTTCGCGCAGAACCTGAAAGCCCATCTGGATGGACTCGGGTCCAATGCGCGACACCCGCTCGAACACGGTTTCGCCACTGATCCACCGACGCAGGTATCCGGGGCCACGACGGCTCTCCTGATACGACGCCCAGTAGTGATAGGTCGTGGGAATGGACGGGTGGTTCCGGTGCGCCAGGGCCCGCGCTTCGTGACTGAGCCAGTCGGCGTGCGCCGCGTCGGGGATGCTCACCAGCGACAGCGACCGGCCAAGAGCGTCAATCACTTCCTGATAGTGCCGGTGTTCCCGGCGAATTGCCTCATCCCCCCACGCCCAGCCTGGCGGCAGCTGCCACGACTCCAGATGCGGCGGAGGCGATGCGGTACGGACCTGGTCGGACGACAGGAGGGGTTCAGGCATACCCAAGTTTAACGCACCGTCACGCCCGACGCTTCTGCCGTCGGCGCCCCCGCGCGCAAAAACACCAATCGGACGGTGGTCCCATCTGCGCCACTGCTCGTCACGCCAATGGAGCCGCCCCACCCGTCGATCAGTCGACGACTGATCGCCAAGCCGAGCCCGCTCCCGCTGGTCCGTGTGGAGAAATGCGGTTCGAAGACCTGAGGGAGGATTTCGGGCTTGATGCCCGTCCCGTTATCCACCACCTCGAGCGTCACATGCGTGTCCGTCGCCGACGCCCGTACCAGCACCGACGTCGCCGACGCCAGACGGGCGTTCTCGAGCACGTTGATGAGCACTTCGCGCAGTTCGTCGCGCTGCGCCAGCCCGAGCAGCGGCTGATCCGCGGGGAGCTCTACGGCCCAATGGACCCGCGCCTCCTGCTCGGCGTGATCCCCCAGCTTTTCCAGGGCGACCACGTCGTGGACGACGGCAGCGATATCCACCGGCACCCCCGGCGCACGCTCGGACGGCGCTGTGCCATACCGGCTGAACGCGCGCGCGATTTCATCGAGATGATCGATCTCTTCGAGTACCCGCGAAACGTTACTGTCGAGAATCTGCGCGAAATCCGTGCGGCCATCGCGGAACGCCCGCCGCAGATGCTGCACCCCGAGACGAATGGGCGTGAGCGGATTCTTGATTTCGTGCGCGACCTGACGCGCCATCTCGCCCCACGCGAGGACGCGCTGCGCCGACGCGAGCTGGGTGATGTCGTCGACCGTCAGCACGGCACCGGTCGGCAAGCGCGTGAGGCGCGCCTGCAACTGTCGGCCCGCGACGGTCAGCTCGAAGGCTTCTTCTTCGGCGTCGTTGTCGAGGAAGGCGGCGCACTGCGCCACGAGCGGCGCCAACACCGAAGGCAGCGACGTGAGCCGCGCGCCTCCCTGCCGCACCGAGGCGCCCAGCAACGCTTCGGCGCGCGGATTGGCGAGGATGATGTCGCCCGAACGTCGCAACGCCAGCACGCCGCTGGCGACGTTCTGCAGCACCGCTTCGGTGCGACGCTGCGCGGCTTCGAGCGCGGCACGACTGGTCTGCAGGTCGCCCGCCATGCGCGAGAAGGCGCGATACACGGGCGCGAACTCCGACGCCGGTGCGGTGCCCAGCGTGGGCGCTGCCCGCCCCGCCGCAATATCGAGCGCCGCTTCACGCAACGCGCCGACCGGTCGCGCCAAGGCACGGGCCGCCACGCCACTCGACCAGATCGCCGCCAGCGCACCGAGCATGGTGGCGAAGAGCACCAGCACGCCGAGATCTTCGCGACGATCGTCGAGGGCAAATTCATCACCACGCGCGGGGGTCGCGAGCACGCGATCGGCGCGCCCCAGGCTATCTGTCGCCGTCGCGCGCGGGAGTTGCCGGAAGCCCACGAGGGCGCGCGTGGGTCCGGTGGTCAATCGACGCGTCGTGAAGACGTCTTCGTTGCCGAAATCGTCGGCGGCGAGCGTGACGGGGAGAATGCGACCGAGCGGCGCCAAGGCGTCGAGAAGCGGATCACTGGCCTGATTGAGCAATCCGTCGCGATAGAGAAAGAGGGGGGCGCCGGTGCTCGACGGCGAGCTCCCGAGCGCGCGCTGCTCCTGCTCCGCTGCCGCGACACGCAGCGTTTCGCGTACGAGCAGTTCACGGGCCGACCGGTCGTCGTCCTGCAGGCGATACCACGCCCACAGCGCGAAAATGGCCGCCGGCGCAATGAAGAAACCCAGCAACGCGACGCTCAATCGCACGCGATACGAGCGGGACCACCGCGCTCGGCGTACCGCGACCAGTCGGGTGAGGGCGCCGTCGGCAAGCGCCGTGGCGGCCCAGAGCAGCATGACGACGAGCACGTCGAGCATGACCAGCAGCGCCCCACGTGGCAGCAGCACGCCAAGGTTGCCAAGATCGACTTCGGCGTGGACCCGATTTACTTCGACCCCTTCACCGGCCACGCCGTCGCCGTGCAACGCGTCACCGCGACGCACCCACGTGAGCGTCGCGTTGGCCCGATCACCAGGCAGCGCGGGTGAGAGCTGCATGCGATACGGCGCGTCGGTACTGCGCGCCCCCGTGACACCGGTGAACGCGGAGAATGGATCGACCGGCAGCAGGCTGGTACGCGGCGGCAACGCAATGGTGGTGACCGTTCCATCGGGGGCTGGCACCGCCGCGAGCAGCATGCGCCGGAGGCCGTCGCGCGCTTCGCGAATTTCCACCGCGCCATTTTCTCGGGCGAGAATGGCGAGATAGGCTTGGGCAGAGAGCGTGTCGAGCACGGGCGTCAGTTCGAGCAGCGACACGGGCTGATCGAGTGACGCGGGACTCCAGCGCGCGAGTCGCGCCGCGTAGCCGGCTCTGGCCAACTCACTCGCCGCATAGCGCCGCAAGAGGACATCACTGCTCTGCACCGGCCGCACTTCGTCGCGCAGGCTGATGGCAAAGCGTTCGAGCAGGCGCTGCGCATCGAGATCGCTTTCGCCGATGCGTTGAATGTCGTGTTGCGCAAGCGCCGTGCGGGCACGCACGGTGGCCCCCCACGTGAGCGTCGCCGCGCCCGCGCCGGCGACGACCGACGCGGCCGCGACTTGCGCCAATCCGCGCCGCGTGAGCGCAAGACTCGCGATCGCGCCCACCCAGAGCAGCGGGAACCACCCGGGCCACCCGGGCGCATCCCAGAGCACCGGTGCCAGCACCCCGCCCACGAGCGCAATGAGCATCGGGACCGACGGCGGCACGCCGCGACGATTCGCCAGCGCGTTCTGGCCGGCCGCCGCGGCGGCGAGCAGCACGCTCACCCCGACTAACGCGAGCGCGAGTTGCCAGGCGACCCACAACGAGAACCCTGCGCCCGTGGGCGGCAGCGTGATGCCACGTGCGAGGTCGCGCAACAAAAAGGGCCCACCAGCAGCCGCGGCAATCACCAGGACGATGGCCACGGGGCGCGACGGGCGTTGCAAGGTGGCCCGGAACGCAAAGAGCAGCACCGCGAGCGCCAGCGTGGCCGTGACGAGCAACGCGGCGATCGTCGACGTGAGCGGTCCGGCCATGGGCGCGAAATAGCTGCGCGGATCGAAGAGACTCGACACGTTCGACAGCCCCGACAGCGGCACGATGGCGACGGTGAGCAACACGGCACTCGCCGCCAGGAGCCGCGACCCGGTGCTCGCCGGCCGCCGCCACGCCGTCACCAGCAGCGACAACAAGGCGATGGTGAGCGCGACGCTCGATCGCGTCCGTGCGCGTTGCTGCAGCGCCAGCCGCGTTTCGCCTTCGGTGTACGTCGTCGCGTGCACCCGGGCGAGCACCTTGGCCCCGTCGCGCACGAGCACGGCGGTTTCGCCGCGATCAAGACGCGTGCTATCTGGCGGCTCGATGCGCGTGTGCGCCACGTCGACGTCGCCGGGAAGCGTCTGCAGCAGCGTGTGCGTGAAGCGGTCCGCCGGCGGCGCCGAGGCCACGAGGGCCGTCGTCACCACCTCGATGGCGCCGTCGGCCGATCGGCTGCGCGCAACAAGGGAGGTGTGGAACGGCCCGTCGAGAATGAACACGCCGGCGGGTCCGCCCAAGACGACCGGGGTGTGCATCTGGCCGGCGCGCGCCACCAGTGTTCCGGTGCGGTACACGAGGACCGCCGACTCGATGTCGCGCGACAGCGGCGGTGTGAGCGTCGGGACCTCGCCGGCCATGACACGCGCCATCAGCGCGCTGTCGGAGGCGAGCACATCGACCGTGGTCCGCAGGGATTTGGCCACCTCCGCGACGCTCGCGGCCACCCGGCGCGCGCGGTCTTCCCGCTCCTGCGCCGACCAGCTCCCCCAGTCATCGCGGAGCGACACCAACGTCGCCGTGTCGGACGCCCCCAGGAGACAGGCGACACTGAGAGCCACCACCGTGAGCACGGCAAACGTGCGTGGTCGACGGACCCGCGCGAGAAACCATGCCGACAGCACGGTCCCGAGGAGTGCGAGCAGCAGACGCCCCCACCCCGGCTCTTGCTGCCAGTTCGCCAGGCCAATGACGGCCAGCGTGGCGCTGGCCACCCAGGGGGCGGGCCACCGGTCCGTGGTGGGGAGTTCGGGCGCAGGGGCCGTCGCGATGTCGGAAGCCGCTCCTGGAGGAAAAGCCATGGCCCACAATACCCCGTCGGGTTCCCGGAGGCGAAGGGGCGCCCCGGATTGCTTATCTTTCTGTGATGCTTTGGAAATCCATCCCCTTCCGCCCGCTGCTCGCCGGCCTGCTGGTCGCCGCGACGTGGCCCGGTGGCCTCGTGGCGCAGCCACCCGCGGCGCGACTCGACGTGGGCAGCTTCACGATCTCGGTGAACGGACAGCGGATGGGGCGCGAACAGTTTTCGATGCAACAGGTGACTACGAACGACGGTGGGACGGTCGAAGTCCGCTCCGAGTCGGCGTTCGGCGAGACGCGCACGGCCTTACGCCTCGAGGCCGATTCGGCCGGGACCCCGGTGCGCTACTCCGTGGAGTCGCGCCGTGGCGCCGAGTTGACGCTCCGCTTGGGGGGGCAGCGGGTGCGGGGACGCTTTGCCACCCTCGCGCGCAGTTCGACCGGCGAAGCCGCCCGCGAATACCTCCTGCGCCCGGGCGCGGTCGTCGTCGAAGATGAGGGCGTGGTGCAGTACGCCCTGCTCCTCCGCCATCGCACACTGGCCCCAGGGGCGGGAGTGACGCTCCCGTCGCTCACGCCGGTGGCCAACTCGCAGGGGGCGGTGCGCGTAGTCCTCGAAGCGGCGACCGATACCGTCGTCATCGCCGGCGCTCGACGTGCGGCGCGTCGGTATCGCATCGTCACTGCTACCGGTGACGTGCGCCTCGTGTGGGCCGACACGGATGGGCTACTGCTCCGGCTCAGCATCCCGTCGCGCGGCCTCGAGGCGCTGCGCGACGATGTCCCACGCTGACCTGCGTTTTCCCGGGGGATGAAACCAATGTTTCAAGCCCCCCGTACACCCCCTAGACATCTTCATTCTTTCCCCCGCTCCGTCTCCATGAAAACTCCCGTGAGATTTCACGTGCTCGCGCTCGCCTTCGCCGCTACCGCCGGGAGCCTTGCCGGCACGATCGCCGAAGCTCAGACGCCGTCGGCCGCTCAGGGGACCGTCCTGACGCTGCCAGACGCCCTCACCCTGGCGCGACGCAACAATCCCACGCTCGCCAACTCCATGAACGCCCGACGGACCGCTGCCGCCAATGTGCGCGCGGCCAACGGGGCCTTCCTCCCCAACGTCAACACCAGCCTCGGCGGCGGCTACCGCGAAGGCCGGCAGTCCTTCTTTCAAGGACAAGGCATCGGTTCCACGAATGACCAGCTGAACACGGACGCGTCCGCGTCGGCAAGCCTCAACCTGTCGCTCGGCGCCCTGAACGACCGACGCGCCGTGAAAGCCGAACAGAATGCCACCGAGTCGGACATTTCGGCGGCTGAAGTCACGGTCCGCAACAACGTCATCAATCAGTATCTGACCGCATTGCAGGCGCAGGCCAGCTCCAACCTGCAGGACACGCTCCTCACCACGACCGAAGCGCAGTTGCAGCTGGCGCGCGCGCGGCTGCAGGTAGGCTCCGGCACCCAACTCGACGTACAGCGCGCCGAAGTAGCACATGGTCAGCAGCGCGTCGCCTCACTCCGCGCCCGCAACACGGTGCAAGTGGAGTTGGTGCGACTCTATCAGCAGATTGGCGTGCCGTATGTGGCTGGCACGAAGCTCGACAGCAATCTCCCCGCCCCGCCGGACGTCACGCTGGAGTCGTTGCTCGATATGGCGCGGCGCGCCAACCCGAACCTCGAAGCGCTCCGGCTGCGTGAGGAGTCGGCTCGTCGTCAAGTGAGTTCCGCACGCAGCGCGTATTATCCGTCGCTCGCGCTCCAGGCCGGCGTATCGGCGTTCACGAATCGCTTCACGAACACCAACCTGCTCATCTCGCAGGCGCAGTCGAGTGTCGCGTCGTCACGGTCGTCGTGCATTCGCTCCGAAGAAGTACGCGCCCGCCTGCAGCTCGCCAACAACCTGGCGCAGTGCGAAGGCCTCGCCTTCACACCTGCACAGGAGCAGGCCATCCGCGACAATCAGGGCAAGTACCCCTTCGACTTTACTCGTCAGCCGTACAGTGTCTCCGCCAGTCTCTCGCTGCCGCTCTTCAACGGCTTCCGCCGTGAACAGCAGATCGAGCAGGCGCAGGTGCAGAGCCGGAATGCCGAAAACAACACGCGGGCGTTGTCGCTTCGAGTGACCGCCGACGTCACGGCGGCGCAGTTGCAGCTGGTGACCGCGCAGCAGGCGGTGGCCCTGCAGGAAGAAAACGTGCGCACGGCGCGCACGGCCCTGTCGCTGGCGCAGGAGCGCTATCGGGTAGGCGCCATCAGCATCGTCGATCTGGTGCAGGCGCGCGGAGATTTTGAACGCGCCGAAACCGACCGCATCACCGCCATTTACGATGTGCAACGAGCCTTTGCGGCGCTCGAGAATGCCGTCGGCCGTCCGCTTCGCTAACAGAGACCAGAGATGACCAAGACCGGAAAGATCGTAATCGCGACCGTCGTCCTCGCCAGTGTGGCAGGGCTGGGCGTCGTCGCTGCCAAACGCAACAAGACCAAACCTGTCGACGTCCGTGTCGAAGCCGTCGAAGCGCGCGACCTCGTCGCCTCCGTGACTGCCAGCGGCCAGATTCAGCCGCGCACCAAGGTCGACGTGTCGGCTGACGTCACGGGCAAGATCGTGAAGCTGGTGGTGAAGGAAGGCGACCTGGTGAAGAAGGGACAGCTGCTGCTGCAGATCGATCCCGAGCAGGCCACCGCCGCGCTGCAGCGCAGCGAAGCGTCGCTGGCCTCGGCACGCGCGCAGTTCGCGCAGGCCCGGGCCAACCTGCTCCAGGCGCAACGCAACTACGAGCGATCGGCGCAGATCCAGAAGCAGTCACCCAACCTGGTCAGCGAAGAACAGCTCGAGCAGCTGCGCACGCAGTCGGAAGTGAACAAGGCGCTGGCCGAAGCGGCGAGCTTCTCCGTCGAACAGTCGGTCGCCACCGTGCGTGACGCCCGTCAGGCGCTGAGCCGCACGATCATCACCGCCCCCATGAGCGGCAAGATCACGCGCCTCAACGTGGAAGAAGGCGAAACGGCGATCATGGGTACGCTGAACAAGGACGCGGCCACGCTGCTCACGATCAGCGACATGAGCATTCTCGAGACCAAGGTGAAGGTCGACGAGACCGACGTCGCGCGCATCAGCGTCGGCGACTCGGCGCTCATTCAGATCGACGCCTTCCCCGACACCGCCTTCGCCGGTCGTGTGGTGGAGATTTCCAACAGCTCAGTGAACAAGGCCGCTGGCGCTGCGAGCGCGGGCGACCAGGCCATCGACTACGAAGTCCGCGTGCAACTGGTGAATCCGCCGGTCGATACCCGCCCCGACTTTTCGGCGACCGCCAAGATCGTCACGGCGACCCGCAACAAGGTGTTGAGCATCCCGATCATCGCGCTCACGGTTCGGGAGAACGAAGAGCTCAACGCCGGCGACTCGGCAGTGACGGTTGGCCGTCAGCCGTCCAAGCAGGTGGGCAAGCGTGACGTCGAAGGCGTGTTCATCGTGGGCACCGACAACAAGGTGAGCTTCCGTCCGGTGAAGGTGGGTATTGCCGGCGAACGCCACTTCGAAGTCATGGACGGCCTCAAGGCTGGCGAAAAGATCGTGGCTGGTACGTACCAGGCCATTCGTGAGCTCAAGGATGGCGCCCTGGTAAAGCCCACCGTGCCCGAAACCAAGAAGGCCGGAGCGGAGAAGAAGTCGTGACCACCACGGAGATTGGCCTCAGCACCACCGGGGAGCGCCTCGCGGTTACCGCGACGCACGGCGCCGCCCCGAACAAGGACTGGGTCATTGTCACGCGGCAGCTCAAGCGCGAGTACGACATGGGTGGCGAAATCGTGCGCGCCCTGCGCGGGGTCGATCTCGCCATCCGCCGGAACGAGTACGTCGCCATCATGGGCCCGTCGGGTTCGGGCAAGTCGACGCTCATGAACCTCATTGGGTGTCTCGATACGCCCAACGAAGGCGAGTACTGGCTCAACGGCATGCTCGTGAGCGAGATGAGTGACGATGCCCTGGCGCGTGTACGCAACAAGGAAATCGGTTTCGTCTTTCAGACGTTCAACCTGCTGCCACGCGCGTCGGCGCTGCAGAACGTGGAGCTGCCGCTCGTGTATGCCGGCATTTCCGCCGACGATCGCCGTAAGCGCGCCACCGAAGCCCTCGAGCGTGTGCAGTTGGGCCAGCGCATTCATCACCGTCCCAACGAACTCTCCGGTGGTCAGCGTCAGCGCGTTGCCATTGCCCGCGCACTCGTGAACCGCCCGTCCATTCTGCTGGCCGACGAACCCACTGGTAACCTCGACTCGAATACGTCCGAGGAAATCATGAAGGTGTTCGAAGAGCTCGCACAGCAGGGACAAACCGTGGTCATGGTCACGCACGAGCCCGACATCGCGGCGCATGCACGGCGCGTGGTGGTGTTGCGCGACGGCGTGATTGCGAGCGACGAGCAGCGCGAGCAGTTCATTCAGCGCGTCGGAC
>CANGXD010000016.1 GCA_947457545.1 Gemmatimonadaceae bacterium
GCCACCAACGCGAGCGACGCCACGTTGATCGCCACCGCCCCTGCCCGTGCCGCCGCCGCCGTCCCCGCCGGCACGACACGCACCTGGTACGTTCCCGGCGCCACGGCGAGGTACGCCGACGCCGTGCGCACGCTCACGTTCGCGAGCGTCGGCGTCGCGGCGGCGAGATCCGCACCGACCGCGGTCACGAAGATGTCCACCGCGCCCGCGGTGGGGCTCAGGTGCACCACCCGCACTCGGGCCTGCGTCGGGGCCAACGTGTTGTCATCGGTGGTGACGAAGTTGGTAATCGCCGACGCCCCCGTGCCACCAGTGGCGTAGATCGTCTGATCCTGACTCGCCGTCACGGTAAACGGAATCGTCGACACCACCGTGTTGGTGTCGGCTGTGCGCTTGAGCACCAGCGTGCGGCTGCCCGCGTACACCGGCGAATAGTTCGCGGTGTTGGGCGCCGCCAGCGTGATGGGCGTGCTCTGGGTGTACGTGAGGTTGACCCCGAACGGCAGCCCTTCGAGGATGGCGTTGACGCGACCGCGCGTGGTGTCGGTAATGACATTCACGAAGCGGACACGGCCCGTCGGTCCGGTGGGGGCGAACGGATCGGCAGCATCGGTCGTACCGCACGCCGCGAGCAGAACACTGGCAAGCGACACGGCAACGACAGCCACGGCACGGCGGGACTTCATCATGGGAAGCGTAGTCATGGTGGGCAGCCTCACTGTTGGCAGACTGCGGGGAAGGTCGCGGGCTCGGCGGGATCGGCCGGCACGTTCGGATTGGCGTTGCGATCACCGAAGGCATACGGCAGCCAGCAGCGCTGACCGCCCACCGGCACCGCCGGCGCCGCAATCGGCCCACGCACGCCAACGCGCCGACGCGCGTCTTCCCAACGGAGTCCCGTCCCGAACAATTCATAGCGGCGCTGCACGTAGACCTCGTCGAGCAGCTGCGCCTGCGTGAGCACATCGGTCAGCGCCGGCAGACACGCCTTCGGATCGTCGAGGCCACGCCCGCCGGTGCAGTCGGTGCGCACCGAATCCAGCGCCGCCTGCGCCGCGGCCAACTGGTTCTGCTGCGCGAGCCCTTCCGCCTTGATGAGCAGCGCCTCGTCGGGGAAATACACCGGCAGCGGCGCCTGGGCGCCTGCGTAGCGGTTCCAGTTGTCGAGCAATGCCCCAACACGACCCGAGAGCGTGGCCGACGGCGCCACGAACCACGTGAAGCGCTGGTCGCCGGCTGCCATGCTCGTGCGCCACTGGCGACGCGGCGCGATGCCGTTGGTGCCGCCGGTGACGTTGGCGTAGAAGTTCACCGTTGGTGCCGGGAACTGCAGCAACGACAAGGCGGCCGGGCCCGTGCGCGGCACAAGATTGGCGTACGTCACCGCGTTCGCGTTGTCGTTGGCCATGCGGGCATAGCGCGCGCGGAACAGCTGGATCATGGCGTTCAGGTTCACACCCGGCGTCAGGATGCTGTTGGTGAAAAACGCACTCGGCGGCGCCCCCGTGATCTGGGCGTTGGCCGAATCGAGCAGCGCCCGGACATACGGCAGCGCCTCAGCACGCGTGACATACGTCGGCGTCGTGATGCCGTACGTATTGATCGGCAAACGCTGGTAGCTCTGTAGCGCTTCACCCAAGGCCTCGGCCTTGAGCGTCTGCGCCAGCGCAACGAGCCCGCTGCGTGTCCCCGGGTCGAACTGCGCCGAGAGCGCGTTGGCCCCCGCCAGCAGATCGTCCGCCGTACGCACGGTACGGTACACCGAGTTGAAGACGTTGTCGGCGATACCGGTGCCGGGCGCAATGGCACCCTGCTCCGCATCGCTGATGGAAATCAACGCGGCACTGGTGGCGGCAAACTCGTCGGTCACGAGTCCACCCATGTACGCGAAGTTGCCGTACGAGGTGGCAAAACGCCCCTGCAGGCCAGTGGCCAGCGCGATCACGCCGTCGGCGCTGGTCGTGACCTGCGCTTCCGTCGGGGAATTGGGGTTCTGCAAGTCGAGGCTGCACGCCCCGAGGGTCAGAGTCGCAAACGCGGTGGAGAGCACCGCGCGCGTGTGGTTCATGCGCATGTGGTGAAGTCTCCGGAAATCAGTAAGTGAAGCGGGCGCTGAGCGACCACGTACGCGGAATGGGATAGCCACCGAAGTCAAAGCCGCGATCGGCGGCCGTGGTCTGGCCGCTGCCAAGACCGCCGCCGTTGGTGCCGAACAGATTGATCTCGGGGTCATACCCGCTGTAGTTGGTCCACACCGCGAGGTTGCGTCCCGACAGCGTCACGTCGACGCCTTCCTTGAACACCCGGCGCAGCGGCTTCCAATCGACCGAGTACGTCGCCGACAGTTCGCGGAGCTTCACGAAACTGCCGTCTTCCACCCAGTACTCGAAAATGCCTTGCGTACGGGCGTTGAAACCGGGGGCCGTCTTGCGCGGATCGCCATACGGCAACAGCTCGCGTTCGAACGAGCGCGAGTTGCTCGCGATACCCGCGTTCTGCGCGCGCGTCGACAGGTTCATGATGTCGTTGCCGAACACGCCATCGAGCAGCACCCGCACGCGCAGCTTGCGCCCGATGGTGAATTCGTTGAGCAACGATCCCATCCAATCCGGATTCGGATCGCCGATGACCGCGTTGAGCGAATCGTTGCAGCTGCCGCCGCTGATCGCCTGACGCTGCGCCACCGTGGCGCCCATATCGGCGGCCTGGTTGCTGCGGCGATACCGCCCCAGCGAGTCCACGAGCAGCGCCCCCGTGCGGCAATCACGCGCCGCATACGATCCGTAGAACACGCCAGCCGGTTCGCCGACACGGATGCGGTTGGGGTACCCACCCGCCGACTGGAAGTCCTGAATGTTCAGGCTCTCGACCAGGTTGCGGTTCCGCGTGTACGTGACCGTCGACTCCCACTTGAGATTCTGGCGGTTCACGTTGGTCGTGCGCACCAACAGTTCGACACCCTTGTTGCTCATCGAACCGATCGGCGCGAACTGCCGCGAGAAGCCCGTGCTCGTCGCCAGCGGCCGGAAGAACAGGAGGTCGTTGACCTGCCGGTCGTAGTACGTCGCTTCGACGGCGACCTTGCCGTTCAGGAACCCAGCCTCGGCGCCCACTTCGGCTTCGCGCGCCCGCTCGTTGCGCAGCGACGGATTACCGAAGGTCACGTCGTTCACGAAACCCGGACGGCCGGCAAACGGCAGCTGGGAATACGTGATGTACTGCGAGTACGCATTCACGATACCGGGCTGCGAACCCGCCCACCCCAACGCGGTGCGCAACCGCAGGTTGTTGACGAGCCCCGTCCGGTTCTCCAACGCCACATACGACAGCGACAGCTTGGGGAACGCCTGCCAACGCTCGGTGGGCGCGAACGTGCTCGACGCGTCGTAGCGCACGGCGCCCGTGAAGAAGAGCTTGTTCGACCAGTCGATTTCCTGCTGCGCGTAGAAGCCCAGCGTGCGCAACTCCACATCCGACTGACCAGCGGCGAAGATCGAGCCCGCGCTCACCAGTTCGCCCACCGGCGCGAGGCCGTTGGCGGTGGCACTCGTGGTGCGAAGACGCTGCGACGTGTAATTGAAGCCCGCCGTGGTGCGCATCCCGAACGCATCGTTCAGACGCCACGAGTACGAGCCGACGCCGTCCTGATTGATGACGCGCGTATCCTGAAACACCGACTGCGAACGGCCGGTGGCCAAGGGCGCCGTGCCGAGGACGGCACTGCGCGGTACGAACTGACGCTGCTCGAACGCCGAGTTGTCGATGCCCAGCGTGTAGTCGAGCAACAGGTTGGCGCGCGGCGTCCAGGTGAACTTGGTGCTGCCGATGAACCGGTTGATCGTCTGCGGATTGCGAATACGATCGATCGCGAGCAGCGGATTGGTGCCCAGCGACGGCGGCAACGGATACACGCCGTTGACCGGACGGAAATCGACGTTGGTGGGCGAGAAGAAGAGCGAACCCATGATGCCGTAGTCGTTCTGCTCGCCGAACGCCTGAAACTGATTGTTCGTCGTCACGAAGTTCGAGGTGACGTTGGCCACCAGGTTACTCGCAAGCTGCTGCTGCAGATTGATACGGGCACCGGTGCGCTGCGAGCTCGTCGAGCGCATGATCCCCTGATCGTCCGCGTAGTTGCCGCTGATGAAATAGCGGGTCTGATCGTTACCACCTTCGACGGTGAGATTCTGCTCCGTGCTCGGCGAGCGCCGGAAAATGTCGTCCTGATAGTCGAAGCGCGCCGACGGCAATCCATTCACGTCGAACGGATACAGGTTGAACGGCTGCTTTTCGCGCAGCTCATTCATGCCATAGCGGGTCGTGAGCGCAAAGCGCGGCTTGCCGATGCTGCCGCGCTTCGTGAAGATCTGCACCACGCCGTTGTTGGCGCGCGAGCCGTAGAGCGCCGCAGCGGCCGCGCCACGAATGATTTCGATGCGCTCGATGTCCTGCGGATTGATGTCGGCGAGACGGTTCTGCGGGTTGGAGCGACCGCCGAGGTCGGCCAGCTGCCCGGAGCCGTTGTCGACGATCACGCCGTCGATGATGTACAGCGGGTCGGAGCCGGAGATGAACGAGTTGGTGCCGCGCAACCGGACCGAGATACCGCCACCGCCCGGGCCGCCGGAGTTCTGCGAAATCTGCGCGCCGGCAATCTTGCCTTGCAGCGCCTGATCGACTGTCACCGACTGCGCGCGGCTGATGACCGTGCTATCGAGCGACGCGATGCTCGTGCCGACCTTTCGCTTCTCGGTCGGCGCGGCAGAACCCGTCACCACGATTTCGCCAAGGTTCATCGCGCTGATGGTCAGCGACACATCGAGCGTGGCGGTGCCACCCTCGGTGATCGTGACGGGGCGCGACGCGGGCAGATATCCGAGACGCCGCACCGTGATCGTGCGGGCTCCTGCTGGCGCGGCCGTCAGCACGTATTCGCCGCGGGCATTGGTCAGCGCCCCGACACGCGTGTTGGCCACCAGGATCTGCGCGTCGGCGAGCGGCTGGCCGGTGCCCGCGTCTGTTACCTTGCCGCGCACGGTGCCGGTAGACGCGACGGCCTGCGCCGACACCGCGCTACTCGCGACCGTGAGGGAAAGAGCAGCGGCTGAACCACGTATCAGCACACTGCTCAGCATCGATCGGATGAACATGCCTGCGCTCCGATGGGAGGGAGTCACTCGTTGGGAGGGAACCACTGAACGAGCCAATGAGGCACGCTAGCGAGGCACAATCGCCCCAGCAATATGCGGCGGCGTTAAACCGTGCGAATCACGCCAGTAAACGGGTCAGCCCGCGATGTCAGCAACAGCGAACTGGGTGCGCCGGTGTCGGGATGACACGGTTCGTGAAGCGCCTCGAGTGCGAAGCCGCTGGCGCGCAACAGCGCGACCCAGCTCCCGATGGTGCGGAAATGCCACGGCGCCGGGTCCGTGAACGCGTCACTGAACCCCGCCCAACTCCCCTCGCGCCACCCGTCTTCGTAGGGCAGATCGCCGCGCGCGCTGACCGGGTGCAATGTCTGAATGATCAGTCGCCCCCCGTGTCCGAGTGACGCAGGAAGCGCCTGCAGCAAAGCGCCGACCGACTCGTTCCCGAACAGCGCGAAATTGCAGACGATCAGATCGAAGGCACCGTACCCCTCGGCGACCAGAGCCCCGGCGGCAATCGCCTCGTAGGTGTGCACGGCGTAGGTACCGGCTGCGCCGTCCGCCGGATGACCGGCGCGAGCGGCGTCGATGAGACCGGGGATGGCATCCACGCCGACCGCCGCGATACCATCGCGCGCGACCTCGTGACAGATCCAGCCCTCGCCACAGCCAAGGTCCAAGATGCGACGCGGGGCGTGCGCGCGGATCGCCGCCATGATCGCGGCGTTGGTCACGGCCACACGGCTGGCGATTTCCCCACGACGGACGGCGTCCGTCCACGGGGCCACGTTCGCGTGCCAAGTCCGCAGAATTCGTTCGTCTGGTGAATGCATCTGAACCATTACTCTGTACGCCTCGCGAACATTTATCTCGCGGGTCGTGGTCGGGGTCGGGGTCGTGGGGATGGTCGAGGTACGGCCACGACGGTCGGGGCACTGCCACCACAGTCGGGGTACTGCCACGACGGTCGGGGTCTACCGGCGGTCGGGGTCGGTGCCGGGTTGGGGTCTCACTACAGTCGGCGGGGCGGTTTTGGGGCCTTGCTTTGCTCGGCGGTTGGGGTCGGGGTCACACTGTCGGGGGCGGCGTCGAGGTCAGCCCCGACAGTTTTTCCCCGACCCCGACCCCGACAAAGTCAGGCAAGCCCAAGCTGACGCCGAATCGCCAAGCTCGGTCCTTCGAACGTCGGCATCGCCACGTTGCCGATGTAGCCGAGGTCCTTCCAGCCCGCCGGTGTGGTGTAAAACGCCGTCGCCGTCTGATCGCGAATCGTGTCGAAGAACTGCGCCGCGAACTGATGCTCCGGCTTGGCTTTCGGCAGATAGCAAATGTCGTCGCAGATCTGCGTGCGTTGCGCGTTCGTCGCGAGGTGAAAACGCTTGCCGAAGCGTGCCTGCGATTCGCGATCGAGCCACGCGAGTCCGCCGCGTACGCGCACCAGCGACGCGTCGCCGCCGGGACGGCTTGCCCACTCGTTGATGTAGCCGGGTGCGCCCACCGTGGACGCGGCTGGGCTCTTGGCGTCAGCCGGGATGATCATGTCGCAGAGCGCGCTCAACGTCGTGAGCTCACGCAGCGACAACTTCATCGGCCAGTCAGCCTTGGCCACCTGCAACACGGGATCACTTGGCGTTCCCCGCGGGCCTTTGCGCTTGACCGGACGCTGCTGCTCGTCGAGCAGTGGCAGCGGTTCGCGCGACACCGCCGGCGCCGGTGCAGCGGCTGCGGTATCTGGCAGCATGGGTACTACCGCCGCGGCCGCCATGGCCTTGAGCGCGTCGCGACGCGCGATGCCGGTGCTCGGAGTCGTGTTCTCGTCGCTCATCAGAGATTCCCCTTCTTGAGTTCGTCCACGAGGTAATCGCAGCTGCGCCACGCGAGCGCGAGAATGGACAGCGTCGGGTTCTTGTCGGCGTTGGAAACGAATGTCGCGCCGTCGGTCACGAACAGGTTCTTCACTTCCCACGCCTGACCGAACTCGTTGAGCACCGACTTTTTCGGGTCGCTGCCCATGCGCACCGTGCCGACTTCATGGATGATCGATCCACCCGCGGCAATCGCCTTGTTGCCGTCGGTCTGCACCGTCCCCTGCACCTTGCCGCCCATCTTCTCGATGATCTCGGCGAACGTCTTGTGCATGTGCGCCGCCTGATTGATTTCGTGCGACGACCACTTCCAGTGGAAACGCAGCACCGGAATGCCCCACTGATCCACCGCGACCGGATCAATCTCGCAGTAGGAATCTTCGTTGGGGATCATCTCGCCGCGGCCGTCGAAGTACATGAAGGAGCCGTAGTAGCGACGCGCCTCTTCCTTGAACTTCTTGCCGTACGCGCCGCCGGTGAACGACTCGAGCCCGCCGAAGATCCCGGGGCCCGGCATACCACGACCGCCGCCGAATTCGATGTGATATCCGCGCGCAAAATCCATCTTGCCCGCTTTCTGATCACCGTAGAGCCACCACGGCATGTACATGTGAATGCCGGCGGTGCCGTCCTCGTTCACCGGCGGCAGTCCCTCGAGCTTCGGAATCTGCGCCGACAGCCCCGCGCCCACGGTGTCCATGAGATACTTGCCCACCACACCACTGCCGTTGGCAATGCCGTTCGGGAAGAGCGCGCTCTTGGAGTTGAGCATGATGCGTGACGTTTCGCACGCACTCGCCGCGAGCACGACCACCTTGGCAGTCACGTGATGATCGACGCGCGTGAGCTTGTCGATGTAGTGCACACCGCTCGCCTTCCCCTGCGCGTCGACGCTCACTTCGCGCACCATGGCGTCGGTGATGAGCGTGACGTTGCCGGTGGCCATCGCTGGCGGCAACAGCACTGTGGTGCTCTGGAAGTTCGCCTTGATGGAGCAGCCGCGACCGCAATCGGTGGCATAGAAGCACGCCATGCGCTCGTTCATGCTCTGGCGTAGCACACGCTGCGCGAGCGCATTGCCCGGATGCAGCTTGGCCGGTAGCCGCGCAGAATCCTGCCGCTGGGTCAATACCGCGCGATGCGCAGGAATGACCGGAATCTTGAGTGGCTCACACGCCTTTTTGGCGAGCAGCTCATACGACCGCGCCGCCGGCGGCGGCTGCAGCACACCGGGCGACGACCGCGGCGTATTCTCGAGATCGTCGTCGCCCCCGTACACGCCAATAAGCAGCTCCGTCTTGTCGTAGTACGGCGCCATCGTTTCGTACGTCATCGGCCAGTCTTCGCCGAGTCCGTCGCGGCTCTTGGGCTTGAAGTCGTACGGCCCCATGCGCAGCGAGATGCGTCCCCAGTGATTCGTACGACCGCCGAGCATGCGCGCGCGCCACCAGCTGAACTGCGTGCCGGGCGCGGTGGTGAACGGTTCGCCCGGTACACGCCAGCCGCCATCGACGGTGGCGTCGTAGAAGCCGAACGGTTTGTCCGCGCCGCCGGCGCCGCGCAACGGCGCGTCCTTCGGCGTCTGAAACATGGGCGTCTCGGTCACGGGATCGTAGTCACGACCCGCTTCGAGCAAACACACCTTGAGCCCCTGCACCGACAGCTGGTAGGCGGCCATGCCACCGCCAGCGCCGGAACCGACCACGATGACATCGTACTGCGGAGCGACTTTCGAACGACGAGAAGACACGCGGTTACTCCTCAGTGTGAAATCAGAGCTTCTTCATCGCGGCCGCACTGGCCGTGATCGAGGCAATGGCATCCGTGGGGTTGTCATGCTCGATGAACCAGTGGCGCAGTCCCTGCTTACGCCCCGTCGCCAGAATGCTCTTGAAGTCGATGGTGCCGGTGCCGACGTCCATCATCTTCCGCTCGGGCGCCGGGCCGGCGTCCTTCACGTGCACCGCCACGATACGACCGGGCCAGCGCTTCATGATCGCCAGCGGATCCTGCCCCGCCTTCACCGCCCAATACAAGTCGAGCTCGAGCTTCACCAAATCCTTGTCCGTCTGCGTGGTGAGAATCTCGTAGCCCGTGGTGCCGTCTACCGGGGCGAATTCGAAGTCGTGGTTGTGGTAACCGAACTGCAGGCCCGCGGCCTTCGCCATCGTCGCACCGGCGTTCAGACGGTCGGCAAGCCGCTGCCAGTTGGCCTTGCTGCCGCGGAATTCATCGCCCACGTACGGCACGACAACGAGCTTGTGCCCCATCCCCTGCGCGCGCTCGAAAATCGGCTTCCATCCGTCGTCGGTTTTGGGCAACGCTTCGTGCGCCGACGGCGCCGTCAGCCCGTGCTGCTTGAGCAACGCCTGCCACCACGCGACATCCTTGCCGAACGGATTGAAGAACTCGAGCTCCGTAATGCCCGCCTTGGCGATCGCCGCCACGGTCCCCTCGATGTCCTTCGACAACGCCGCGCGCACGGTGTACATCTGCAAGCCAATGCGATCGATGCGTGGCACCGCGCCCATGTCCGCGAAGCGCGACGCCTGAGCCAGCTGCGGCAGTAGCACACTGCCGGCCACACCCGCGGCCATCAGCCGCAGCGCGTCGCGGCGGCTCGTGATACGCAGTTCCTTGTCATCGTGTCCCATCATCTCAGGCATCTCCAGAGGCTAAGTGCGTCAGGGCATCGCCCGTGACGCGGTAGACGGTCCATGCATCCTGGGCGCGCGCACCCAGCTTTTCATAAAACCCGATCGCATCCACGTTCCAATCCAACACCGACCACTCGAGACGCCCGCAGCCACGCGAGACCGCGAGCTGTGCCAGATGCGTCAGCAGCGCCTTCCCAATGCCGTGGCCGCGAAACGACGGCCGCACGAACAGATCTTCGAGGTAGATCCCCGGTCGCGCAAGGAACGTCGAGAAGTTGTGGAAGAACAGCGCGAACCCGGCAACCTCCCCGTTCCACTCGACGAGAACGACCTCGGCGTGCGGACGCGCCCCGAACAGCGCCTCGTGCAGCAGCGCATCGGTCGCAATGCACTCGTGCCGCAGCTGCTCATACTCGGCGAGCCCTTCGATCAGCTCACGGATGGCAGAGACGTCGGCGGGGGTGGCCGCGCGAAGCGCGAGCGGTGTGCTGGCGGTACTCATCGCGTAGTGGTCTTCCACGTGCCACCCAAGGGGCCGGCCGATTTGGCCGCTGCGGCGCGCGTGAGGGTGAAGGTGTAGTCGGCCGACTGCAGCGTCACCACGCGAAAACGCGGCAGCAACGCGCGCGCTGCGACGAGTTCACTCACCAGCGGCACCTGCGGCTGCGTGCTCTGAATGACCGCTTCGTCCTTCTTACCCGCGTTCACCGTGAGCGGTGTCATGGGGGGCGCCGAGCGGGAATGCCCGAGCTCGCGACTGCCGTCGGGGGCCATCTGGATGATCGAGTCGCCGCCCACGAACAGGGTGCCGTTCTCGGTGGGGACCGGCACGTACAGAATCTCGAGATACGAATCGTACGGGAGCACGACCGGCGACACCGTGATCGCACCAACCGTGGTGGCCTTGGCCTGCACGGCGCGGCGGACGCCACGGGCGATGACGAGCACGTTGAAGGTGTCGATGGGCTCCTTTACCACGGCACCGGCACCACGCATGGCGAGCTGGGTGCGTACCGCGACGCCCGGGAACTTGTTGACCGGTTCGGCCACGACTCCGCGCCATTCGCCTTTTTCCTGCACGCACACCAGGAGCGACGTGGGCGGCACGGCCCCGAGGCCACCTTCACGTGACGCCTTTACGGTGCGTGCGAGACAATCGAAGTACCCCAGCACGTTGCGTGCGCGCAGATCGCGCTGCGTGAACACTTCCTGGTCCGTCGACGGCATCTTGGGCGTCTTGGGGAGCCGCGCGGCAAGGCTGTCGGGGATTTTGGCCGGCACCCGCACCGCACCAGGCGGTGGGCCGCCGGGACGGACCTGGGCTGAAGCCGTCGTCGCCGCGGTGGCCAGTGCGAGCCCGGTCAGCAGGTGGGAAACGGCACGAAAGGGGGGAGACACACGCACAGGCACACTCGTGAGCGACGGAGTACAGGCAGGACGTGGCAATCTAGCAGGCGGACCGTCGCGACAGAAACGCGACAATTCCGTCGTCTGGCTGTTGCGGGCCCCTGTGACGCTTGGTGAGGCGATGTCGTTCGAGTCCCTCCACGACGAGCGTTCGATCATGCCCGCTACGATTTTGTCGCATCAGGCGTTGGTGCTGCCACTGAAAATGCGGTGGCCCCGTGCGTTTTCCGGACTGGCCCTGTGCATCGGGTCGATGGCCCCCGATCTCGAGTTCATCGGGCGCATGACGAACGACTGGCTCTTCAGCCATACGGTGTCTGCGCAGCTCTGGTTCTCGATGCCCCTCACGGTGGGACTGACCTGGCTCCTGACCGCCTGTGTACTGCCGCGGCTGCTGCCCTACGTGCGCGACCACCCCGAATGGCGCCTGCACGATCTCGCGGCCATCGAGGTGCCCCACTCACCGGTCGCGTGGGCGCGGGTCGCGTGGTCGGGGTGGGTGGGCGGTATGTCGCATGTACTGCTCGACGGCATCACCCACGGCAATCACTCGGGGTGGCTGGTGCCGCACTTCCCGCTGCTGCGCACCCCGGTTCCTCATTTCGGCGGGCCGGTGCCGCTGCACGACGCGCTCCAGTTCTGGCTGACGTTGCTGCTCGCCGTCGTCAGCGTCGTGCTGATTCGCTCCATTGCGCGCCGCCGCCTGCTCTGGCAGTGGCGGGAGCGACTGGCCTCTCCGTTGCCGCGCCAGCCGCGTGCCGCCGGGTGGCAACTCCTGCGCCTTGCCGGGGCGGCGGCGCTGCTGGGCGCGGCCGCCGGCTGCACGCTCGAGCGGCACGGTACTGCGGGGACGCTCGCGGCGGTGTTCTTCGGCGCCATCGATTTCGCCGGGATGGCGCTGGTCCTGGTCGCGTGGCGATTGGGCTACATCGCGAAGCGGCACGCTGGCACTACGCCACCCGCTGCGGTCGCCCCCTGTTCCGGGTCGATACCGGCGGGGGCCCCTGCACCGTAAACCGGTCGACGGCATCCATGACGCGCCGCGCGTCTGCGTCGAGCGTCTGCGAATCGGACGGATCAAAGGCTGGAAGTTAGGCCGTACGGACTGCGAGCCTCGCGACGCAGGGCTCGCGTCGGTATTCAGCCCGGTATGGCTGGCGTGATCTCGCCGGGTGCGGGAGTCCAGTGTTCTCCAAGGAGCGTGCGCACCCCCGCCATATCCCCATCCACCGCCGCCGCCGCTACCGCGCGCGCACTCAGCGCGCCAATCACGTTGCCCGTGCCACTGTAGCCACCCAGCGCCCACACGTTCTCGCGCACCTGCTCGATCACCGGCAGCCCCGTGCTCGTGTATCCCGCCGACGCCGCCCATCGGTGCGAAATCGGCGCCTTCACACCGAGATGCTCGCGCAGGAATCGCTCGAGTTGCGCCTGTACCACGTGTGAGGGTGTCGTGTCCGGCGTCCACTCGCCGTCGCCGCCGTGATCGCGAAATCCGCCAAGCGCAATGCGCCCGTCGGGCGTCTGCTGCCAATACTCGAAACCTTCGCGGTAATACATGGGACACGGCACCGTGATCTCGGTGGTGGGCGCCGTGGCCAGCATCTGCAGCCGTGCCGTCCGCACACGTGGCGCCATCTCCGGCAGCAAACGCTCCAACCGACCATCCACCGCGACGAACACGCGCCCCGCGTGCACGGTCCCGTGCGCCGTCACGACGCGCGTGCCGGTAATCTCGAGGACTGGCGACTGCCCGTGCAACGTCGCCCCCTCGTCGCGCGCGCGCTGCGCGAGTAATCGACAGCGACGCAACGGATCGAAGGCGCCGTCGGTGGGAATGAACAACCCCTGCCCGTCGGCGCCCTCGTACCACTCGCACGGCCAGCCGTCGGCGCGCATGGCGTCGAACTGTACACGGCAGTCTTCGAGCTCCGCGTCCGTCGCGGCAATGCGCTTCGAACCCACAAAGCGCACCGTGCCCGGCGCCGCTTCGGCAATGCGCGGCATCTCCTCGAGCGTCGCCGCATAAATCGCGCGCGCACGCTCATGCCCGTGACGACGAATGGCGTCGTGGTAAAAGTCGTACGTGCCCGCGAGCAAAAAGCCGCCGTTCCGCCCCGCCGCCCCGCCGCCCACATCGGACGCATCAAGGCCGATCACGCGCTCCGAACGCCGCAGCAGTTCCTCGATGAGGGTGAGCCCGCTGCCACCCAGCCCGATCACGCACGAGTCGGCGCTGTGATCGCCATACAACGGTGGGAGCGGCGTCCAGCGGCCGTCGTCCCACACGGGGAGATTCGACTCGTTCGTCACAGGCTCCACACGCGGCTCGCGATTCAACGAAGTGGCAGCTGCGGGCGCGGCGCCGAGTGCGACTGTTCCTGTTCATCATGCTGACGCACAGGACCCTCACCCACCGTCGTCATGCGATACACGCCGGTGCGCTCCCCCAGATATCCCACGGCCACATCGATGAGCGGGTCGCGTTCGCGGTCGTAATGCACCGAACCCCAACTCAGCGCGATGTGCGGCGCGATACCACGCCACTCGATGGGCTGTTTGTCGGGGCCATACTCCATCCACCGCGGCACCGTGAACTGCCAGCCGCTGCCAAGCGCGTACGTGGCCGGATTTCCCGACGCGCCGCCCGTCGTATCGCCAATGACGGTCACCTGCGGCAACGTGCGCATGGCGGCGACAAAACTTTCGGTGGCACTGAAGCCCCCACGTCCGCTGAGCACGACCACGGGGCGGGTGTATTGCCAGCTCCCCTTGGGCGTGATCGTCCGGGCCAGCGGCATCTCCACCCCCGTCACCCGCGGGTCGGTGTTGATGCGCACGTACGAAGCCGCAAACGCCTTGCGCGTGAAACGGCTCGCGAAGTTGAGTGCAAGCGCATCGCTGCCGCCGGCATTCACGCGGACGTCGATGATGAGCCCCTGCGCGTCGCGCGCGCGTTCGAGCATGCCTTCGAGCACCGCATCAGTGAGCGGCGCTTTCCACGTACCGATATGGAAATACGCGTAGCCGCCAATGACGCCGTCGCCGACATCAGGGCTGCGGGTGACATAACTCGCATCGCGTAGCGCCGATTCCCAGCGCGCCTGATCGAAGTTCTGCACCGCGGCCGGCCGGTAGGTGGGCACCACATGTCCACGCGGATCGACGAGCCACACGTGCAGATCACGCAACGGTGCGAGCATCTCGAGCATGACCGCCACCAGCTGGTCCTGGCTACGCGCCCGTTCGGCACGCGGACGATAGCGCGCACGTTGTTCGCGCCAGTCGATCTGCTTGTACGCGAAGGACGGATAGACGTCCTGAAAGCGCGTCCACAGCGAATCGAATTGCGCAACGTACGACGTGGCGTGCGGTGCGGCGCCGGGAGAGAGTGGAGCCGGTGTGCGCACGCAGGAGGATGCGAGCGTCGCCGCTACAATGGCGAACGCTGCCAGGGAGTGCCCTGCGCGATGCATACGTGAACGATGGGGGTCGGACGGCCCCCGGTCCAGAGCCGAGGGACGAAAGGAAGACGATTATCCTGCCCCTTTCGTCCCACAGGGCGTGCGTTCGCCCGCTGAGCCCGCTCGGTCAGCCGTGCAGGACGGCCGCTACCTGCCGGGCGATCACCGCCAGCGCGGGCGAATGCTGCAACGCGTCGGCAAAGAGCCGCTGGAACGCGTCCCCCTCGGGATCGGCCTTGAGGAGGGCCTTGGCCCGGTCCAGCAGGGCGCGCGCCTCGTCGCTCCCCAACGGCGATTTCTTGTCCGAGGTGCGCTCGTCGATGAGCAACACCATCTGCGCCATGGGGCGCAGCCAGTCGAACCACGGGTCGTTGATGACGAGCTGCAGGAAGGCGCTGTTGTTCTCGATCCGCCCCCGGGCCTTCTCGTAGCGCACCCGTTCGGCCTCGAGCAGCGCCCGGTGCACCTTGAGGAGCAACGTCCGCGCTACATCCAGCCGCTGGAGCTCGGCCGGCGAGGCCTTCGGCAGCTCCACGGGCATGACGCCGTCTGCCGCCGGTTCCCCGACTGGGTGCTCCTGATTCTCGTCGGGGGCGCTGCCGCCCCCTGCTGCCGCGTCGAACATCGTTTGGGACTCCTGTCCAGCACCCGCTGGTTTCGAATAACGCCGGGATGGTTTCGGATGTAACGTATCGGTGCCGGCAAGCGTTTTCCTGCCCCTCCGCGTTGTTGAATCGCAGGGGCGCCTGCCCCCTTACGTCCCCCACCGCTTCCGAGGCACCCGAACGTGCAGATGCCCCGCCCAACCTCCGAGTCCCTCCGATCGCTGGCCCTGCTCGGCCTGCTGGCCCTGCCAGCCGCCTTCCCCGCCACCGCGGCCGCGCAGAACCAAGCCAGCACGAACGGCGCCGCGGCCAAGGGTGACCTGCTGGCCGAAGAAGGCTACGTCACGCCCCCCGAAGCAATCGCCAAGCTCGTGACGACGCCGCGCGACAAGAACATCAGCTTCACGTCGCCGAGCCCGGGCGCCCGCCAGTATTTCATGCGCACGCTGAGCGATGGCCTGCCGTCGCTCAAGTACGTGGGCAAGGCGCACCACAATCTTGGCGGCTTTCAGATCGATCAGCAGGGCAATCGCGAACGCGCGTTGACCATGCGCAGCACCGCCGGCATCGAAGTGACCGAGTGGGCCACGGGAAAGCGGATCCCGGTGAGCATCCCGGTTGGCGCGCGCGTAGGGGCACCGGTCTGGTCGCCCGATGGTACGCAGATCGCCTTCTTTGCGCTGTATGACGACGCCACGCAGCTGTACGTCGCCGACGCCGCGACCGGCAAGTCGCGCCCCGTGTCGCCGCGCACGGTGCTCGCCACGACCATCACGCAGCCCGAGTGGACCGCCGACGGCGTGTCGATCGTGACGGTGCTCGTGCCCGATGGACGCGGCCCCGAACCGAAGGAGCCGGCCTTGGCCAGTGGCCCCATGGTGCGCCTCAACGAGAACAACAAGCTCAAGACGCGGACGTACGCCGATCTCGTCATGACGCCGTTCGAAAAGGAGCTGCTGGCGTATCACATGAACGGTCAGCTCGCGGTCGTGAACACGAAGACGAAGGCGGTGCGCAAAATCGGCGCGCCCGGTCTCATTCGCGCCATCGATGCGTCGCCCGATGCGCAGTACTTCAAGGTGACGTACGTGGAGAAGCCGTTCTCGTACGCGCTGCCGGTAGTCTCCTATGGCGCCCGCGACGTGGTCCTCGATGCCAGCGGCGCCGTCGTGAAGGAAGTAGCGAAGCGCCCGTTGCGTGAGAGTGACGACCCGTCCGACCCCATGGCCGCTCGCGGCCGCGCCACGGTCGACACAAGCAAGCGCGACATTCGCTTCCACCCGTTTGCGCCGGGCCTGCTCTACACGCAGGTCGCCCCAATGGCAGCACGCGGACGCGCAGGTGCGGGCAACGCTGCTGCTCCTGCGGCTCCGGCTGCGGCCCCCGCGCGCGCCGACAGTGCCACGGCCGCGCGTCGCAACGACCGCCTCATGCATTGGAAGGCGCCGTTCGATTCCAGCAGCGCCACTGTACTGTACGAAACGGCCAATCGCATTACCGCCACACGCTTCAACGATGCCGGCACCATTCTCTTCGTCACCGAGAGCGGCACGGCGGGCACGTTCGAACAGGCGGTGTTCCTCTCCGAGAACAACGCCAAGTACACCGTGGTCACGCCGCGGCGCGGCGCCGATACCACGCAAGTGCGCGGCGGCTTTGGTGGTCGTCAGCCCGATGGTCTGATCACGCGCCCCGGAAAGAAGGGCGTGCCGGTGGTGATGGTCTCCACCGATGGCAAGTTCGTCTTCCGCATGGGCACGGCGGCCGACACGGCCAAGGTGCAGAACACGTGGGTGGAGAAGATCGAAATCAAGACGGGAAGCATGTCGCGCCTGTACGAGAGCGACGGCAAGGTCGTCGAAACGATCTCGGCACCGCTCGACGATGATTTCTCCAAGGCGGTCATTCAGCGCGAATCGGCGACGATGCTGCCGCAGTCGTACGTGTTGACGCTGGCCACCAAAGAGGCCAAGCAGCTCACGCAGAACGTCGACCTCATGCCGGAGCTGTCGGCCGCGGTCAAGAAGAACATCGTGGCGCGTCGCGCCGACGGCTACACGTTCAACGTGAAGGTGACGCTCCCCGCCGACTACAAGGAAGGCACGCGTCTCCCGGCCATGTTCTGGTTCTACCCGTACGAGTACGACAACCAGGCCGCCTACGATCGTGCCGCCACGCAGAACGCGCAGCGCGACCGGCGCTACACCACGTACGGCCCGCGTTCCCTCGCGTTCCTCGTTACGCAGGGCTACGCTGTCGTCGAACCCGATGCGCCGATCTTTGCCAGCGAAGGGCAGTTGCCGAACGACAACTACGTCGCCGACCTGCGCAACAATCTGTCTGCCGTCATCGACGCGCTCGACACGCTCGCCATCGTGGACCGTCATCGTCTCGGACTCGGCGGCCACAGCTACGGCGCCTTCAGCACCGTGAACGCCATGGTCCACACGCCGTTCTTCAAGGCCGGCATCGCGGGTGACGGCGCGTACAACCGTACGCTGACGCCCAATGGCTTCCAGTCGGAACGCCGCGACATCTGGGCCGGTCGTCAGACGTACCTCGACATGTCGCCGTTCCTGTACGCCGATCAGCTCAACGGCGCGCTGCTCATGTACCACAGCACCGAAGACCAGAACGTCGGTACCGACCCGATCAACTCCACGCGCATGTACCACGCGCTCATGGGGCTCGGCAAGACGACGTCGCTGTACATGTACCCGTACGAAGACCACGGGCCGATTGCCAAGGAAACGGTGCTCGACCAGTGGGGTCGCTGGGTAGCGTGGCTCGACAAGTACGTGAAGAACGCCAACGCCCCCAAGAAGCCGTCGGCGATGTAAGCGTCGTTCCCAGTGAGGCCTCTCCACATTGGTCGTACCTCTCTGGCGTTACTCCTGTTGCTGTGTGCGCCTCGCGCGCTCACAGCGCAGGATACGCCGCGCCGCCTTGCCGGTAGCCGACTCCAGTGGCACGGCGCGGTTACCAGCGCCGTGTCCACCAGGACGGCGTCGCACAACGAGTTCATCGACGGCAATCTCAGCGCGGTGGCTGTGCAGGCCGCCAAACCGCTCTTTACGTGGAAGGGCGCGACGTTCTCGTGGCTCTTCGAAGTCCAGCCCGTCATTCGCGTGACCTCGGGCGCGCCGCCGGAGCGAGTCCCCACGCTGGCGAATGACCCGACCGAAGCAGGAAACCCCGAGCGGTTGGCGCGCTATGCGCTGCGCAGCGGACTGGGGCTCGGGGTGGCACCGTTTGGCGCCGAAGCGAGCCTGCCGGTTCGACCCAGTACACAGGTCGTGCTCAACGTCACATCGGGCGGCGCGTGGTTCAATCAGGTGGTGCCGTACGGCAAAGCCACACAAGCCAATTTCACGGTGGCACCAGGCATTGCGCTGCAGCAGCAGGTTGGAGCACGGGATCTGCTCGCGGTGGGCTACGCGCTCCATCATCTGTCGAACGCGAGCATGGGAGGTGCGAATCCCGGAATGAACTCGCACCTCCTGTTCATGCGCTGGGGACGTCGTCGCTGACGTTCCCCGCGCGCGTGACCCCCTTGAGCCCTACGGGACGATGACCTTGGGCTTGGCCGGCTTCGTGCCGTTCAGGCGCGGCCGCGGGCCGTTGGCCACATCGAGCGTGATGTCGCGAATGTAGTTCGCAATTCGGGCAAAGTGCGGGTAGTCGATTTGGTCGGGTTCGTCGGTGCGCTGGTGATAGTCGCCGTGCAACCCGGTAAAGAAGAAGGCGATGGGCACCCCTTGCTGCGCATAGCGGAAATGATCGCTGCGCCCGTAGATGTTGTTGTATCCGGACCACTCGCTCGGCTTGTCGAACTGATAGTCGAGTGCCAGCGGCTTGCTCTGCTTGGTGTTGATGCGTGCAACCGTCTCGCCAAGGTCCTTCGAGTCAAAGAGCGAGCCAACGACGGCCACGTAGTCATCGCTGCCACCCGGCAGATCTTCGGTGCGGCCGCGGCCGATCATGTCGACATTGAGCTGTGCGACGATGGAGTCGATAGGCACCGTGGGGTTGCGCGTGAAGTGCGCTGCGCCCAACAAGCCGGCTTCTTCACCGGTGTGCCACACGAACAGAATCGAGCGCTTGGGCTTCACCGGCATCGCCATGATGGCTTCGGCAATTTCGAGCACCCCCATGGAGCCCGAGCCGTCGTCGTCGGCGCCATTGTTGATCGAGTCGAGGCGCGGCTTGGGGTACAGCTTGCGGATGCTGTCCATGTTGACGGTGATCTTCGACGTCAGCTCCGGCCCGAGCGGCTTCATCCCGTTGGCGAGCAACAGCTTGTTGCGCGCGTCGTTGAATGCCTTGAGTGAATCCTTGTCGACCGGCGTCGTCATTCCCACGTGATCGTTGTGGGCGCCCACGGCGACATACTGCGACCGCAGCTTGGGATCACTGCCGGGAATGATGCCGATCACGTTGCGCGCAAAGTCGGTAGGCAACTCCACGAAGTCGAGCGCCGTGTTTACCAGTCCCCCCTTGGCGCCCGGCGCGAGCGCTTCGACCGACTGCCCCTTGAACAGCTGGGCCGCTCCGGCGCGCGTGAGGCGGAAGCTCGGCTGCGGCTGCAATGCAGCGAGTTCGCGCTTGAGGAGTGTGAGCGAATCGACGGGAGCGCCCGCCGTACCGCCTGCCCGCGCGGGCGCGTTCTGTTGGGCCACCACAGGCTCGTTGATGGCCGTGCGCTGCGCCGGCGTGAGATTGTCGAGATCGATGACCGCAATGGCCGCGGCATCGGCGAAGCGCGAGGGGGCCTGCGTGAATCCCTGACGCACCGCAAAGCCCTGTCCCTGCCCGCCACGGGTGCCAGCCGCTGGCAGCAGCACGACGAACTTGCCGACGGCGTCCTTGGCCGGGATCTGCAAGGTGGTATCGCCCTGCGTCCCACCAAACACCACTTCGGCGTCATTGACGGTGCGCGGCGCCCGCTGCCCCGGAACGGCAACGATGTCCGTGTTCCACCCCATCGGGTTCCCGTCGACGGTCACCCGAGAGTGCTCGGTGAACTTGCGCAGGTGGAAGGGGAGATTCTGAAAGTAGGTGCCATTGACACCACCCGGCACGAGCCCGAGGCGCTTGAGCTCCGCGGCGATGAAATCGGTACCCTTCTTGTTGCCGACGCGCCCCACCTGGCGCCCCATCATGGAATCGTCCGCAAACTGGTACAGACGGATTTGCAGGTCGCGTGGCGTAATCGCCGCCGCGGTGGGGGCCGGCTTGAGCTTTTCGGGATTGCCGAAGCGATTGACCTTGGGGGTCCCCTGCGCGGCAAGCGCGGGAGCAAGAGTCGGGAGCAGCATGGCGCCGGCAATGGCGCCACGACGCAGGGATGACCGCATGAACGTTCTCCGTGTTTCGGGGCGAAGCATGGAAGTTACGCCGGACACGCGCCGAAGGGCATATTTGCGGAGCATTATCACCCTCTTGTCGAGTATCGCCCATGTGGTCGTTGGCCTCCCTGCTGCTCCGTAGCGCCGCCGTCTCCGCATCGCTCTCCGCGCCCGTGCTTCAACCGCCGGCGCCGACGCCCTATCAGGTCATGGTCGCGGAGCACGCCCGCCTGACCGATCTGCCCACCATCGAGCGCGCCATCGCATCGGGGGATACCGTGCTGCAACGGCTCGCGGCCCGTGCGCTCGGGCGCACCGATGACCAACGGTGGGCACCCATGCTTGATCGTCTCATGGGCAGCCCGGCGGCATCGGTACGCCTCGAGGCGGTGCGCGCCGCGGCGCAGCTGAAGACAGCGTCAATGGTCATGCACGAGCGAAGCTTCCCGTTCTCCAAAGAGGCGCATCCGGCCGTGCGCGCCGAGCTGTACGAAACGCTCGGGCGCGGCGGCATGGCGTCGCTGCAAGTGGAGGAGACGCTTCGCGCCGGGCTGTCGGATACGTCGCTGGTGGTGCGGCGGGGAGCGGCGCGCGGCTTTGAAGTCTTCTTGCGGCGCAATGCCCGCAGCGGGTTTCGCGCCACGCCGCCGACGCTGGCAGCGATAGCGGGCACCGTGGTCTCCGACCGCGATTCCGAACTGAGATACGCGCTCTTGCTGGCGCTCAACGCGGTCTCGCACCGGGATACGGTGGCCATTCGCGCAGGCCTTGACGATACCGACCCCGATGTCCGCCGAGTGGCGGTCATGCTGGGGCGCGCGTGGGTAACAGACACGTCGGCGATGGTGCGATGGCAGGCGCTCCGCAGCGCCGGTACCTGCGAGTTGGCGTTGCAGCATGTTCGCGACCGCAGTGAACATGTGCGTCTCCTCGCCATCGATCTCTTGGGCACACTGCGCTGTGCCCCTGCCCCACTGTATGCGCTGGCACAGCCGTCCACCCCGTGGCGCTCCCGTGCGCATGCCGTGTTCGCACTCACCTATGCCGACAGCGCCAAGGCGCAAGGCGCCGTACGCGCACTGTCGACCAGTGCGCCGTGGCAGGCTCGCGCCTGGGCCGCCCGCGCCGCGCGACGCCTCAACGACAGCGTCACGCTCGGTCGGCTCGCCAACGACGTTGAACCCAACGTGCGCATCGATGCAATCACCACGCGCGCCGAGGCGGTGAACGCGCTACACGCCGATCACGCGGGTCTCCTGCTACAGGCGGCGACGATTCTCAAGCGCGTGGGCGCCGGAGCCACGCGCGCCGAATTGGATGCAGCGGTGGCCAGCTTCGAACGCATCAGCCGTACGAGGCCGCTGCGCTGGCGTGATCCTCGCGAAGTCTTGCTGCCTTTCATCATCGAGGCCGATAGGGCCCACATGGCGTACGGCGGCGCATGGCTTACGCAGTGGCTGCGCGACGGCGATCCGGTCATTCAACGCATTGCGCTCGACGCTATTCCGGCATTCCGGTCGCTTCAGCCCGCTGGTGCGGCGATGTTCGTGCCACCGTTGCAGCCCCCACCGTTCCCCACGGAGGCGCAGCTCCGCGCCCTCGAGGGCGCGACGGCCGTTGTCACCGTTCGCGGGCGCGGGCGCATGGAGCTCGCGTTGCTCCCCGAGGTGGCGCCGGCTGCGGTGCACACGTTCGTGCGCCTCGCCGAGGGTTGTGCGTACAGCGGCAAGACGTGGCATCGCATCGTGCCCAACTTCGTCGTGCAGGGCGGTAGCCCGGGCGCCGACGAATACGATCCCGCCACGCCGTACTTCATGCGCGATGAAGTCGGCGCCCGAAACCTGCGTGGCACCTTCGGCATCTCCACCCGCGGTCGGGATACCGGCGACGGTCAGCTGTACATCAATCATGTGAACAACATGCGCCTCGATCACGATTACACCGTCTTCGCCACGACCACGCGCGGGCTCGACGTGCTCGACGCCATTCAGGAAGGGGATGTGATCGAATCGGTCGTGATCCGTCGCCGCGGCGCACGGAGTGCACGCTGATGCGCAACGCACTGCGCACGTTTACGATGCCGCACGTCTGCGCCTTCCTGCTCGCGGTGTCCGCTGTGCCGTTCGCGACGTCCGCCGCACAGACGGCTGTCGTGTCGACACGCAAGCCAACGCTGTCGTCACGAGGCGATCTCGTCTTCGAGCGGCAGGGGCTGCTCTATCTGCTCGGCGCCAACGGAACGACTACGATGCTCTCCTCGGGGAGCGCGTACCATCGCGATCCGTTCTGGGCAGGCCATACGCTGTATTGGGCGGCCGACTCGGGCGGACACTATGCCATTTATGCGCGCACCCGCGACAGTGCGACGGGATCCTGGACGGAAGCCGCGCGCCGTGTCACGAACGGTGCGATTCACGACGTAGCCCCCACGGCTGGTGGCACCCGCCTCGCCTTTCAGCGTGGCCTCGGCAACGCGTCGCGCATCTGGGTGCGTGACGGCAATGGCGTCGAACGACGAGCATCCACGTCGGAACAAGCCGAACGGCGTCCGCGCCTCTCGGCCGACGGCAAGACACTTGCTTACATCGTGGAGACGGAGGCGGGACGAAAGGTCGTCGCCAACGACCGCGCGGTGTACACCGACAACGGGATCGAGGACATCGCGCTCTCACCGGCCGGCGATCGGATTGCCATCTCCACGCGTACTGGTGTAGTGGTGGTTCCCGTAAGCGGTGAGCCCTATACGAATCTCATCTCGCGCGCGCACGGCGACGTGGATTGGTCGGCCGATGGGCAGACGATCAGCATCGCCGAATTTCGCGAAATCACGGTGAGCTACAACGGTGATCCGGACCGCGGGGTCGATCGTAGCGCGCACGAGAAGACCGCGCTGTCATCGTCAGCGGCACCGCTGTCGCTCCATCGCCTCCCGGCTCCCGTCGCTCCCGACGCACGCCGCGTAGCTGTTACGGCCTCGATGCCCGCTGATCGGTCGCTGCTCAACGCCGCGGCGTTCGACCGCGTGTGGGAGCGCAGTGCGCGTCTCTACTATGGCGCCAACGCGCCGGCGGAGGCGCGCGCGCAATGGAGTGCCGCGCGTGACCGCGTGCGCCCACAGGCCGTGAAAGCAGAGAACGACAGTGCATTGCAAGCCTCCATCTACACGCTGCTGCAAGCCGCCCCGCCCCGCCGCCGCGAGGCGACGGGCAAGGCGGCGGTGTCGAGCGCACATCCAGTAGCCACCGACGCCGGGCTTGAGATCTTCCGCCTTGGGGGCAACGCCGTCGATGCGGCGGTGGCCGTGAGCTTTGCACTCGGCGTGGTGGAGCCGGATGCGAGCGGCATTGGCGGCTACGGCGAGATGGTCATTGCACTCAAGGGCAAGCAGCCGACGCTCATCGAGTTCATGAGCCGCGTCCCCGAAGAGGGCGGACTCACCAACAGCTCGCTGCTGGTGAATGGCCGCTATCCCAGCGATGGCCCAGTGCTCGTGAATGTGCCGGGCACCGTGGCCGGGATGTATCTCGCCTGGCAGCAGCACGGCAGCAAGAAGGTCACGTGGGCGCAGCTGGTCGCGCCGGCCATTCGTGCAGCGCGCAACGGCTACGAAGTGAGCGAAGGGCTCGCGACCACGCTGGCGACTGAACGCGAACACTTTGCCAAGTACGAAGGCAGCCGCGCGCTCTTCTTTCGCAACGGCGTACCCATGCAGCGCGGCGACACCGTTCGCAACGCCGACCTTGCCTGGGTGCTCGAGCAGATTGCGGCCCGTGGTGCCGATGGTTTTTACAAGGGTGAAGTAGCCGCAAAGTATGCCGGTGATTTGCGGGCAAAGGGGAACGCCATGAAGGTGAGCGATTTGGCGCGCTACTTTGCCAACGAACGCGCGCCCGTGTGCGGCACCTATCGCCGCTATCGTGTCTGCTCGAGTGCGCCGCCAGTGAGCGGCGGGGCTGACCTCGTGGCGCGACTCAATCTGCTGGAGCGGTTCCCCACGCCGCGGCCGTATCCCGACGATGCAGCCACGATGCACGCGATGCTGTCGGCATGGTTCCTCACGCCGTCCTCGCGCAACAGGATCGCCGACCCCGCGCTCTGGCCCGTGGACGTCGCCAGCATCGTGCACAAGGATACGGCGGCCGTTCGCTGGCAGTGTTACGCCGCCGACCGTGCGCTCACACCTCGGCTCACACGGGGCGACACGCTCGAGTGTCTCAAGCCGCGTCCCGTCACGCCGGCCGCGCCGGCCGCACCGCCGACGAACGGCGTGAGCGAGCTCGCCAATGCGCCCGACGACAGCGGCCCCTGTGGCGATGAGCATGCACGCGAAATGACCGTGTGCCACGCCGCCGGGACGACAGCGTACACCGTCGCCGATGCCGATGGCAATGCGGTCGCGGTGACGCAAACGCTCGGCACCTGGGGCGGCAATTTCTACGTGACACCCGGGCTGGGTTTCCTGAGCAACGACAAGCTCACGTCGTACGGCACCGACGCCACGCAGTACGGGTCGCGGCTGCCCTTTGCGCGGCACGGCAGCACGCTC
The DNA here is from genome assembly GCA_947457545.1 of Gemmatimonadaceae bacterium. Taxonomy (GTDB): domain Bacteria; phylum Gemmatimonadota; class Gemmatimonadetes; order Gemmatimonadales; family Gemmatimonadaceae; genus Gemmatimonas. The sequence continues at coordinate 25,040 of CANGXD010000016.1, forward strand.
GCCCCGACCATCGCCTTCGAGGGCACGCGCCCCGTGTTCGCCGTGGGCGCAGCCGGGAACGCGTGGATTACGAGCGCGGTGTACCAGACGCTGGTGGGCGCGCTCGACTTCGGTCTTGGTGCACAAGCGGCGCTGGAGTTGCCGAGATTCCTCCCCAGTGGCACCGGTGCCACGCCGCCTGGCGCCGCACCAGGCTCGGCGCCCTTCAACATTCAGCTCGAAGACGGCTTCGCGCCGCAGGTCACCGAGCGTCTGCGTACGCTGGGCTACGAGCTCACGTTCGTGACCGCACGTGGCGAAATTCGCGAAGGGTACGGCGGCGCCATTCGCATTGGACGTCGCTCGGTGACGTCCGGTGCGGACCCGCGACGCGCCGGTGCGGCCGGCGCCATTCGCTGACGCGTCTGCTCGTACAGATGGCTCGTGGGCCGGTCAGCGCAATGCCGGCACCGGCTCACGATTCCACACGAAGCGCTTGAGAAAGACACCCATGCGGTCGAAGGTGTCGATCCAGTTGGCGTGTAACATGGACTCGTGCAGATCGTCGGGCACCACGATGAGTTCGTGATACACATTGCGCGCACGCAGCAGCTGTACCAACCCTACGGTTTGCGCGAAATCGACGTTGCGATCATCATCGCCGTGCACCAGAAGCACCGGGCTCTTCCAGCCTTCAATCGCACCCACCGCGGCCGACTTGAAGGCGCTGCTCGTGGAGTCAAAGGCGTAGTCGTATTGGTGGACACCGGCCATATCGACGCCGGCCACAAAAATGTCACTGTTCCGCGCCAAGGCCTGTGACGCGAGCAGCCCACCGTACGACAGCCCCCAGATCCCTACGCGCTTCGCGTCGACGTCGGCGCGCTGTTGCAGGTATTTGGCGCCGGCCACCACATCGAGATACTCGCTGTTGCCCCTGTCACGAGCATTGGGCGCATCGCGGAAACTCTTGCCGTAGCCGACGCCACGTCGGTAGTTGACCGACAGCACGATGTATCCCTGATCGGCGAGCCACTGATTGGCGGCGTACGACCAGTGATAGAACTGCATGTAGTGATACGCGGGGAGCATCTGCCGACGTGGCCCGCCGTGCACGAACACGATGGCGGGACGCTTCTCACCCGGTTTGAGATCGCGCGGCAGGAACAGTTGATTGCTGATCTCCAGTCCGTCTTCGGCCTTGGTCTTCACGATTTGCGGGTCCACGTGCGCGGCCGTCGGGAAACCGGGCGGCAGCACAGGGAAGATGATGCGCGGCGCGCCACCTCGTGTCGGCACCAGCGCCACCGACGCCGGCGTGCGCGCTCCGAATGCCAGCACGGCCACAGACCGTCCGCTCGCGAGCGGTTGCGGCGACGTCTCCACCCCATCGCCGCTGCTGATCCGTACCGGCTCGCCCCCGTTGCTCGGCACCGACCAGATGTGGCGGCGCTCGATGTCACCCGCGTTGGTGGTGTAGAACATCGTGCGTCCGCCATCACGCGACCACGCCACCGATGTTTCGTCTTCGATGAGTCCATCGGTGGTCGTCAGGCGTATCGGGTCGCCGCCGTTGACGTTCACGGCATACCACCGGTCGAACTCATCCTTCGGCACATTCACCGGAAACGCGATCTGCTCGCCGGCCCACGTCATGTCCGTCAGCGACGTGAACACGCTGTCGCCCACGGCATTGTGCCACACTTCGCGAGCCGGAATCTGCGCCGTCACCATGGGCGACGTGATGTTCTTCGCCCCGCCAATGTCGGCCACCATGAGCGCCAGCCGATAGCCGCCCGGCAGCTGCGATGTGAGGAAGCCGGGGGCACGCACCGTGGCTGCCTGCAGCGTCACCGCGGGAGCGGCGCCCGCTGCCCCTGGTCCGTTGCCACAGCCGCCGGCGGGGTTCTGCGCACCAGGCGGCGTGCGTTGCTGTCTGCCGAAGGGCGTCCCCGGGCGCCGCGAGAAGGCGAGATACCGGCCGTCGGGTGACCAGGCCGGCGTACCATCACAATCCACACTTGGCGCCACGTACTGCACCGTGCGCGAGCGCACATCGTACACCACGACGAACGCGTGATGTTCACGATCGCTCACGAAGGCGATACGCTTGCCATCGGGCGACCAGCTGGGCGATCCGTTCCGCCCCCAAAGCCGGATGAATGGTACGCCGCCGGTATCCATCGGTGATGGCGCCGCCGAACGGGCAACACGTGCGCGGTAGATCTGCCCCTCTTTGGTGAACAGCACCCATTGTCCGTCGGGCGACAGCACGGGCGCCGCACCGGCCGCTACACGCCAGGCGGGACCGCCTGCGGTGCGAACCGCCCAGATGGCTCGTTCGGCGCCGCGCGGATCGTGATTGGGATTGGGCACCCAGCCCCAGCGATTGGGCGCCGACCCACGCACGAAAACGATCGTGCTGCCGTCATCGGACAGCTGCACGTCGGTGAGGTCGATACCGTCGTCGGTCGTGAAGTTGGTAAGCCGCCGAGCGCGAAAATCCGGCGCCGCCGCGCTGTACACGTTGCGCATGCCGCGTTCGTACACGATGAACGCCAGCCGGTCGGCGCGACGCGCCGATACGAGCGACAGCGGCGACGCGGGCGACATCCACGGCGCAATGCTGGCGACGGTGCGCTCGGGCTGCCCCTGCACTACTCGCGGAAGGCTCGAGATGCCGACAATGGCCAGCAGCGCGCTGGCAATTCCGTTGCGCAAAACGATTGACGGCATAATGAGCTTGTGGTGAAGACCGTAAGGAGGCACGACCGCGTGCGAGACGCGCGATCAATGCGCCGACGACGTGACTCGGAGCAGGACGCTCTGGCGCTGCGGGGCGGTGCTGTTGGCGGTGAATCCAACGAGCAGTGTAACGAAGCCGCTGTCCGGCGCGGTCAGCGACGTCGTCCTGCCGAGCTTCGACGCTTCACCACCCATGACGAACCTCACGGACGCTTCGCTGCCGGGCAGCGACACCGTCGCCGCGACTCGGTCTCCCTTGTCGACCAGCACGCGGATGGCCTTTTCCGTCCCGGCATTGACGTCGGTACGGAAGGTGGCGTCGCGACACGCCGTCGAGAAGCCAATGGGAAAGAAGGGTACGTCGCGCACGAGGCGTACTGCGCGGCTCGTCTCGATACTGTCGCTCGGGCCACGGGCCGAAGCCCATGCGGCGCGCTTTCCGCCATCGCGGTAGCGCAATGCAGTGACGAGCGAATCGAGGACCGTGGGTGCCGGCGTCAGTACCGCTTCTATTTCCGGGTCCGAGGCGGTCGCCGGCACCGAACCGCTCGACCGCACGGGCCAGCGCACACTCACCCTGGTTCCGCCATCGGTGGTGAAGCCTTCGAAGTGATATGCCGCATTCACTCCGGGTACGAGCAGGCGCACGCCATACACGTCACCGCCGGCCAGGATCTTGGGCGCCAGGTGTGGCAGCATGCTGTCGACGGACCATGCAAAGGGTAGCCGCTCCGTGAGTCGACTGCGTCCCACCAACACGCCGCACAGCCGTGCCGTCGCGTCGTCGTCAGTACGAGGCGCCGTGCGGAGGCGGATCTCACCATCCGTCGAGGCAACGCCTTCCTGACCGTTGGCGGCATCGCGCAGTGTGAGTGATGTCGCGGCGGGCGCCCCCACAAACGTCAATGGCGTCGCGCCAGACGTCGACGACGGCTCGGCACACGCACTCACCGCAGCCACCGCCGCAGTAATGGTCAACAGGCACGCACGACGAAAGCCCACCGTGCGGTGGCGTCGTGACTGTGGCACATCCCCCTGCATACGATCTCCATCCAAGCGGAATTTCCGTGACCCACGTCGTCCAACCCTGGGACGACATCACGGAAAACTGCTGCGATATGGCGACAAATGCGACGGTGGTGCCGCTGAACGTCGCGCGGGCAGACGGTCAACCGCCGGGCAGAAAATCCCGTCGGAAGGCGAAATCGCGCATGGCCGCAGTCACAGACTCAAACTCCCGCGTACGTCCGGCGTGGCACCACGTGACCGCGTCTACCGACGCAATGAAGAGCGGCAGCTCGTGCCCCGTAAGGAGCACGGCGCCTCCGCTTAGTGCAAACCGACGCAGTGCGGCCAGAATGACCTCGGCATCGAGCGGGGCGATCCCACGCAGCGGCTCGTCGAGCACCAAGACGCGAGGTGCCAAAAGTAGCGCGAGCGCCACCTCAGCGCGCCGACGCTCGCCGCCGGAGAGAGACCGCGGCCGTGCGTCACGCAAATGCGAAATGCCGAACTGTTCGAGCAGCGTATCGACGACCGACGCAGTGCCGCAGTCGCGCGCTACCCATGCACATTGCGATCCTATGGGCACGCCGGGGTGCAGAAGGTCGCGGTCGGGGACGAAGCAGACTCCACGCTTTGCGAGCCACGCGAGCCGCGGCCGTACGACGGTGACACCGTCAAGGCGAACGTTGCCTTGGTCGGCGCCAATCTCGCCCACCGTGCAGCGCAACAGCGTGCTCTTCCCCGCTCCGTTTCGGCCGAGCAGCGCCGTGATCATTCCGGCGCGTGCCCGGAGCGACGCCGTATTGAGCACGGTGCGGTCGCCATAGTGCTTGCTGATGCAATCGGCTTCCAACAGCGCGGTGGCGCTCATCGTCTCGCCACCGTGCCGAGAATGGCGACCACCAGTAGCTCGCCTACCAGCGCGGTCGCCGCGCCCATGCCTAGAAGCTCGCGCGATCCGTATCCCAGGTTGGCATACAGATCGGGGGCCCCCGTACGTCGTCGGTCTGCGTACAGCAGGACGGCGGTGAGCAGGGGCATGAGCGCGACGTACTCGATCCCCCACGTCGGCCCTTTGGCGAAGGCCATCGCCATTGTGCACAGCAGACGACCCGCAGCATAGAGCACCATGGAGTGCCGCAGGTGCAGCAGCAGGAAGGGGACAAAGCGCATGATGGCCGTGATACGCGCCACAACGCCGCGCGTTCCGTCCTCGGCGCCTTCGGGCTATTGCCCCTTCACGCCCAGATCGATCGTGCGCCACTTCCCCTGCTCGAAGCGCCACACACTCAGTACACACCGCGTCGCGTGACCCATGACGATTGCGGTCCACACGTGCCACGTCTGCAAGGGTTGTGTTGACTGCACGTACGTCAGGAAGCCAATGGGGAGCGCGAACTGCGACACGAGCGTGATGAACAGTGGACTGCGAGTGTCGCCCGTGCCCTGCAATCCACCGGTAAAGGTGAGCGCAACCGTGATGAACACCCCCGACACCGACAGGAAGAGCAGCAGCTCGCGGCCAATGCCCACCACCACCGGTTCGGTCATGCCGAAAAGCCCCAGCAACACGCCGGGGATGGTCACGAAGAGCGCCCCCACGAAGACCGCAATCGCCAAACCGAAGCGCGCCGACAGGCGCACCGCGTCGCGCGTACGGTCGGGGAAGCCGGCACCGAGATTCTGCCCGGCCACCGTGGCGGCCGCCCCCATGAGCCCCACTGATGTCCACGTGACCAGCGAGAAGAGCTGGCTGTACCCCACCACGTACGCCGCCTGCGCCTCCGCGCTCTGTGCCGTCGATCCGATGAAACGCAGCAGCATCACGCCCGCCACATTCATGGCAATGCCCTGCACGCCTGTTGGCAAACCAAAGCGGAAGAGCGCGCGAATGATCTCCCAATCGGGCTTCCACGACATGCCGCGGAAGTCGATCCCCCATGCGCCGCTGAACAACTTCCAGATCGCATAGACAGACACGAGCGCGCTCGAAATCATGATGCCCGCTGCGGCACCAGCCGTCCCCATGCGCGGAAACGGCCCGTACCCGCGAATGAGCAGCACATTGAACAGCACGTTGCCGATGGTGAGGGCAATGCCGAGTCGTAGCGGCGTTCGCGCATCACCGGCGCTGCGCAGCGCTCCGCCAAGCATGAAGAACATCATCATGCCGAAGCCGAACACGAACATGATGCGCAAATACGGCAGCGCCTCCACCTGCACCGCCGCCGAAGCGTTCACGAGCCCCAGCAACGTGGGGGCAAGGAAATACCCGAGTGGCGCGAGCACGCCGAGCGACAGCACCAGCGCCAGCAGAAACGCTTGTGACGCGGCGCGATTCATTCCCGCTTCGTCGCCCGCGCCGGCAAAGCGGGCCACCAGCACACCCATCCCGCTGAACAGCGACGAGACGAACACCATGACCACCAGAAAGATCTGAAAGCCCACGCCAATGGCGGCATTGCCGGCAAAACCGACGAAGTGCCCCACGAGCGCGTGATCGATCATTCCCTGAATCCCGCTGATGACATTCTGCAGTACCGTCGGCCACGCCACCCGCCAGACGGCGGGGCCGATCGGCCCCTCGACAATCGAGCGGTCGATTTTGCGAGGAGCGGTTTTCGTGGTGGATGCCGTGGCCGGGGTTGTCACGTGGTGTCGTTAACTCACGCGGCGTGCGACGCCATCGTCGGCGCACCTTCGCTCCGCCGGACGAGCGTGAGGATGGAGTACACGGCCACGGCCTCGCCGTTTTGGTTCATGACCTCCACATCCCACTCCACTACTCCCTGTGGAATCGTGCCTTCGGGCGTGTCTTTCGCCGTCTTCTGTTTGACGGTGAGTCGCACGTGAATGGTGTCGCCGGGATACACGGGCTTGGTGAAGCGCAGCTTCTCGAGGCCGTAATTGGCGAGCACCGGGCCAAGGTCGGGATCGACGAACAGGCCGGCCGCCGCCGAGACGATGAAGTACCCGTGCGCCACACGTCCTTCGAAGACACCGTTGCTGCGCGCTTCGTCGTCGTTCATGTGCGCGTAGAAGGTATCGCCACTGAGCTTGGCGAACGCCTCGACATCGTCGAGGGTGATCGTGCGCGTTTTGGTGATGATCGTGTCGCCCACCACCAATTCATCGAACGTCTTGCGGAAGGGATGCACCGTATCGGTCTTCTCTTCGGCCCCCTTGGTCCACTCGCGCGTGATGGCGGTAAGCATGCTGGGGCTGCCCTGCAAAGCGACGCGCTGCAGATAGTGCGTCACACCTCGTGCGCCGCCCATTTCTTCGCCACCACCGGCGCGTCCCGGCCCGCCGTGCACAAGGTTGGGGAGCGGGGATCCGTGGCCGGTGCTTTCCTTCGCGCTCGTACGGTCGAGCACCAGCATACGCCCGTGATAGCAGGCGGCGCCAAGGATGATCTCCTGCGCGACCTTGGGGTCGTGCGTGATGAGCGATCCCACGAGCGAGCCGCGCCCCATGCGGGCAAGCTGCACGGCTTCGCCAAGGTCGCGGTACGGCATGACCGTGTTGACGGGACCGAAGGCTTCGATGTCATGCGGCTCGAGGCGGTTGAGCGCATCGGCGCAATAGAGCAACTCGGGCGCAAAGAACGCCCCCTTGTCGCGGTCGGCCCCCACCACCTGGAAGTCACCGCCACCATACACGCGTTCGGCGGCCGCACGAATGGCTTGGGCGCTCGAAGCCACCGACGCCATCTGCCCGCGTGAGGCCAGCGGGCCCATGCGAACGCCTTCCGTGGTGGGGTCACCAATGCTGGTGCTCGCGAGACGCTTGGAGAGCGCCTGAATGACCGCCTCTTCAAGACCGGCCGGGACGATGGTGCGACGGATGGCCGTGCACTTCTGACCGGCCTTCGTCGTCATCTCGCGCGTGACTTCCTTGATGAACAGATCGAACTCTTCGGTACCCGGCACCGCATCCGGCCCAAGGATGGAGCAGTTGAGCGAGTCGGCTTCCATGTTGAAGCGCACCGAGTGCTGCATGATGCTGGGCGCCGCCTTGAGCTTCTGGCCGGTCGCGGCCGAGCCGGTGAAGGCAACGATGTCCTGCTCTTCGACATGCTCGAGCAACGTGCGCGCTTCACCGCAGATGAGCTGCAACGCCCCTTTGGGAAACTCGTTTGTCTCGACGATGGCCTTGAACACGGCATGCGTGAGATGGCTGCCGGTCGTGCTTGGCTTCACGATGCACGGCACGCCGGCGAGCAACGCCGGCGCGAGCTTCTCGAGCATCCCCCACACGGGAAAGTTGAAGGCGTTGATATGCACCGCCGCGCCTTCCATGGGCACGAGAATGTGCCGGCCAACGAAGGTGCCGTTCTTGGAGAGCGGCTCGGTGGGGCCTTCCACGTGGAACCGTTCGTTGGTGAACTCGCGACGTCCACGGCTGGCGTAGGCAAAGAAGGTGGCAATACCGCCTTCGATATCGACCCACGAGTCGGCGCGCGTGGCACCGGTCATGTATGAGAGCGGATAGAACTCTTCTTTGCGCTCCATGAGCGCGATCGCCACGCGCTTGAGCATCAGCGCGCGCTGATGGAAGGTATACGAGCGCAACACCGGGCCGCCCACGCGGCGCGCGTACTGCAACATGGCCTTGAAGTCGAGGCCATGACTGGACGTCTCACCGATCACATCACCGGTGACGGCATGAATCAGTTCGGTCTTGGGTGCCAAACCTTCCACCCACTCACCAAGCGCAAAGTTCTGCAAGTGCAACATCACCGGGTCTCCGTGCTGGAACGCTGAGTGTCTTTCCAATTCTTCAGGATGGCCGACTGCACTGGGCGGTCGGCCGGGATCTCACGTAATGGCTCCACCGGATGCCACGCACCGCGCATGGCGGCAGGCAACTGCTGATAGAGCGCGGTGCCTTCTGACTTCCACGCGAGCATCTCGTCGCTCACGTCTTTCACGATCTTGGCGGGGTTGCCCACCACGACCTTCCGATCGGGGACGACCATATCGGTGGGCACGAAGCACAGCGCTCCCACCACACAGCCGCTGCCGATGACCGCGTTGTCCATGATCACGGCGTTCATCCCCACCAGCGAGTTCGCTCCGATGCGCGCGCCGTGCACGATGGCTCCATGCCCGATATGCGCCCCCGCCTCGAGTGTCACCACCACACCGGGAAACATGTGAATCGTGCAGTTCTCCTGCACGTTGCACCCGTCCTCGATGACGATGCCACCCCAATCACCTCGAATCGCCGCACCAGGACCCACATACACGTCACGCCCGATGACCACGTTGCCCGTGACCGAAGCCAGAGGATGCACGAACGCGCTCTCGTGGACGACGGGAATGAACCCTTCAAAGGCGTAGACCATTTCTGAGAACTGAGTTCCGAGAGGTGAGACTGAGAGCTGAGAGCTCGGAGTCGAGACGTTGATAGGGGTGAGAGTCGAGCTGGCCAGCGGCGAGGAGCGAGATGTACTGCAGTGGTGGTACCCCTGACTTCTCACTGCTGGCCAGCTCGACTCTCACCGCCTATCCAGAACTCAGTTCTGAGTTCTGAGATCTGAGATCTGAGTTCTGAGTCCTGAGATCTCAGTCGGCGCGTTCCAGAAGGAGGGCGAACCCCTGTCCCACCCCGATGCACATGGTGCAGAGGGCGTATCGTCCGCCGGTGTGCTGCAGTTGTCTGGCGGCGGTGAGTGCGAGTCGTGCGCCGCTCATGCCGAGTGGGTGCCCGAGGGCGATGGCGCCGCCGTTGGGGTTGACGCGGGGGTCGTCGTCGGCAATACCGAGTTCACGGAGGCAGGCGAGCCCCTGCGCGGCGAAGGCTTCGTTGAGTTCGATCACGTCCATCTGGTCGAGCGTGAGGCCGGCCCGTTCGAGAACGAGGCGTGTGGCGGGGACAGGGCCCATGCCCATGATGCGCGGCTCCACACCCGCGGCGGCGCTGGCAACCACGCGAGCAAGGGGTGTGAGGCCGAAGCGCGATAACGCGGCGTCGCCGGCGAGCAGCAGGGCGGCGGCGCCGTCGTTGAGGCCACTGGCGTTGCCGGCAGTCACGCTTCCCTGTCCGTCGTGGCGGAATGCCGGCTTGAGACGCGCGAGCGTCTCGAGCGTGGTGTCTGGACGGAGAAACTCGTCCTGCGCCACAACGACCGCATCGCCTTTCTTCTGTGGAATGGTGACCGGCGCAATCTCGGAGGCAAAACGGCCGGCGGCGCGCGCCGCAGCCGCCTTCTGTTGCGAGCGTACCGCAAACGCATCCTGATCGGCGCGCGAGACTCCATACTGCGCCGCGACATTCTCTGCGGTCTCGCCCATGCTGTCGGTACCGTGCATGGCCTTCATGGCGGGGTTCACGAAGCGCCAGCCGAGGCTCGTGTCGAACAGTTGCACATCGCGCGCAAAGGGGGTGCTGCCCTTGCTCAAGACGAACGGCGCGCGCGTCATGCTCTCGACACCGCCGGCGATGTACACGGCGCCTTCCCCGGCGCGAATCGCCCGCGCCGCGCCAGCCACAGCCGACAAACCCGAGGCGCACAGCCGGTTCACCGTCTCGCCCGGTACCGTGACCGGGAGGCCCGCGAGCAGCGCCGACATGCGCGCCACGTTGCGATTGTCCTCGCCGGCCTGATTGGCACACCCCATGATCACGTCAGCCACGGCGGCTGCATCGAAGTCCGGCGCCTGTGCCCTCACCTGCGCGACGAGCGCCTTGATGACGTGTGCGCCGAGATCGTCGGCGCGGATGCTGCTCAACGCCCCACCGAGGTTGCCGATGGGGGTACGTACACCATCGACCAGCCACGCCTGCGTGGCGTTCGTATGTCCTGCGGCCATCACGAATCTCCGAAAGCAAAGGCGAGGTGGATCATGTTCCCAGCTCGTGTGTGCGCGTCGTGCGGTACACCGTGCCTCGGAAATAGCCCACCGGAATGTCGTCCTGATTACGAATGGTCACGTCGACGAACGCCAACCGATTGGTGGTGCTCTGTTCGACGGCGGTCGCGGTGAGCACATCACCCGGGCGCGATGCCACGGGAATACTGAGCGTCATGTCGATCGCGACGCTGAGTGTGCCGCCGGCGTTGGTGGCAAAGGCGAACGCACTGTCGGCCAGCGAAAAGAGCGCCCCGCCGTGCAGCGTGCCGAAGCCGTTCACCATATCATCGCGCACCTGCATGCGCACGACCGCCTGTCCAACAGCTGAAGACAGCACCTCCATACCCATCAGCTGGGAGAAGGCATCGCGCTGCATGAGATGGGCGACGACGGCCTCGGGCGCGTGACTCATCAGGCGCGCGCCGGATCGAGCAGCGACCGTCCCGCCTGCACTGCACGACGCAAACGCACACTGGCGCGGTACCGGTCATCGCCCGTTTCGAACTGCAGCGCCTGCAATTGCGCGAGCACGTTGGCGGGACCGAGCTCGTCGCCCCACGACAACAACCCCTTGGGATAGTTCACGCCCGTCGTCATGGCGAGTTCCACATCGGCGCTGCTGCACACGTTGAGATGCACGGCATCGACCGCTTCGTTCACCAGCATGACCAGCACGCGGTGCACAATGGCCTCGGCCAGTACCGGATCTTCCGTTGGCGCGGGCTGTACCGCGCCTTCGGCGTAGTCATAGAAGCCGCGACCGCTCTTGCGCCCGAGCCATCCCGCTTCGACCAGCCGCTGTTGGTGCAGACTCGGACGATAGCGGGGATCGTGAAACATGCTGTCGAACACCGACCGGGTCACGGCGAAATTGATGTCGTGCCCGATGAAATCCATGAGCTCGAACGGGCCCATACGAAATCCGCCCACCGTCTTGAGCGCCCAGTCGATCGTGGCGCAATCGGCGAGGCCTTCCTCTCGCAGGCGCAGGGCTTCGCCGTAAAACGGGCGGGCCACGCGATTGACGATGAAGCCGGGCGTGTCGGCCGCGACGACCGTCACCTTCTTCCACGAGGCCGCAAGCGCGCGAGCGGTCTCCGCCGTCTCCGGCGACGTACTGATCGCGGGGATGATCTCCACCAGCGGCATGACCGGCGCCGGATTGAAGAAGTGCACTCCCACCACCCGCGCCTTGTGCTCGCAGGCCCCGGCAAGCGCCGCAATCGACAACGACGACGTGTTCGATGCCAGGATCGTCGCCGGCGTCACGACCCGCTCCAGCGTGCGCAGGAGCTCCTGTTTCGCATCCAGGCGTTCGACGATCGCTTCGATCACCATCACGCAGTTCGCCATCGGCGCCAGCGCTTCGGCGGTCACCTGTTCGACATACGTGATCCGCCCCAGCATGGCGTCGGCTCCTTCGCGCGTGAGGCGCCCCTTCTCCACCTCACGCGCGACAGCGCGCTCGTGGCCACTGCGCGCACGCGCCACAGCGGCCGGCATCGCATCGGCGAGCACCACGTGGTGCCCGTGCATCGCGGCCACCTGCGCGATGCCCGCCCCCATCGCGCCCGCACCGACGACGCCGATCGGTGCGCGCGTGCTGTCTAACGATCCGGTCACAGACGTCATTTCCCCTGATAGACCGGGGCGCGCTTCTCGAGGAACGCGCGCACCCCTTCTTCGTAGTCGGCAGTGCGTCCCGCCTCGTGCATCGCCTGTGCCTCGACGTCGAGCTGCGCGTCGAGCGAATTCGCGAAGCTGGCGTTGAGAGCACGCTTGGTCAGGCCGAAGCCGCGCGTTGCCTGCGAGGCCAGCTGCGTGGCGAGCTGCGTGACGGTCTGCATGAGTGACTCACGCGGCACCACATCCCAGATGAGCCCCCACTCTTTGGCCTTGGCGGCCGGCATCTTCTCCGCGAGGAAGAACATACCGGTGGCGCGCTGCATCCCCACGAGCCGCGGCACGAAGAAGGTGCCGCTGGTGTCGGGAATGAGCCCAAGCTTGGCGAAGCTCTCCACGAAGCTCGCCTCCTCCGCCGCGATCGTCAGGTCGCAGGCAAACGCGAGATTGGCGCCGGCACCGGCCGCAATGCCGTTCACCGCGCAGAGCACCGGCTTTTCGAGAGTGCGAATGGCGCGGATGATCGGGTTGTAGCTGGCTTTGACGATCTCGCCGATATCCGGAATGGGCCCGCCGTCTTGCGGCAGCGCTTCCGCCAGATCCTGCCCGGCACAAAAGCCCCGACCGGCGCCGGTGAGAACGACGGCACGAACCTGATCGTCGGCCGCGGCGTCGGCGAGCGCCGCCTGCAGCGCCATCGCCATATCGCGGGTGAAGCTGTTCAGCACGTCGGGGCGATTGAGCGTCAGGGTAAGGACGCCGTGCGCCTGCTCGACGAGGAGGGAAGCCGAGGAATAGGACATCCCCGAAAGCTAGCACGGGGGCGCTGACAGGGGACCGTGCCGCCCTGTTTCACGTGGTGTTTCCTTCACGGGCGTTTGCCTCGCGCTTTTGCGGTCCGGAGCGTACGATCTACGCGTCATCCCACCCCAAAGAGGGAGCGTCCCATGGATTCGTCGGCATTGCAGTGGCTTGCGGGCATCGGCTGGACGGCATTTTCCTGGGCGTTGGCGGGGCTCCTCCTGCTCAACGCGACGGCCGTCGTCGCCTTGATCGTCAGCCGCGACCGCACACTGGTCCAGCGCTTCACCTCCCTGTGGCTTGCCGGCAACCTGTTGCTCCTCTGCATCGGCGTCGGCGTCCCCAGTGTCACGGCCGTGGCACGTCTGGCGATCATGGGCGCGAAAGCCGTGACGCCCAACGCCGTCTCCTTCGCCGCCAACGCTCCCGATTCGGAGAAGTAGTTGGCAGATTAGTAGGCTATGCCTGCCAAGACTGCCGCGCGGCCCGTCGTTCGTGAGTCGTCCGCCACTGCCGTACCTCCTCGTGCCGGATTCGACTGGCGCCGTATCGCATACAACACGCTGGTGTCTCGTGCGCTCGACGATGTCGAAGAGCTGACGAACAAACAGCGCGCCAATGTCCCCCGCGAACATCTGGTGCTCTACCAGTTCTCGGCGCGCGGTCACGACATGGCGCAGAGTATTCTGGGCTCGCTCCTCACGGGAGCGCATGACGGGGCGGGCGCGTACTATCGCTCACGACCGTTGCTGCTCTCGATCGGACTGAGCATCGAGGATGCCCTGGCCAGCCCACTTGGCCGCTCCGGCGGCTTCAGCGATGGGCGCGACATCGGCGTGGTGTGCAATCTCCCCAACAACAACGGCTGCACGGTATTGCCCATGGCCGGCGACGTCGGCTCGCAATACACGCCGGCCGCGGGATGGGCGCAGAGCATTGTCTACCATCGCGACACGTTGGCCGACCAGAGCTACCGTGCGTGCATGAGTGTGGCGCTCGGCGGCGACGGCTCCGTCGCCACCAACGGTTTCTGGGCAGCGCTCACCATGGCGACGACGCTCAAGTTGCCGATGCTCTTCTACATCGAAGACAACGACCTCGGCATCAGTGTTCGCGGCGGTATGCAAACGCCGGGCGGCGACATCGCGAAGAATCTGGCGTCGTTCAACAACCTGTTCATCCGCAACGGCAGCGGCACCGATCCGCACGAAGCGTCGGGGCTGTTGCACGAAGCAGCCACACATGTGCGCAGCGGTGCCGGTCCGGCACTCGTGCGCCTCACGGTGCCGCGCCTCTCGAGTCATTCCGGCCCCGACAATCAAAAGGGCTACCGCACCGACAGTGAAATCGCCGCCGACCTGGCGCGTGATCCGCTGCCGCAACTGCGCGCGTATCTCGTGCCGGCGTTCATGAGCGAGCAGGAGTGGTCGACCCTCGAGCGCGAGGTGGCGTACGATGTCGAGACGGCGCTCGCGGCCGCGCGCGCGCGTCCCATGCCCGATCCTTCCACGGTTGCCAGGCACGTCTACGCCGACGACAGTGCCCCCACGGAACCCATGGGTGGCCTCTCGCGTGCGGAACGTGCCGCGCTTGGCGGGACCGACGTCGCGCAGGAAAACGGAGAACTGCTCCGATTTGCCGAAGCCATTCGACGCACGCTGCGGCACGAGCTCGCGGTCAATCCCAAAGTCGTCGTGTACGGCGAAGATGTTGGCCGCAAGGGCGGCGTGCACCTCGTCACCGAAGGCTTGCAGAAGCAATTCGGCGCTGAGCGGGTGTTCGACACGAGTCTCAGCGAAGAAGGGATCATCGGCCGCGCTGTCGCCATGGCGATCAGCGGGTTGATGCCGGTGGCGGAAATTCAGTTTCGCAAGTACGCCGATCCGGCGGCGGAACAGCTCAACAACTGCGGCACGATGCGTTGGCGTACCGCCAATCGTTTTGCGGCGCCCATCGTCGTGCGCATGCCCGGTGGCTTCGGCAAGGACGTGGGCGATCCGTGGCATTCGCTGAGCGACGAGGTGCGCTTTGCGCATGCGTACGGCTGGCAGGTCATCATGCCCTCGAATGCCGCCGACGCGGTGGGACTATTGCGCGCCGCCATGCGCAGTCCCAACCCGAGCATTTTTTTCGAGCATCGTTCATTGCTCATGACCGGCGACGGCAGCGCACGCTATCCCGGCGATGACTATGTGTTGCCGCTGGGTCGCGCGCGCATCGTGCAGGCGGGCGACGCCCTCACACTCGTGACGTGGGGGGCGATGGTGCATCGCTGTGTTGAGGCCGTGCAGCCCTTGGGTGATGCGGTCGAACTCATCGACTTGCGGACGATTGCGCCGTGGGACCGGGAGACCGTCCTGGCGTCGGTGAAGAAGACGGGCCGGTGCCTCATCGTGCACGAGGACAACCTCACGGCGGGCTTTGGCGCCGAAATTGCCGGTGCATTGGTACAGGACGCGTTTTGGCACCTCGATGCGCCCGTGGAGCGATTGGCGCCCCGAGACATCCCGGTACCCTACCACCCGGACCTGCTCGAGGTTGTGATTCCCTCCGTCGACCTCATTCGCGAACGGGCGACCGCGATTCTCACGATGTAGTAACCGGCACGGGGGCCGGCAGATTCCACTGGGAACGCGTTCCTGCTTACGGAAGACGGCCCCCGCCAAACTCGTCACGACTAGTCGCCGCGGCTCACGGGTTGTCACGCAAAACGGCCTTTTTGTCCTCGGACGAGCGTCGGACCGTTACAGGATAGGTTGTCAGTAGTCCAAATTCGGTAATGTATCGGATGTCTGACAGATCACTTATTTTCGAAGGGCTCCCCGTAGGCGAGTGCCCACGGACGGGTGCGGGGCACGGTGTGCCCGCTCAACAGGCTTATTCCCAGAGGACACCATGAACAAAAAGCTGGTCGGATTTTCGCTGCTGACCGCGGTCGCGGCAGCGCCGACGGCCCACGCTCAGGGTCTTGGTGAACGTATCGAAGTAGGTGCTTTCGGTCAGTTCACGAAGCTCGATGAGAAGATCAAGATGGACAACGTGCTCGGCGTCGGTGGCCGACTCGGCGTGTCCGTATATCGCTGGCTCGGTGTCGAAGGCGATGTCCAGATCGGCACGACCAAGGCGACGCGTAATCCGTTCGAGGACATTACGTATCGCCCGGCACGCGTGCTTGGTACGCTCACGGTCCCCGTGACGCCGTCCAAGAAGACGTCGGTCATTCTCGGTGCCGGTTATGTGAACTCCATCTACGATGGCCGGTCCACCGCCAACGAGTTCGAAGACGGCTTCTCCGCGCTGCTCGGCCTCAAGGTCTGCTCGAGCGGCAAGTGGGGCGCACGCGTCGATGGCGTGCTCGACCGCAACCCGTCGCCGAACGAGCAGGAGCTCACCGGCACGTCGCGGAACCTTGGCCTCCGTGCCGGCGTGACGTACGCGCTGCGTGGCGCCTGCGCCAAGACGGAAGAATTCAACTGGGCGCTCAAGATCGACCCGGCGAGCGCCACCGTGAATCGTGGGGCCGACCGTCAGTTCGCGCTCAGCGCGGCCGACGCCAAGGGCAAGATCATCGAGCTGCGCAAGGTGCAGAACCTCACCTGCTCGTCGAGCGATGCGTCGGTGGCCACCGTGGACAACACCGCCAAGGTCAAGGCCGTCAAGTACGGCACCGCCACGATCACCTGCAAGGGCCTGGTCAAGAAGCTCGAGCGTACGGCGCAGTCGACGGTCACCGTGCCGCCGCCGGCGTGGACGCTGTCGCTGACCCCGAAGAGCGGCTCCACCGACGTGGGCAAGACGCTCTCGTTCAGCTCGAAGGCTGTTGACGCGGACAATGTGGACCTCGGCGCCATCACCTGGAGCTCGGCCAACGCGTCGATCGCCTCGGTCAGCAACGGCACCGTGACCTGCAACGCGGCCGGCACCACCACCATCACGGTGACCAAGACGGCGTACGGCAGCTCGAAGAGCGAGTCGGCGTCGGTCGAGTGCATCGCGCCCAAGATGGCGAACATCGCGCTCGACGAAGCGCTCTTCGACTTCGATCGTGCGATCGTGCTCAAGACGGGCATGGACACGCTCAAGACGGTTGTCGATGCAATGCTGCGCATCCCGACGCTCCGCGTCTCGGTGGAAGGCCACACCGACCGTTACGGCTCGGAAGCGTACAACAGCAAGCTTGCCAAGAGCCGCGCGGAGGCGGTCACCAAGCAGATCCTCCGTCTCGCCGGCAAGGATGCGGCGTCGATCAAGGATCGCATCGTGACGTCGAGCTTCGGTGAGCAGTGCCTCGTGACGTCGGCTGGTGCTGACGAGACCGAGCCGCCGCCGGCCAACCGTGGCCGTATCGCCAAGGGCGATCGTTCGGCCCAGTCGACCAACCGCCGCGTGGAAGTGTGGCAGCTGGTTGATGGCAAGGGTGCTCCGACCGGCTGCCGTTCGGCCGACGAGCGCGCTGGCCATGTGCCCTTTGGTTCGCTGAAGTAAGCGACCGAACGCACAACCGGTAACGCGAAAGCCGCCAGTGCCCAATGGGCGCTGGCGGCTTTTTCGTGTGGCGCATGGACCGCGAAATCAGTGCGCCTTGAACTCGTCGAACGGACTGCCGCAGCTGCGACAGCTGTGAATCGCTTTGCATGCGGTCGATCCGAACTCGCTTTGCAACTGGGTGTCGGGTGACCCGCAAAATGGACACGCCACCGCCGGTCGTGCGCGCGTCAGGGTCACGAATCCACCGGCCTCCGCCTTCCCGGGCGGCGCAATGCCATAGCGACGCAGCTTTTCGCGCGCGTCCGCTCCCAACCAGTCGGTGGTCCATGCCGGCGTGAGCACCATGCGCACTTCCACACGCGGCACACCTCGCGCGGTGAGTGCCGCCTTCACATCGGCTTCCATTTCGCGCATGGCGGGACAGCCGGAGTAGGTAGGCGTCATCGTCACCGTGATCAGCTCGGGCGTGATCTCCACGTCGCGCACGACCCCGAGCTCCACCACACTGATGACGGGCACCTCGGGATCCGGCACCGTGTGCAGAATCCCGAACACTTCCTCACGCGTGAGCATGCCTGCTTACCAGCTCGCGCCGGGGTGCGCGCGCGCGACGCTCTGCATGGTGGCAAGCATATGTCCCAGATGCTCGCTGTGCATGCCGCGGCGACCGCCACGCCGCTGCGGGGCCTCGTCGGCGGGCCGCGTGAGTGTGGCGCGCTGCAGCACGTCGTTCACGAGCCCATCCCACAGCGCGCGCAGAGCGGCCGTGTCGACCGTGATCCCGTGCGCCGCCACCGCCTCGTTCACCGCGTCGTGATCGAACAGTTCGGCGGTGTAACGCCACAACGTATCGAGCGCACGCTGCGTGCGGGCATGACTCTCGTCGGTGCCATCGCCGAGTCGCACGATCCACTCGCTACTGTGGCGCAGATGGTACTTGTCTTCCTTGAGCGACTTGGCCGCAATGGCCGCAAGCTCCGGATGCGACGCGCGCGAGAGCTGATCCCACAGCAGCACGCTGTGCGCATCGAAGAGGAACTGCCGCACCATGGTGACCGCGAAGTCGCCATTGGGCTGTTCCACGAGCAGCGCATTGCGATAGGCCGTGCCATCACGAAAAAAGGCGAGTGCATCTTCGTCGCGCCCCTGCCCTTCCACCGTGCCGGCGAGCGCCAGGAGACTGGTCGCGTGCCCGATGAGATCGAGCGCCATGTTCGACAGCGCGATGTCTTCTTCGAGAATCGGGCCGTGTCCGCACCATTCCGACAACCGGTGCCCGAGCACGAGGCGGTCATCGCCAAGTCGCAGCAGATACTCGAACAGCGGATTGGCGATCGGCGCCGTGCGCGGCGCCGCGATGGGATAGTCGGGCGCCTTGTTCACGACTCCGGATTTCCCAGCAACGGTTGCTTCTTCTTCGTCGTGAGCCACGCGTTGCCTCAGAAAATGCGCACGCCGCGCGGCGCGACGTAGAACTGCGGGTGCCGGTACGGCTTGTCGTTCCCCGGATCGAAGAACGGCCCGGCGTCGGAGGGCGCCGAGGCCACGATGGCACTGCTCGGCACCACCCACAGATTCACCGCTTCACCGCGTCGCGTGTACACATCACGCGCGTTCTGCATGGCGTGTTCGGCATCGGCCGCGTGAACGCTGCCGGCGTGCTCGAACGGCTCGCCACGGGCGCCCTGGGTAAAGACCTCCCAGAGAGGCCACTGGCTGTCGTCGATGGTGCTCATGCGGCGGCCGTATCCCGACGCGCGCGCTGCTTTTCTGCGTGAGCCGACGCCGCGGCGCGCACCCACTCGCCGTTTTCGTGAGCGGCGCGACGCGCGGCCATGCGCTCCTGATTGCACGGCCCGTTGCCCTTGAGCACTTCGTGGAACTCCGACCATTCGATTTCGCCGAACTCCCAGTTGCCGGTGCTCTCGTCGAAATGCAAGTCGGGATCTGGGAGCGTGATGCCGAGGGCGATGGCCTGCGGCACGGTGAGGTTCACGAACCGCTGACGCAGCTCGTCGTTCGTCTTACGCTTCACACGCCAGCGCAGGAGTTCCGCGCTGTTGGGCGAGTTGGTGTCGCTCGGCCCGAACATCATGAGCGCTGGCCACCAGAAGCGGTTCACGGCGTCCTGCAGCATGGCCTTCTGCGCGGGCGTGCCGTTGGCCAGCACCGTGCAAATTTCGTAGCCCTGACGCTTATGGAAATTTTCTTCCTTGCAAATGCGTACCATCGCGCGCGCGTACGGGCCGTAGCTGGCCTTCGCGAGCACTGTCTGGTTCACAATGGCGGCGCCGTCCACGAGCCACCCGATGACGCCCATGTCGGCCCACGCGAGCGTGGGATAGTTGAAGATGCTGGAGTACTTCGCGCGTCCGTCGATGAGCTGCTCGACGAGTTCCTTGCGATCGACGCCCAGCGTTTCGGTGCCGCAGTAGATGTACAAGCCGTGACCGGCTTCATCCTGCACCTTGGCGATAAGCGACAGCTTGCGGCGCAGACTGGGTGCGCGCGTAATCCAGTTGCCTTCGGGAAGCATGCCCACGATTTCGGAGTGCGCGTGTTGCGACATCATCCGCGTGAGCTGCTTGCGATAGCGTTCCGGCATCCAATCCTTCGGCTCGATGCTTTCACCGGCGGCAATACGAGCTTCGAAGGCGGCCAGGAGGGCCGGATCCTCGGCGGGGACAGGCATGGTGTGGTCCATGGTCGAAAGGTACTGGGGCGGCAGCGGGTTCGACAATCGGAACAGGGCGCTATCTTGCCTCACATGACGCCCTTCCCTCCCATCACCTCCGGTCCGGACGGTTACGTCCGCACCCATGTGGCCGACGGTATTGGCCGCATCGAGTTCTACCATCCCAAGAGCAATTCGCTCCCGAGTGCCGTGTTACAGGAACTGGCGGCGACGGTGAGCGCCGTGAGCGCCGACCCCGCCGTGCGCGTGATCGTCCTGCAGAGCGGCGGGAGTGGACCGTTCTGCGCCGGCGCCAGCTTCGACGAGCTGGCCGCCATTGCCGACCGCGAGCAGGGTCAGCGGTTCTTCAGCGGGTTCGCCGGTGTGATTCTGGCGATGATCCGTGCCCCGCAGTTTGTCATCTCCCGCGTGCACGGCAAAGCGGCCGGCGGTGCGGTCGGTCTCATCGCCGCGTCCGATTTCAGCGTGGCGGTAGACAAGGCCTCGGCGAAACTGAGCGAGCTGGCCGTAGGCATCGGCCCCTTCGTCGTCGGCCCGGTGATCGAAAGGAAGATTGGCCTCGCGTCGTTCAGTCAGATGGCGGTCGATGCGGACTGGCGCGATGCGTCGTGGTGCGAGCGTCGCGGTTTGTACGCCAAGGTCGTGTCCGAGATCGCGGCACTCGATGCGCATGTCGACACCCTGGCGACGACCCTCGCCGCGTCGAATCCCGAAGCGATGGCGATGATGAAGCGCGTGTTCTGGGCCGGCACCGAACAGTGGGACACCCTGCTTGCTGAACGTGCCTCGATGAGCGGAACGCTGGTGCTGTCGGAGTTCACGCGCAACGCGATCGGCGCGTTCAAGACCAAATAAGCGGCGCGCTAGAAGCGCACGGCCACCATCACGCCGCCGCGTTCATGCTGTGAGCGCGGCAGCAGTGGCATGATGGTCGCCGCGCGTGTTGGACGCGCGACAATGTCGGCGCCGCGTTGCGAGCGGTTGGCGGAGACGACGGCGTCGATCATCCCGATGACCAGGAAGCCCGCAGCGGCACCGACGCCGGGAATGAAGTACGCGCGTTCCTGGGTGGTACGCGTGTAGGGTGCCGCCACGCCGTTGGGGTCGGTGTAGGCGATCGTTTCGGTGGTGCTCTTCTGCACAAAGGCCGCCCCCAACCCTCCACCGACGCCCAGCAGGGTGAGGAAGCCACGCGCGGTGTGCCCGGTATAGAACTGTCCGACGCCGGGCAGCAGCGAACCGACGAACGCCTTGCCCGGGCTGTACACAGGACGCCGGAGCACCTCGATGGC